>JAJDAG010000143.1 GCA_029262005.1 Candidatus Zhuqueibacterota bacterium | reverse complement strand
AAAACGCCAAACGAATTATTTGTAGATAATTTTGTCGCACTTGGAACTTGAAACTAAGAGAGTTAGTGATTTGAGCGCGGACAATAATTTCTGTCATTACCTGCCGAAAATGCTAAAACCATGCCACGGGAGATTCGTTATGCCAGGGCACCAAAATAACATTTGCGCTCCGGCAGGCGCGTCAAAAAAAAATCCACGAAAAGAGGCATTGCGTTGTTCCCATTAAACATTCAATCCGAAAAACAACATCTTCAAACCAATGTTTTTAAACTTTTTACACAAAATCACTTTGTTATTTTTACAAGAACCCACACTGTAAAAATTATAGCCTACAATCATAAATATCTACACGAATTACAAAACAACCATAAACTCTTTACACAAGACCCCATGTAATTGCTTCGTAACTGTTCCAGGATGAAACAGCCTTTGTGCATGCATGTGAGACAATATGTAACACCGTTCCGGCCCGTTTTCAGGTTACCACTCACCAGCCACGCATGCCTCAAACAGTAAAATAGTTTTGATTAAACGGAATATTGCACAACAGAGAGACTATTTTTAATCGGCAAAAACTTGAGCAATCGGTGAATATTCAGCAGACTTGTTGCTGAATGAGAAAGTTCGGGTTGAACTTAAAGCCGCCAAAGAATATAATCCACCGGATGAGCAGCAATTGCTCAATGGATTAAAGGCGGCGAAATAAGAGGATGGGAAATCGTTTGTAGTAAAAACAACTTACCTTGCATTGCTGCCCATCATCATGTGCCATCGCCATCCGTCAACCATTTTTGCAGCAACTTTAGAATATCATCAGTGACAAAAGGTTTGGCTATGTAATCATCGCAACCAGCAAGAATGGTTTTTTCTCTGTCACCTTTCATAGCCTTGGCTGTCATGGCGACAATCGGTACTTTTCTAAACTGTTCCTTGGCCTTCAACACGCGCGTGGCTTCGTAGCCATCCATACCCGGCATCATCATATCCATAAGAATCAGGTTCGGTTGAAGGTCCTGGGCTTTTTTCAAAGCTTCTCGGCCTTCGCTGGCAAAATCAACTGAATATCCGGCCCTTTCGAGAATCAGACGCAGAGCATACTGGGTGTCGCCATCATCATCCACCAGCAAAATCCGGTTATGCGTGGACTTAACAGCGGTACTCACTTTTTTGTCACGCGCTCGTTTTTTCTTGCGTAGCCCCTCTCCTAATAAATTCAAAATCTCGAATCTTGACGACTTAGGTCGCTGAATATCTACAAATCCATGTAGTTCTCTCTGCAGGGCCTCCGGTGTCAGAGGTTTGGACAGATAGGCACTGGCACCTGAATCGAGTGCCCGGCTGCGCTCATGTAATATGGTGGCAATCAAAACAGGAATATCGCGTGTATCTGCATCTGCTTTTAATTCTTTCAAAATTTCCCAGCCGCTCTTATCAGGCATGATAATGTCAAGCGTGATGGCAAATGGTTGATAACGCCTGGCCAGTTCAAGAACATCTTCTCCTTCGTCGGCCAGAATGACCTGATATTCTAAATCGTGCAGATAATGCGAGATAACATAGCGAGAATCCAATTCGTCGTCCACGACTAAGATAATTTTCTTCTTTGAGACCAAATTATCACGATCGTCCTGAACATCAAGCGCGTCTTGTGCCAGGTGCCGTGGCAAAGCGGCCTGTTCCTCTATTTTTTTCCCGTTCGTCACCTCTTCCTTTGACTTCAACGGAAGGGTAATCGTAAACGTCGAGCCTTTGCCCAGCTCACTTTCCACGGTTACGTCACCGCCGATAATATCCAGCACACGCCTGGTGATGGCGAGCCCCAGTCCGGTACCGCCATAGTTCCTCGAATCCGTGCTGTCAATCTGGTGAAATTCACGAAACACCTCATCAATGCGATCAGCCGGTATTCCAATTCCGGTATCAGAAATACTGAGCGCCAGTCGATTCTTGTTTGGCATGATCATCCGGACTGAGATTTCACCCACTCGCGTGAACTTTACGGCATTTCCAAGAATATTGATAATGGCCTTGGTCAGCTTGGTTTGATCCGTGTAAATCTCCTTCGGAATTTTGTTGTCAAATTGAAACTCAAGCGCCAGCCCTTTCTCGATACAGAGCGGTCGAATGTGTTCTATGGTTTCCTCAACAACGGCCACAATGGGAATATACGAATACTTGGGGTCCATTCTTCCCGATTCTATTTTGGACAGATCTAAAATATCATTGATCAAATTCAGCAGGTTACGGCCACTGCGATGAATGATGCCAAGCTGTTTTTTCTGTTCGTCTTCGTTGAGCTCTGCAAGTCCGCGCACCATTAGGTCTGAGAGAGTAATAATGGCATTGAGCGGTGTGCGCAGTTCATGCGAAACATTGGCCAGAAACTCGGACTTCATTTTGTTGGCCTTCTCAAGCTCGGCTGCCTTTTCGCCAGCCTCTTCAAATAGACGGGCATTTTCAATGGCAAGGGCTGCACGGCTGGCAAGCTCTTGCGACAGGCGCAATTCCTCTTTCCGGTATCTGCGCTTTCCATCGAATAAACCATAGGCCATGACACCAATTATTTTTCCCGGCGCTATAAGCGGCACCACCATCAGCGATGTTATCGGGTGCAGCTCTTCGAGATAGTGAAGAAAGGTGCCGGAAAATTGACTGCGTTTGTCTGGCGATTGCGTAGACATCATGCTGGCTTTTCCGGTCGCAACAACAGCGCCGACAATGCCATCGTTTACCTTGCAGGGGAACTCTTCGGTACCTTTCAGAAAAAGTTCTACAATTCGTGGATCGCTATGAAAAGTTGCCTCCGGTAAAAGCAGGTCGCCATTTTTTTCTGTAAGGAGCAGGGTACAGAATTCACCAATTGTGCTGCCGCCTTTTTCAACAACAGCCTCAAACACTTCGTTCTTGTTCAGGCTTGCGTGAAAAATTTTGCTGATATCGGCCAGAAACTTGGCCTCCCTCTCGTTTTCTTTCTGGGCCTGAAACAGTCTCACGTTTTCTATGGCGATGGCTGCCTTGTCTGCAAAAATTTCCAGATCACGTACTTCATCAAAACCAGGCCGCCGCCTGTCCACCGGATCGTCTACACTAATTGTTCCCAATACCTTATCTTTGGTGCGAATGGGCACAAGGAGCGCGTCCATGGAGTTCCATGCACTTTCAACAGTTTTTCCCAAATCGCTGAACACGGAGTAGGGCGCCTTCTCTGAAACAAAACCCTCTTCATGAGGGATAAAATAGGAATGGCTAATACGGAAATGCTCTTTAAAATACTTATCTGTATGTTCAAATGGAATGTCGCGCCAGCTCATTACCTTTTCTACTTCATCCGCGGGTAGACCGGCAGTGGCAACCGGCTGCGAAACTTGCATATCATAGTCCCGCAAGGAAATGACCACTTTGCGCCAACCAAGCGCTTGTACAGCATCACAAATCTTATTTATAATTACATCAACATCACCATTCAACCTGATTTCTTCGCCTATCTCGAGCAACTTGCCAAGCTGAGTCAATTTTTTCTCGAGTTCGAGGGTTCTTTCTTCAACGCTTTTTTCCAGATTCTTGGCATAGTCCTCAAGTTCAATTTGCATATTCTTATATTCGGTAATATCACGGCCTACCGCCATTGCCCCTATGCGGCGTTTGTACCGATCAAATAACGGCCGCGCGTACCAACTGCACAAAATGGCCGGCGCCTCCTTGGGGGTAATAAGACATTCAAAATCTTTGATTTCAACTTCAATTGTCTGACCGTAATCACGCTCCAGCCGTTTCAGGTCATCAAAAAATATCGGCAAGTTATTTTGGCCAAGTTCGGCTGCTTCATATGCAAGGCGCTTCTTGCCAAAATCATTGATGAACGTGCACTGACCATCATTATCCACCACAAGCAGGATATCGGACATGCCGGAAATCAAGGAACCGTAATAAGCTCGTGAGGACTCTAGCTCGCCTTGTTTCTTAGTTAATTTTTCCGCATAAGATTGTAATTTTTCCTCCAGTGTCTTTCGTTGAGTAATATCAGATTCTATCCAGAGATAATTATCAACGGAAGTTTTTTTACCATCAATAGGAACAACCGTCAGTTCGCCAACAAATCCGCTTCCGTCCTTTCTGCGGGTGGTAAACTCACCACGCCACATCTTACCAACTTTCACCGAATTCCACATTCTCTCATGAATCAACTCGCTCCGCGGATCCAGGCAAAGAATATCCGTTTTCTGGCCAACCAGTTGTTCTGAATCATAGCCGGACATATCCTCCAGCGCCCGATTGACGAAGGTGATTTGGCCGGCTGCATCTGTGATCAAAACACCTTCGGTGCCGTGCTCGATACATTCACGAAAAACCGCCAGGCGCTGGACCTTTTTGTCGCCCAATTTACGCCATTCTGCTTGCACGCGCTTTTGCTCCGACAGATCACTCACGACGTACTGAGTGCCAAAGATTCGGCCGCGCTCATCCGGGATAGAGACAATATGCATGCGTACCGGTAGAAATTGATTGTCTTTTCCACGCAGCTCGATCTCAATGGTCCGCCCGTTTTGCTCGTCCGGTGTGGAAAGTTCCATTGGCATCTTGTCGTAGTCTTCAGTGGTGAGAAAAATGGACAAATGTAGTCCTGGAACATTCTTTGGTTCATAACCGAGCATTTTGGCAAATTTTTCATTGCAGTAACGGACCATATTGCCTGAATCGGTTAAGATAAAACCATCAAGCATATTTTCGATCACTTCAGAATATGCTCTTTTTCCCAAAATCAGATCTTCATCGTCAGAGCGGAGGACTTCGCTCAAACGCTGATTAATGGCCAATCGCTGATTTTTGTAAACAAACAGCCCAAAAGCACTTGAACTCAAGAATAGGATGCTAAAAATATTTGCCGCATAAAAATAGGCGTCGCCCGCGCCTCTCGACAGCAACGCATAAATATCGACAAAACCCGCAAGGGAGAATGCGCTGATCAACCAGATGCTGGCTTCATATTTCAGGCGAAGCATGCGATAGGTCAACAGAATGGACGAAGCCAGTGCCATGAGTGCTGCAACCCCGTAAAGCACTCGGGTAATGTTGCTCGGCCCGTCTTGTGAACCAAAAATGGTAATTGGAGTTACGAGTAAATACGCTGAAACCAGGGCCAAAAGGAGAAAAGAAGCCACTGAAAACATGGTGCGATCCGGACTGAATCGCCGATATGGCAGCGTACCCAAAAGGAGATAAAATGACAGAAGAAAAGCAGCAGCCGCATCAAAGCCAAATAACGCAGTTGGCTGCTCAGAATATCCAGGTAACCAGTGTGAAAAGCTGAGTGCAATATTACGAAAGCAAGTCAGGCCGCCAAAGACTGCCAGGCCACCACCCCAAAACAGGAATTCGTTCAGTCGTAATCGAACAGCTTCGCGCAGAGCAAATGCAGCAATAACCGCGGCCAGATATGCTGTGAAATAGCCTATAAGAATATAAATATTATCATCGAACACTGTTTTTATTGGCCAATAGGCAAGCAAGGGAATCATCCCAAGCAGACCTATAACCAATAATCCAACCGGCAAAACTGATGGCCAATTGAAGTAAACCGATTTTGAGGGACGCATCCGTGTCCTCTTAAAGTGGAATTTTCGCCACAATTACAAACATGGTAATTGTTCAAAAAGAGCCGCTTGACGGTGATAAAATCACTAACGCCACGGAAAACAGACTTTCTGTTTCATGAATGTACTTTCAATGACGAACTTCCATACATTCAACTCATCAAATCTACCGTTTAGCAAAATGTTGCCAGAATACGCGACCGCCTCTAACGAGAGCAGAGAGTATTGCTGTTAGATCCAGCAAAGGCCGTTCAATACGTTCTTGTATGGTGGACTCAAAATCCCGCAAGCTCCGGGCGGTATCCCTGACCGCCGTCAAGCTATCTCCGACCTTGTCCATTTCTTTGTCAACTGCCTTGACAATGTTGCGTATATCTCCGACAATCTGTGTTACGTCGTGCGTGATTGGAGCTAGCTGCAAACGAGCCATTTCCAAAAATTTTTGCCCCTCCCCAAGCACTTTCATAAGCCTCACAATTGCGGCGACAACAAATATGGTGTTCAGGAATATCAGTCCCGCAATAATGGCTACACTTAACTCAATATCCATAAGTTCCTGCGGCGTTAATGATTATTTGTAACGATTCAATTAATGGCATTCAAGGGTAAAAGGTTAAGCTTTCTTTGCCTTGGATTGTTTCTCTTGCTTGTAGGCAGAAATGCCGGCCTCGAGCGCATCTTTAATTCGGTCCTTTTCTTTACCAACGGCAGCCTTGCCGCCTTGTACTTTACCTGTGGCGTCACTCTTGAGTTCAGCGAGGGCTGATTCTGCCTCTTTGCGGAGCGCAAGCAACTGTTTGTTGGTTTCTTGCATCAGGCTTTCAGCTTCCTTTTGCACAGATTCCAACTTCGTCTCCGCATCATCCATCAGGTCAAGCGAAGCCTTGCGCAAATCATCCCGCATTTCTTTTCCGGATTTCGGGGCATAAAGCAACGCCGCCACTGCGCCAATCATACCGCCAAAAATCAATCCTTTAAAAAACTCAGATCCATCATTATTGCTGGACATATCCGACTCCTCAATTAAACGTGGATAACAATTACAAAGCTAAAATATTTATCAAAGTAACTCTTGAAATTCTGCCTCAGATAAAATAGTAACGCCCAGTTCCTCTGCCTTGCGCGCCTTCGAACCAGCATTTTCACCCACAACTACAAAGTCTGTTTTTCGACTCACAGAAGAGACTGCCCGCGCACCCAATGCCATTACTTTTCTCTCAGCCTCATCACGTGTAAACAACTTCAATGCACCGGTAAAGACAAATGTTTTACGGGCAAACCTGGAGTCTGTGGGTCGCGTTCCCGCTTGTATATTGAGGCCGCTTTGCAGTAAACGGTCAACTGTTTTCAGGTTATGATCTTCCCGAAAAAATAAAAAAACACTTTCAGCCACACCGAGACCGATTTCATGCGTAGCCAACAGTTGCTCCATTGTGGCGTGCCTGATTCCATCTAGCGAGCCAAATTCTTGAGCTAAGACCCGTGCAATATGTTCACCAACATGACGAATACCCAATGCGAAAACAAAACGACCAAGCCCAACACTTTTACTTGCTTCCAAAGCATTCAGGATATTCTGAGCAGACTTTTTTGCCATGCGCTCCAGCCCAGCGAGTTGCTCCAGAGTGAGCGTATAGAAATCCGCAACATTGGCGACCAGACCGGTATCAACCAGTTGCGAAACCAGCTTGTCACCCAACCCCTCTATGTCCATTGCGCCTTTTGCAGCGAAATGGCGAATGCCCTCTTTTAGTTGTGCCGGGCAGGATACATTCTGGCATCTGTGCACGGCATCGCCTTCTTCCCGAACCACGCGCGAATCGCACACCGGACACGAGGCAGGTATTTGAAATTTCTTTTCCGAACCATCCCGCCTGGACGCGATTGACTTCACCACCTCCGGAATGACATCACCGGCTCTTTGAATAACAACCCAATCACCAATCCGTACATCTTTGCGGTCAATTTCATCCTGATTGTGCAGTGTTGCCCGACTGATCTCAACGCCCTCAATCTTAATCGGTATCATGGTGGCAACCGGCGTTAATGCCCCGGTTCGGCCTACTTGAGTTTTAATATCAACAATTTGGGTCATTGCCTGCTTAGCCTCAAACTTAAGTGCCATAGCCCACCTTGGACTGCGTGTACGCGTGCCGGCCCGGACTTGAAGCGCTAAACTGTTCACCTTGACCACGGCACCGTCAATTTCGTACGGCAATTGGTCACGTAAGCTAATTATTTTTTTACACGCAGTCAAGACATTCTCAATGCCTTGACATACCGAAATATGTTCATTTACAGGGAAACCCCATTTAGCGAATGTCTGCAAAGCCTGCAAATGTGAACTAAATTCAAAGCCCTCTGATTGCCCAAAACTATGAACAAAAAGTAATAACGGCCGCCTGGCAGTGATATTTGAGTCCAACTGTCGCAAAGACCCGGCTGCCGTGTTTCGCGGATTGGCGTAGGTCGGCTCCCCGAATTTTTCACGTTCCTTATTGAGTTGAATAAATCCGGCCTTGGTAAAATAAACCTCCCCACGCACATCAAGACGAGTCGGCACGGCCAACTCAGATGAACGGAGACGTATTGGCATAGAACGAATTGTCCGAAGATTCAACGTTGTGTTTTCACCGACAAAACCATCCCCTCGGGTTGAGCCTTGAATAAAAAGTCCGTTTTCATAAACCAATTCAACAGCAACTCCATCTATTTTAGGCTCAACAACATAGTCTATTTCAGTCTCGATTCCAAGTAACCGTTTGACGCGCGCATCAAAATCTCGTAGTTCATCAAAGTTAAAGGCATTATCCAAACTGAGCATGGGCACCGCATGTGCCACTGACTCAAAAGCCCCGAGCGGCTTCGCGCCGATCCGCTGTGTTGGAGAGTCGGGAGTTAGAAGCTCGGGAAACTGATTTTCAAGCTTCTGTAACTGGCGGAGTAATCTATCATATTCCGTGTCTGATATCTCTGGGTCATCAAGGACATGATAACGATGGTTGTGGTGATGCAGAGACTCCCGCAGCGCCTCTATTCTTTTTTGTGCCTCTTCTTCAGTCACTATCTCCAGCTCGCTTCAATCAATAATGCACTTCTTCCCGAAAATGGACTTGAATTGTTATCTTTATAAAAACAGCCCTGGCAGCAATTCATCCAACCGATAAATGCATAGTTTTGGTTTTGTAATTGACCTTTTAATGTTCAAAAAATGACTTCTCACCTCTCACCCCTTAATACACCCCAAGGGGCGCAATTGAGCCACTTTTTTTGAAATGCCGGCGAGCTGACAGGTATCAACCACACTGGTGACATCTTTATAAGCTTCAGGCAACTCTTCATCAATTGTGCGCCGGCTGGAGGCCTGAACGACAATGCCCTGCGCTCTCAGCTCAGAGGCAATAGAACGGCCCCGTGCCGACTTTCTGGCTTTAACACGACTCATTGCCCTGCCCGCACCGTGGCATGTGGAACCAAACGTGTTTAACATGGCGCCCTCGCTGCCAACCAGGACGTAAGAATAGCGGCCCATATCGCCTGGTATTAATACCGGCTGACCAACCTCTCTGTAGGCTGCCGGTATTTCCTGTGAGCCCGCTGCGAATGCACGTGTCGCCCCTTTGCGATGTACACATACTTTCATTTTGTGGCTGTCAACAATATGTTCTTCAATTTTGGCAATGTTATGGGCGACTTCATAAACAGTTCGCAAACCGATTTCAGAAGCTTCGCGACCGAGAGCTTTTTCAAATGCATCGCGTGTCCAGCTTGCAATAACCTGCCTATTCGCAAAGGCAAAGTTCACGGCACACCGCATGGCACTTAAGTAGTGTCGCCCTTCCGGAGAGTTCAAAGGGGCACAACACAACTGCCTGTCCGGCAACCCAATATTATATTTTTCAACGGCACAATTCATTACCCGTAAATAATCATCACAAACCTGGTGGCCAAAACCGCGCGAACCGCAGTGAATGATTACGGTGACTTGATCCATTTCCAGACCGAGGACTTGCGCCGCCTTTTTATCGTAAATTTCCGCCACGTAACCGACTTCAAGAAAGTGGTTGCCTGAACCCAGAGTGCCCAATTGCGAACGTCCGCGCTCAAGTGCCTTTTGACTGACAAGATTTGAATCCGCAGCTTGCACACAACCGTTTTCTTCGATATATTCAAGGTCCGATTCTGTGCCGTAACCATGCTCAACAGCCCAGGCAGCACCATTTCCAAGCACTTGTTTTTCAACCTGGTCGTTCAAGCGCAGATCCCCTCTTGAGCCAACGCCGGTTGGAACACTCTGAAATAAGGCCTGGACAAGTTTCTCGATTCTCGGAATAACCTCGGGACGTTTGAGCTTTGAAGCCATCAGTCGCACGCCGCAGTTGATATCGTAACCGACACCACCGGGCGAAATGACACCCTCATCCAAATCGAAAGCGGCAACACCACCAATTGGGAAACCATACCCCCAATGAATATCAGGCATGGCCAATGAGTATTTGACAATGCCTGGCAAATGCGCGACATTCATAGCCTGCTGTGGCGCATTGTCATTCCGGATGGCTTCCATCATGTCTTGCGTAGCATAAATACGCGCAGGCACGCGCATTTGCCCCTCTTTAGGTATTTCCCAAAGAAAGTCTGTCACTTTTCGTAATTTCACAACTCACACCCTACAGGTCAAAAATAACCTGGGCTTCAAAAGTGGTTTGGATACGCTTGATGTAAAGTGCATGGTAGGTGACTGCTTTAACCTCCGTGTATATTTCATGACGGCTGAAATTTAGGGGTTCCCCACAAATGCTTGCAGACATGCTGGTGTCGTTTAATTCATGAACTTTAAACTCGTTGAAAACAATTCTATCTGTCAGAAAAAGAAAGTTAAGTTCGGAAAGCCAGTCAACAAGAAGCGCCTCAGTATCAGTTGATGTGAGGCTTAATTCGCGAGTTACGGAATTTCGAACCTTGCTGAGGTTGGTGATGATGCTAAAAAGACCTTCTGCCGCATTCTGAAAAAGTTCTTTCTGCGAAGCGCCGAAGATTTTCAACCCAACATCGGCTGTATGCTCAATTTGTTGGAATTTGCATGTCTTGATCGACATGTCCCAAATATATAAAACCTGAAATCAAAATTCAACAGTGTGGGCATGGAAAATGAAACAAAAAATGCCTGCCATCAAATGATGACAGGCACTTTGTCGGGGCGATAGGATTTGAACCTACGACCCTCTGTTCCCAAAACAGATGCGCTACCGGACTGCGCCACGCCCCGAATTTACTTAAACCATTGTTCTTCTACTAATTGCCGAAATCGCTTGAAGGCGATACCTCGATGACTTACTGTATTTTTATCAGCTAGTTCCATTTCAGCAAACGTTTTTCCATATTCCTGCACAAAAAAAACAGGGTCATACCCAAAGCCCTTACTACCCTGAGGCTTTTCGCAAATTATCCCTTCGCAACCTCCTTCAACCGTCTTGCTCATGCCATTATCATGCAGAGCAACCACACACCGAAATCGAGCTTTTCGCTCTTCCCAGGGTACACCATGTAATTCGTCGAGCAATTTATTTACGTTATCAGAATAACTGACGTTCTCTCCAGCATAACGACCCGAATAAACGCCCGGGGCACCATGCAGACAATCAACTTCCAAGCCGGTATCATCGGCAACAGCAGCCAACCCTGTATACTCAGCGATTTCCCTTGCCTTCTTGATGGCATTCGCTTCAAGCGTATCGCCGTCCTCTAAAACATCCGGCGCCTCAGGAAAGGCGTCGAGCGAGAGAAGTTGAACATCTAAACCTTGAAGTAGCTTACCTATTTCAACTATTTTATCATTATTGCGAGTAGCAAGAACGAGCTTTCTAAGCACTGTATTTTGCACTACTGTGACTTCGGTCATAAATGTCGATTCGGTCAACAATGCCCACAATCGCTGCATCAATGGGCGTTAGGTCTGCAGGACAAGGCATGGTGGCTTCTCGGGCTGTCACATAATACACTAATTCGCCTGTTCCCGCACCCTCGGTATCAACAGCAATTATGGGACCGCCGGTTTTCTGCTCGTCGTGGTCAACAGGCTGAATAATCAGCAGTTTTGCCCCAACCAGACTGACGTCCTTTTGGGTCGCCCAAACTGTGCCAATCACTCTTGCCAAATTCAACCGGACGCGTCCAATTTATCAACGATAGCCATAATTGTTGCATCAACGGCTTTGTTCTCAGTCAATTCAGTTTGTCGCGCGGAACTGCCCTGACACACAAGCACAACCTCACCAACACCCGCTCCAACCGAATCAACCGCGACCAAAAAATCTACCTTTTCCGTATAGTCTAACTCAACCGGACGCACTATTTGTAATTTCATACCCACCAGGCGTTCGTCCTTCCTTGTGGCCCAAACAGTACCTATAACCTTTGCCAGTATCAAACCGAACTCCGGTTTAGCCGTACGCTTCCGATTTGTTACACTTACAAACAGCAACCATACGTTGATTAAACTTCCAAACGTCTCTTTTTTCGACTTGTTCAGAAACGACAAGTTTAACCATGCTATATTTTTCATCACAAGTCGGGCATTGATTACCGCTCTCTCCCGCACCCGCCATCGCAACCTTTGCCGCAAAACTTTGATCTTTGGCCATGGTGGCTCCTTCACTTAAAAGTAACGAGCATTTAATTTAGTATATTTTTTTTAAAAGTCAACAAAAAAGCCGCTCCTGAAAAAGAAGCGGCGTCAAATTATCAAAATGGTGAAAAACAGGTCTTACTTTGGATGCCGCGCAATCAACTTGCGCAATTCGAGCAACTCCAATTCCAATTGATTGAGCCGCCGTTCAAGTTGCATTCTAGCGGGTGCTGCACCTGACTCCTCTTGATTACCAGCATCCATAATCGGGACACCCTCGACTCGATTCCAGGAGTTTTCCGGCCAATCCTCTCTGCTCTTTTCGCCAACAGCCACGGTCGTTTCGGCATGCAGCGAACCGCGCATATATTCAATCTGAATGCGAGTTCCTGGAACTGTGAACTCAACCACCCTTGCCAGTTCAGAAATGCTATTTACGTCCTTATGGGAGAACTTTAGTATAATGTCTCCGGCAACAAGCCCTGCCTTTTGCGCAGGACTATCCGGCCTAATCTCGCCAATTTCCGGATGCGGGCCTTCGTGAGCGCCAACAATTCCTAACCACCCTTTACGAACATAGCCCAACTCAATAAGATCTTCACCAATACGTTTGATCCAGCCTACGGGGTAAGCAACAACTGTCGCATTATTTTGGAAAACCATCGAAGGAATAAAGAAGCCAGGGTTGCTGTTGAGCTGTCCAGCCAACAAGCCAATCAGTTCACCGTTGAGACTGATTAAAGGACTGCCGTTGTTGCCTGGCAAGAGGCTGGCTGACACCTGCAACAAACCGTCATTTCGCAATCCATTAACCATGCCGAGCGCAACGGATGGGTAAACCCCCAATGAATTACCAATAATCACACTGAACGATCCCGGAAGAATTTCATCAGCAGAAGAGAAGGCCATCGGCTGCAGATTCAGAGCCCCTGTCTTCAACACAGCAATGCCGGTCGCATAGTCGTGTCCGACAAAATCAGCTTGAAATTGACGCCCATCTGCCATCGTGAGCATAATCGACTCCGCGCCAGTGACGATACTGCTTCTGGTTATGACATGGCCGAGTTGATCAAAAACAACACCCGTGCCAATATTTGTGAAAGTAACAGGTCTTTTCCCTGAAGGTGTCCGAAAGAAAGGGAAAAGGCCCGCCCCTTCTTCAATAACGACCTGAGAAAACGTCGCCGTAACCGTCATAACAGATTGTTTGGTTGAGTCGATGAGACTTTGAAGTTCTTTATCCAGACTTGAGAGAGTTTCGCCGGCCAGAGCACAGTGACTTAAACCCTCTAAAAAGATAAGGAAGGCGAATAACCAACTGAGCATTATTTTTGTTTTGTGAGTCACGACTTGTTTGGTGTATTTGGAACGCGAATATAAAAACAGGCTAGAATTCAACTGTTACTATCGGTCTGTCCTTCGGTAAGGTTTGGACCGAATCGGCGTTTGCTGAAGCACGCTGATTTCTGTTTCGCGAGTCTACTTTTATGCCACCACCGTGGCTTTGCACCAAATCCATTGGATAGTTCACCCCAGTTGAATTCCCAACCGAACGAAAAGTAGTCGCCGAAGAACCCAAACGCCGAGCAGTAGCAATTTGCATTTCCCGATCACTCTGAAATGAGCCAGCAACAAAAAGTACGGCAACCAAAGCCAGAGCGCCGGCAGTCAAAGCAACCGGCACATTGGTTGTCCAACCAAAAAGAGAGCGCCGGCTCAGGTTCTTTTCCATCTGGATTTGTGTTCGCAACACCGTGTCGAAATCAGGAGAAGTTTTAATCTGTCGAAGACTCTTCAGTTGCCTGCGAAGGGCCCGGACCTCATTAAAAAATTCAAGGGCCGCCGGGCTTGCTTGCATTTGTTTATCAAGCCGTTTTCTTTGTTCGTCAGGTAGAAGACCATCCACATAATCGAAAACCTCAGATTGAAATTCTTTCCAATTCCTCATAGGCATTTTCCCTCACTCTGAAACGGTTACCAATAATAATCTCGGCATCATCTATGGAATCTACTTTTTTTTCATAAGATACTTTAGCTGGCTCTGTAGCTTCAATCTGCCCCGGTTGACTCTGGATTTGACTGTGCCTATCGGAACTTTGATGATCTTACTGATCTCCTCATACGAGAGTTCCTGAACATCGCGCAGAATAATCACTTCCCTGAATTTGGGCGAAAGATTATTGATCTCCTTATGAATTATTTCCTCTTGCATAACTCCATCTACCTCAGACTCGGGATTATACTCCTCATCGGATATTTCGTAATCCCGATCCTCAAAGCCCATGTCTGTAACGGAGAACAGTTTACGTCTTTTTCGTCTGCGCAACTCCGTACGAGACAAGTTACCTGCAATCGTGTAAATCCAAGTAGAAAATTTTGCAATTCGCTTATAAGCGTGTCGTTTTCGATAAACGCGCAGAAATGTCTCTTGCACGATATCTTCAGCTTCTTCCTGATTGCCGACAAAACGATAAACGAAATTTAACAATTGTTCCTTATATCGCTTTACGATAAGATCAAAGGCATAAACATCGCCGCCTTGAAATCGTTCTATAAGGTCTTCGTCTGTTGGTCGTTTATCGCTTCGTGATTCTTTCTCGAACATAGAGGCCGCTTTTTCGAACTTTTCAACCATGAGAAAAGAGAAAAGTTCCTGGTATTTTAGAACTCATTTTAAACATCAATTTAATATTTTCAACAATGTTGTTTGCAAGGCAATTTTAGGTGGTTGTTGGCTGGTTTTTAGATTCAAGTCAGCCTCAAGCAGACAAGAAAAAACAGTGCTAAATTGTTCAGCAGGATATTGGGAAGCCATAGCCTTGGTTTTCTTAATAAAAAAAGGTGGGATGCCAGTCAACGCTGTTATCTCGTTGGGACTTTTGTTTTGTGCCACAGCGCCTTTAACCTTCAACAAATTCATGAAGTGCCGGGTTACCATTGCGAGAATAGCTGTTGGAGATTCGCCGCTATCCAGCATTTTATTTAAAATGCTCAGAGACTTTTCAACTTGCCTGTTTCCCAGAGCATCGTTCAGGTCAAAAACACTGAATTTCTTTGACAAGCCGACCACACGCTGAACATCACTCTCATCAATTTTTTTTGACTCGACGTTCAGCTTAATCTTCTCTATTTCGTTTGCGATGTTGAGCAGGCTATTGCCAACGTGGGCCTGAATAAGCAAACAGGCATTGTAACTTATTTCATACCCTTGCCGTTTCAAAAGATTTTTGATCCAGTCCGGGATCTGATTGTCGTATAAAGGCTTTAATTCAACGAAACAGGATTTATCTTTGATTTGCTTATAGGCTTTGTTTTTTGCACTAAATTTCTCTGTAATGAGAACAAGCCTGGTTGTTGCGGAGGGTTTTTCAAGGTATTGCCCAATAGCAGTCAACCCGGAAGGGGACAATTTGTGCAATTCTTTCACTACCACCATCCGGGCGTCAGCCAACATCGGATAGGCACAGGCAGCATCAATTATCCTGCCGGCATCAATTTGACTTGCATAAAAAACATCGTAATTAAACTCGCGAGTGGAAGGCTCTACGACCTTTTCAGACAACCGCTTCAGACAATCATCAACGAGATACTGCTCTGTCCCGGCAAAAACATAAGCGGGATGTAAGTCGCCCTTCTCAAGTTTTTTTATGAATTCAAGATAGGTCATCGCGAGTGCTTTTTAGATTCCTTTTTTGTCACGGTTCTCAAAGCAAAGGCGAACCCGCCCCAAACAGTGCATAAAATCAATATCATCGTTATGATTGCAGACAGAGTCATATTCGGGCTCCATTTAAGGAATAAATCAAGATAGTATTGCCTTGTTGAGTGCCACGGAAAATTTTATTGACAATTCATGACTCACTTGAGACACTTCTGGCAAACAGCTTGTTATTGAAGATAAGGAAAAGAACAATCACCACACCCCACTGGAACAAGCAAGTACCAAGGCTGAAGGTGCGAAATGGATTCCACCAACCCTCTGGATCGTACGAAGTCACCGCCTGCCAAAACCACCAACCAAGCAGACACACAAACTCGACCGGAATTAAAAATGTCACGATTACATTGAACCATTTACCCGCTTCCAGATCATTGCCGTCGGTATTAATCAATTGAGTCCGCATTTTATCGACGCCGTATTTGATGGCTGCAAATGTAAAAAACATGCCGCTGAGAATGAGGCCAAGTCCCCAGACCCAATCCTGATTACCAAGAATATCGAGGCTCATGGCCGCGGGTAAGCCTAGCAAAAAGCCAAATGTAGCGACAAATTTGATAGCGGTGTGTCGTTCCAAACCGGCATCCATAAATATCCTTGTTGCCAGTTCAATCATGGCTATCATCGATGAAAGTGCCGCCGTGGAAAGTGCGAGAAAAAAAACAGCCATAAAAAATCCGCCCAGAGGCATTTGTGCAAACAGCCTGGGAATCCAAATAAAAGTCATACCGGTTGAAGCGGGGCCGGAATCAGCCAAAACTGCCTCAGGTTGCAGGCCCAACTCAGGCGCCAAGGAAAAAACAGCCGCGAAAAGGACGATACCGGCCAGCAATGAAGCACTGTTGTTACCAAGACCGGCAACAAATGAATTGAGAACAATATCTTCTTTTTTCTGCATGTACACGGCATAAGTCAAAATCAAACCCCATCCAGCGCCCGTTGACCATGCCGACTGTGACAAAGCTTCGAGCCAGGTTTTGTGGTTCAGCAGGAGCGCCCATTTGGGCTCAAACAAAAAATTCAATCCAGCGATGGCGCCGGGCAAAGTCAGTGCCCGTACGGCCGCAAGCAGAAGCAACCCGAACAACAGTGGCACAAGGACTTTATTGGCGCGTTCAATGCCGTGAACCACACCTTTATAAATAACAAAAGAACCAACGGCCATGGAAAAAAAATGAAACAGAACCGGCTGATAACCGGTTGTAAACCCATCCCAAAACAATTGCGAATTGGCGAGCTCAGCGCCCCCTGTCACAGTCGCCCAGGTATATTTAACGCACCAGCCCATCACGACGGAGTAGTAAAACATAATCGCCATGGTACAAAAACCAACAAAAGCCCCCATCCAGGTGTATTTGCGGCCAAGCAATTTACCGAAAGCGCCAACAGTACCACTGCGGGTTTCCTTACCAATTGCAAATTCAATCATGAGAAGGGGGATTGACCAGAGGAACAGAAAAACAACCCACGGAATGAGAAAAGAGCCGCCGCCATTTTGCGCTGCAATCCTGGGGAATCGCCAAATATTGCCGGTACCAACGGCCATACCAAGCGCTGCCAAAATCAGCGCCCAGCGCGACGAAAAAAATTCGGTCTGCTTCATTTCCCTCCTCTGCTTATCAAAAAACTTCTAAGCACACGCCCGAACAGGATTGCACTCAGACAATAACTACCCGACAAAATGCATAGCCAGTCCCAAAAATCCCAGGGCAAAACAGTACCAGGCAAATCGGGCAAACCGGCCGTTCTGCACAACTGCAATCAACCATTTTATGGCCCACAGTCCGGAAAAATACGCAACCACGCAGCCAACAGAATATTGTGCCAGTTGCGCGCCTGTCGGTGGTTCAGAAAACAGTTCCACTGACTGCAGCAAAGTGACAGCCAAAATCAACGGGATGGCCAATAGGAACGAATACTTTGCTGCATCCTCCGGCTTGATTCCAAACAAAAGCGCTACGGTGATTGTCGTGCCCGAACGCGAAACACCGGGGAATAAAGCAATGACCTGAGCCAAGCCAATGAGAAACGCTTTCACCCCGGTCAATGGCAACTGTTTGCCACTGGCCCAATTGGTTGAAGTCAGTAATATACCGGTAAATATCAAGGCGCCGCTCACAAAGACTGTATCGGAAAAGACGCTTTCAAATGTATCTTTAAACAAAAAGCCCAATAGGGCCGCGGGAATGGTTCCCAGCAAAATGAATGCAAATAAACGGACGCCATTCGGCGTTTTCTGAGCGCTTTCTACCGCAGGGGTGCTTTGCCAACGGCCAAAAATAAAACTTAGACACTCTTTGGCCATTTGCAGCAAATCGTTTCGGTAAACCGTAAGTACAGCCAGCAATGTGCCGAAATGGACAAATATTTCAAATGCTATCCCTTTTTCTTCAACACCAAGAATCGCCTTGCCAAGAACCAGGTGACCGGAGCTGCTAACCGGTAAAAATTCCGTTAATCCCTGAACAAGCCCCAACAAAACGGCTTCAATAAGTGACAATCATGACTCCTTCCATAGAAAATAATCCCGATGTGCGTCCAAAGTCGAGCTTAATATAACCCATTTGCATTTTTTTTGCAAGGGAAAACAGACGCCCTGCTGCTGCCCATATCACAAAAAAAAGAGGCTCTGACGAATGTCAAAGCCTCTTTGAAACCTTGCTTGATTTAAGACCTGAATTACTCGCCCATGCGATAGGTAACGCCTGCGAGAACCTTGAAGGTGCTTATATCGCTGACAACAAATCTTGTCTCTGCAGTAAAAGAGAGCTTCTCGCCAACGGGCACATCAAGACCACCAAACAGATTTAAACCGATATCCATGTTGGTGTCACCTGCGGACTGCCCAAGGAAAGACACCTCAGCATGGGTAAAAATAAAGCCCAGGCCTGCGCCACCGAAAAAGGACATACTTCCGGATGAGGGGAAGTAATAGCGGCCATCAGCGTTGATGGCAAATTGGGAAAAGTCGAGTCCCAGCTCGCTTTTTCCCCAATAATCGACAGATGGGAAAATCACGAGATTTTCAATAACCTCACCCAAATTAGCATGCGCACCAATGCTGAATGTGCCATCTATGTTCTCAGGCTTGGCAAAGCCAACACGGCCGCCAATACCATGAAAACCAATTCCCTGGGCGTAACTCGTTCCGGTTACACCGGCAAGCAAAAGAATCACAGACAACACCGTTAATAACTTTTTCATCTTTTCCTCCTTAATAAAAAATAAATAAAAACAGGTTACTTTTTGTTGATTTTTTCAACATCCTTTGAGAGCTTATCAATTCTTTTATTGAGTTTCTTGAATTCGTCATCATAGTTCGGCCGAATCGCGGCGAGTGTTTGTTGCACGCGCGTATCTACCATCTTCTTCAGTGCGTCCACTTCTTCTTCGGCTTTTTGCATCACGGTTTTGACGAAGTTAGGGCCTTCTTCCTGTGCAAGCTCTCCTTTTTTAACAAGATCACCTACCAGGGCCTGCGCTTTGTCTTTTGTCATTGAGCATAAGCCTATACCAGCAAGAAATGTCTTTTCCAGAAAAGTTTGATTTCCCATTTTACACCTCAATTCTGATGCTTTACAATTCTACCATTTATAAACTGCAAAAAATTTACGTCTTCGTTAACCCGACTGTTACCCAAAAAAGAGATCCCGCCTTTCTGCCCCTGGTGGTTGGACAATTGCCCGATATGCCGTGCGATATTGGGACCGCTGGTGGCGCCGCTTTCAATGGCATTGACAATGAGATTGTAAGCGTCATAACCAAAGACTTCCCAGCGTTCAGGAGATCTCTTCATTTCTAAACGGAATTCAGAACGAAATGTTCGGAAGCTGCGACTATCTTCATCCGGAAAATAATCGCTAACAAAAATGGCGCCGTTGATATAAGGCTGAATCTGCTTGCCTTTGAGTATCTCCAGATCGTCCAGATATTCGCCGCCCAAAATTTGAGTACGGATATTGTGTTGCGCCAATTGCGGGGCAACATACATGATGTCTTCGGAATAAACGGGAATAAAAAAACCATCAATTGACAGAACGGGAATATCCCTTTCTTTGAGGGTTTCGCCGCGATCTTCCGCCTCCTGCATCATTAACTCAACATCAGTAGAATCAAATTTAAAAGCTGCCGCGCGAATGTTTTTGAACTGCCGCCCAAAATCCTCGGACTCCGTGTCATACCAGCTTTGAGCAATAATTCTACCACCCAATTCATCGATGGTGGCGGTGAAACTGGCGACCATCTGCTGGCCATAATGATCAGCCGGAGCGAGTGTGGCAAACGTCTGCATACCCAGCGAGTTCACGGCATATTCGGCCAAAGCGCGGCCTTTACGCTCCAAATCGCTATTGAGCAGGAAAACGGTCTCCCCGACCGATGCTACACCGTTTTCAGTGGCCGTGGGTCCAACAAGAACAACATCGCGCTCAGCCGCCAGGGCGCCGATTCCAGCAGTTATACCACTTTCCAGATCGCCGATAATTGCTTGCACGCGTTCACGTCCGACCAGCTCTTTGGTGCTCTGAATTGCCTTAATCATGCTGCTTTCGGAATCTCTTATGGCCAGCTTCACAATCTTTTGACCATTCTTGCTTTTCTGGTTGTGAGCAAATTTAATCCCGCGCAGAACACCCAGTCCTTCCTCGCTAAAATAGCCGCTAATCGGCAAAACCACACCAACTCCGGTTACACGATTTCCGCCGTTCCGCACCTCGCCGATGAGTTCATCAATTTGCCGGGCATATTTGCCATGTGCATAACGTTTTTTATGATTTTCCAGCACCGCCAAAGCGTAGTCAATTGCCCCTTTTTGCAACTCATGACCGGCCAGCGCCATACTCACCAACGCGGAAGCCTGCTCGCCACTGGCATACTGTAACAGTCCCTCCACTTCTTTACTTGACAGTTGTGTCGCCATTAAATACTTTGCAAGCCGGGTACTTCTACGCAACAACTCTTGCTCCCGACTATATCCGGTCACCCAGAGCAAATCTTTTACCGCCTCAATATGCTGGCCTAATCGATACCTTGCCGTGGCTCTTGCATAAAAAGCATCATCCACATATTTACTCTGTGGGTAAGAAGTCACCAATCGGTCGAAATAGAGAATGGAATCTACATACCGGCGCAGCTTGTAGAGACTCTTGCCTGCCATGAGTAAACTAGCGGTCATTCTGTGATGTAGTGGCTCGGCCGCAACCAGAGAAATAAATTTCCTGCCTGCCAGTCCATAATCCTGATCAACATAAATTCGAAGAGCTTTCTTGAAATTGCCCTCTGCATCTGCTACAATTTCAACCTTTTGAGACTGCTGGGAAAGCAGAGAACCAGGCAGGCCAAACCAGAAAAGAAGAGCAATGCCAACAAAGGAAAACCGATTTTTAAGTTTCACGTTATCTCCTATTCTACAGTAACGCTTTTAGCCAGGTTGCGTGGCTGATCAACATCGCAACCGCGAAGAATGGCAATGTAGTAAGCGAGTAATTGTAACGGAATGATGGTCAATATCGGTGTCAAGAATTCCAGAGTCGCGGGCACGTAGATGATGTGATCAGCATGGTTTTTCATCTCCTCGTCCCCTTCAGTGGCAATGGCAATGATACGCCCACGCCTGGCTCTAACCTCTTCGATATTTGTGATAACTTTCTCATAAATTGAGTCCTTTGTTGCAATCACCACAACCGGCATGTTTTCATCGATCAGCGCGATTGGGCCGTGTTTCATTTCAGCGGCAGGATACCCCTCTGCATGAATATAGGAAATTTCTTTTAATTTAAGTGCGCCCTCCAGGGCCACAGGGAAATTGTAGCCACGGCCTAAATAGAGAAAATTCTGACTTTTGTGAAATTCGTTGGCGATTTCTTTAATAACTGAGTGATGATCGAGAATACTTTGCACTTTGCCGGGAAGCGTCTTCATTTCATTGACAATTTCCACCCCCTTAGAAACGCCGATATTGCGCATTCTAGCCAACAACAGTGTTATCAGGGAGCAAACCGTAACTTGCGATGTGAACGCTTTTGTAGATGCCACACCAATTTCAGGACCGGCATGCAGATAAACGCCGGCATCGCTTTCCCGGGCAATGGTTGAACCGACAACATTGCAAAGCGCCAGCACTTTTGCGCCCTTGCGCTTGGATTCCTTCAAAGCAGCCAGCGTGTCCGCAGTTTCACCGGATTGACTGATGACAAATGCCACCGAGCCACGCTCAATCACCGGATCGCGGTAACGAAATTCTGATGCATATTCGACTTCCACAGGCGTGCGCACCCACTCTTCGAGCATGTATTCTGCAATCAGAGCGGCATGCCAACTTGTGCCGCATGCGGAGAATAACATTTTCGGCGCATAGAGCAGAGAATCAATCTCATGTTCAATGCCGCCAAGATGGGCTGTACCTTCTTCCAGAAGCAGACGGCCGCGCATGGCATCTTCGATGGTTTGCGGCTGTTCCATAATTTCCTTCAACATAAAGTGGTCATAACCACTTTTTTCGATCTTGTCTAAATCGAAGGATATTTTCTCGACCCGCTTGTTGACCTCAAGATTGTCGATTGTCTTAATCACAAGTTCATTGCGCGACATCACTGCCACTTCATTGTCATCAAGATATGTGACATCCTTGGTATGGCTTATGATGGCGGCAACATCAGAAGCAACCACAAACTCACCTTCCCCCATGCCAACAACCAAAGGACTGCCACGACGGGCGGCGATAAGCAAATCCGGATCATCCTTTGAAATCAGGACAATGCCAAACGTTCCCTCAACCTGGCTCAGCGCAGAGCGAACCGCCTCTTCCAGAGTATGCCCATTTTGATAAAATTCCGAAATGAGGTTAACCAGCGCCTCAGTGTCTGTCTCAGTTGTAAACTCATAGCCGCTGGCCTGCAACTTGGTTTTTATTGCCTGGTAATTTTCAATGACTCCGTTATGAATCATAGCCAGACGGCCTGTAAAATCAGTGTGCGGGTGCGCGTTCATTTTGTTTGGAAGACCGTGAGTTGCCCACCGAGTATGCCCCACGCCGAGTGTTCCGGAAATCGGCTTCCGGGTGAGCGCCTGCTCTAGTTCCCCTAACTTGCCTGGTTCCTTTGCAATGGAGATATCGCCATTGGTCAAAATTGCCACGCCTGCCGATTCATAGCCACGATACTCCAGGCGCCGTAAACCCTCAAGCAAAATCGGGGTCGCGTCCTTGTCGCCAATATAACCAACAATTCCACACATAACATCTCTCCTTAGATGGTGGGATTACATTATAGAAGTCATAAAATCAATAAACTGAAGATCAATTCGAAAAAAAGTAAAAATTATCTGCCGTAAATGCAAGTAAAATTGCTACAGCAACCAGTATGCTCTTATTCCCATTCGATGGTGCTTGGCGGCTTCGAACTCACATCATAAACAACCCGATTGACCCCGCGCACCTCATTAATAATTCGACTGGAAATCGTTGCCAGCACATCGTGTGGAATACGGGCCCAGTCTGCGGTCATGCCATCCTCGCTTGTTACGGCACGCAACCCGGCAACGTTTTCATACGTACGCAAATCGCCCATCACGCCAACTGTTTTCACCGGCAGCAAAACAGCAAACGCCTGCCAGATTTCATCATACAAATCATGGTTACGAAGTTCATCAATAAAGATAGCATCAACCTCACGCAAAATTGCCAGGCGCTCTTCGGTGATTTCTCCGAGAATTCGAACCGCGAGGCCCGGACCAGGGAAAGGATGTCTGCCCAGTATCTTTGCAGAGAGGCCGAGTTCCTTGCCGACTCGCCGAACTTCATCCTTAAAAAGTTCCCGCAAGGGCTCGACTAAATCGAGACGCATAACATCCGGCAGCCCGCCGACATTATGATGCGTTTTAATCGTCACAGATGGGCCTTGTGTCGAAACACTTTCAATCACGTCCGGATAAAGCGTGCCCTGAACAAGATATTTCACGTTGGCGATTTTATTTGATTCTTCCTCAAACACTTCAATAAAAGTCTCGCCAATAATCTTGCGCTTGCGCTCGGGCTCGGTGACACCAGCGAGTTTCGCCAAGAAAAGGTTGGAGGCGTCTATCGAAATAAAGTTGGCCTTAAAATATGCTTTAAAAGTGTCTTCGACTTCCTCAGCCTCATCTTTACGCATTAGACCATTATCCACAAAAATGCAGGTTAACTGGTCTCCTACAGCTTCGTAAACCAAAGCAGCGGCCACAGCAGAATCGACGCCACCACTCAGTCCGCAAATCACGTTGTCCCGCCCAATTGCGCTACGAATACCGGTGACTGTTTCTTCTACAAAAGCACTGGGCGTCCAGCCACCCTGACACCGGCAAATCCCGTAAATAAAATTGCTCAGAATTTTTTGACCTTCGACTGTGTGCGAGACTTCCGGGTGAAATTGAACGCAGTAAATCTGTTTTTCCAGATTCGCCAGGGCAGCAAATTGTGAGTTATCTGTGTGAGCAATACTCTGGAATCCAGCAGGAAGTTCGGTGAGCGCATCGCCGTGGCTCATCCAGACTTGTGACGCAGGAACACTCCGGAGTAAATCTGTCGCGCGGTCTACCTGCAATTCAGCCAGGCCATATTCCCGCTTTTTCGATTCACCTACTTTCGCGCCATGAAAATAAGCTGTCAATTGCAGCCCGTAGCAAATGCCCAGAACCGGAACTGACAGATCAAATATCTCCTTTGCGGGCAAGGGTGCATTTTCCGCATAAACAGAATCCGGTCCACCAGAGAGAATAATGCCATTTGGATTGAGCTCGTGTATGTCGTCTATAGATGTGTTGTATGGCTTAATTTCGGAATACACACCCAATTCTCTAACCTTACGGGTGATAAGTTGGGTGTACTGTGAACCGAAATCGAGAATGAGAATCCGTTCACTTTGGTTCTGATTTGATGTCATTTTGACGGAATTTCCCAGGAATTCAGCGTCTCAAGAAATGAGTAGTTCGTGAGGTCGTAATGCAAAGGAGTTATGGAAACATAGTTTTTCTGGACGGCATAATCATCCACATCAAGGTCTTCAACAGTTTCCATTTTTTGGCCCGACAGCCAGTAATAAACACGATTTGCAGGATCGACCCGCTTATCGAAATGCTCAAGATATCTGGCCTGACTTTGCCTGGTGATTTTCACACCGGCGATTTCGTGGTCCCGAACCGCCGGCACATTGACATTGAGCAAGGTGCCCTGAGGCAGACCGTGCTCCAATATGCGGTTTACCATCTTGCCTGCAAATTTGGCAGCAAAACCAAAATAAGGATCAGTCCAGGATGCCAGGGAAATGGCAAAAGACGGAATGTCCAGTATTGTGCCCTCGGTTGCTGCCGATACGGTTCCCGAATAAATGGCATTAATGCCGGCATTTGAGCCCTGATTTATTCCGGAAATCACCAAATCAGGCTTTTCTTCAAGCAAAGCCCAATAAGCAATTTTCACACAATCGGCAGGCGTTCCGTTTACGGCATGGCCGAAGAATTTACCATCTTTGTTGAAATCAGATACACGAAGCGGGTCTGAAATTGTAATGGCATGGCCAACGGCGCTTTGCTCACTGGTTGGAGCAATGACAATCACATCGCCAATTTTACTTATTTCTTCATACAACGCAGCCAACCCGGGGGCCGAAATGCCATCATCGTTGCTAAGCAGTATTTTTGGTTTTTTGTTTGACATTAGTTATTTACAGCTTCATCTGCCAAATTATCAGAATCCGGCAGGGGCAATTCCGCCAGTTCCGGCATCGTCTCAGGCATTAGTTCACCATTTAAATCTTCCGCAGCAATTTGAACGTCCATTGTAAAATCGAGCACTTCCTTAAGTTTATTTTTCATGTCATGCCGGCTCACCACCGCATCCAGAAAACCGTGATGAAGCTGAAAATCTGAACGTTGAAAACCGTCCGGCAAATCCTGGCCAATCGTTTGTTTGATAACTCTTGGACCGGCAAAACCAATTAATGCACCAGGTTCCGCGATGTTGATATCGCCAAGCATGGCGTAACTGGCTGTTACCCCGCCTGTAGTCGGGTCAGTAATGAGCGAAATATAGGGAAGACCCGCTTCAGAAAGTTTCGCGAGACGGGACGATGTTTTTGCCAATTGCATGAGCGAAATAGCGCCTTCCATCATCCGGGCGCCACCGGAGGCCGAGATGATCATGAGCGGAAGATGGCGCTTTATGGCCTCATCAACCGCGCGGGCAATTTTCTCGCCAACCACCGAACCCATGCTGCCGCCAATGAAAGAAAAATCCATAATACAAACGACAATTTCATGGCCATGAATTTTGCCGAACCCGGTACGAATAGCATCATTTTGCCCGGTTTTTTTTATCGCTGTTTTAATCTGGTCGGAATAACGTTTCGATGCTTTAAACTTCAAAAAATCAACCGAAGTCAGATTCGAATTAAACTCATCAAATTGATTGTCATCCAGCAGGTTGGCAATGTACTCAGAACTTTTCATTCTAAAATGAAAATTACATTTTGTGCAAACAAAAAAATTCTTTTCCAGTTCTTTCTTGTAAATTATTTCACCACAAGCATTACATTTGAGCCACAACTCAGGCATTTCCTTTTTCTTCTGTGGTTGAAGTCCCTCTTTTGCGCGTTTAAACCAGTCCATCGTTTCCCTCCTTTAAGGACAAACTCATTAAAATGGCATCGTCCTTATCTTTCAGATAGTACCCTTTTCTCACGCCATCTTCAACAAAACCACGCTTTGCGTACAAATTAAGTGCCGCGACATTTGCTGCTCTGACCTCAAGGTAAATATTGGAGACGCCCTTTTTTCTTATATTGGCAATAACATGTTCCAACAGAAGACTACCGACATTTTGCCGACGATAGCGACTGTCAATAGCGAAATTTGCCAGGTGGGCCTCAATGTCAAAACACCAGTATACGGCATACCCTATAATCTTGCCGTTGTGCTCAACGACACAGGCTTCCGAAAGTTCGTTGTTTACTACTTCGTAGGAAAAATTATTTTTGCTCCAGGGGTCAGGGAAACTGTCTTCTTCCAATTGCACTACGTGCGCAAGATCCTCAAGATCCATTTCGCGGAAATGCATCGTAACAACCCTGCTGTCAATAAGTTCTGCGCTTGCTGTTTGCATAAAACCCTTCAACTGAATTTATAAATTAGATTTTTCTTGTTTTTCTTTGTTGTTCATGAAAAAGCAACCGGCCACGCTCTGACACGGACAATCTCACATTGGCTCAAACAGAGACGGATACTTGTTTTTTCCCGGGGATAAAATCTTTCAGATAAAACGGCTCTGCTATTCTCGGATCAGCCCAATTGCCGGCACAGGCCTGCCGGTATCCCAGACATGCTATTTGAAGTGGACTGGCTACTGCTAACTCTTCCCCGGCCAGCTCCACAAATTCGTTTTTGATGTTTTCGACTAAAGCAGGGGGATTGGCAAGGAGTAAAGTTTTCTCGTCAAAGATTTCATCCAGTTGACTGAATGCAACCACACGATATTCTGAGATGCGCTCGAAATCCGGTCTGCTGCGATATAGTGCAACATAGCACTCTTTTTCCCGTGCTTTAATCATGGTACAAATATTACCCTGCCAATAAACGACACCGTAAGCCAGAGCATCAAGTGTATTAACCGTAACCAGGCGCGTGCCCAATGAGAATGCAAGGCCTTTTGCCACAGCAAAGCCGATTCTTAGTCCGGTGAATGAGCCCGGCCCGGCTGCCACCACAATTACGTCTACCTCACTCAACGCCAACCCTGTATCACGCACAATCATCTGGATTGCATCGATGAGTTTCTCGTTGTGCAGGTTTTTTCTATTCAAACGGTACTCAGCCACCAAGTGCTGATCTTCAGTCACGGCCACGCCACAAAGTTCAGACGCAGTATCGATAGCAAGAATTTTCACTTCTCACCTTTATCTCTGAGGCAAAGAACTGTAATTTCTCTGGTAGTGGTATTTCCTGCAGAGAACTGATTTTGAAAATGTATTTCGATCCGCCTGGCAGGGAGCAAATCCAGCACCCGCTCAGACCACTCTAGCAAACAGACACCTTCCCCGGCAAAATAGTGTTCGCAGCCAAGTTCAAATGCTTCACTGCTCGAGTTGATGCGATAAAAGTCAAAATGATAAATCGGCAGCCTTCCCGTATATTCGTTAATGAGCGTAAATGTCGGGCTGCTGACATCTTCCTCGCTGGCAAGCCCTGCGCCAATGCCCTTAACAAATGTGGTTTTACCGCTGCCCATTTCGCCATACAACGCGACGACATCACCCGCTTGCAGGTTCTGCGCAATAGCTCTGCCAAGCGCCATTGTCTCATCATCGCTGAAAGTTGTCACTGTTTTTTTTTCACCCGTTGCCGGCATAGTAAAATTGGCCTTTTTTTTCATCACCGGACCTCAGTGCTGAACGGGCTCCAGCGTTGCCACTGGCAAAATCATCTCTTCCATGGACACACCACCGTGCTGCAGACTATCGTGATAATGGTTCAAATAGTGGTGGTAGTTCGTCGGGTAAACGAAATAATAATCTTCTTTGGCCAACAGGTAATTTGTGTTAATTCCGCGCGATGGCAGTTTGTATGATGAAGGGTCTTTTACAACTATCGCATGTCGCGGATCGGCCTTTAAACTATTGCCGTATTTGTAGCGGAGGCTGGTTGAGGTATCCCGGTCGCCCATCACTTTTGTCCCTCTCATACCGCGCAGGCTGCCATGATCCGTGGTGATAACCACGGTGACATCTCTTTTCGAAAATTCCTTTAACATTTGAAAAACGTAGGAATGTTCAAACCATGATTTTGTCAGCGAACGATAGGCAGCCTCGTCCGGGATAATTTCCTGCAAAACCTTGGAGTCACTACGGCTATGCGCGAGAATATCCACAAAGTTTACAACTATTGCCACCAGTGGAATATTCGAATAAGTGGCCACTTTTCTGACCACAGACCGGGCTTCTTTAACATCCAGTATTTTAATGTATTTTGAATCTGGTTTTAGCTCAACCCCCAGATCTTCCAGATGAAAATCCAGAAGCTGGTGCTCATGGCGATTCAAACTACGTTCGTCGTCATCATTCCCTTTCCACAAATCAGGATGCTTTTCGGCAATTTCACTGGGAAATAAACCACTAAAAATTGCATTGCGCGAAAAAGGCGTGGCCGTTGGTAAAATCGAGCAGTAACAATCTTTCCGGATGTGAAAATATGGATACAGTAAAGGCTCAATCGTTTGCAATTGATCCAGACGTAAATTGTCCAGAACCAGAAAAACAACATTTCTTTTTTTCAATAAATGCGGCACGACGTATTTCTTGACTAAGTCAACTGAGAGCGTTGGCCTGTCTTCTTCACCTTTAAGCCAAAAGGGATAATTCTCTTCAATGAAAGCGCCGAATTTTGCATTGCATTCATGGGCTTGATCGGCGAGTGTGACTTTGATATCCAATTCACTATGCCGGTCTGCTTCAACTTCCCAATCAACGAGTCGGGAATAGATTTCGACCCAATCCGGCCATTGGGGCCGACCGCCGAGCATGTTTGAAATCTCATTAAATTCCGAAATGTAGTCACGTGAAATTCGCTCAATGGCGATCTTGTTCCGTTCAAGTATCTTTTTGCAAATGAGAAGAATCTGGCTTGGGTTCACGGGTTTGGTAAGATAATCATCTATCTTGCTGCTAATGGCATCTTCCATGAGCGATTCCTCTTCACTCTTGGTGACCATGACAACGGGCAAAGAGGGTTGGCTATCTTTGATCTCCGTCAAAGCTGTCAGACCATCTTTACCGTGCATCATTTCATCCAGCAACACAATATCGAAGCGTTCTTTTGCGATCAGCGCAATTGCATCGTCGGCATTGGTAACAGGTGTAACCTCATAGCCATGCTCCTGCAAAAAAATGATATGCGAACGCAGCAAATCGATTTCATCATCTACCCAAATAATTCTACCTTTAACAGCCATTCGGACAACCTTGTATACTCAAAAAAATGAATCTTTATAATAGAGAATTCTTACACGATTGTCAACTTCATTTTGGCGCATGCTCTGCCAATTGTAATGGATGGTTTGGCACAGGTTCCATGGCCGAAAAGAAGGATACACGGCGGCGGGAGCGCAGCGGCGGTCAGTCGATATCTCGCAAAAAAAGCCGGTCAAAATAATTGACCGGCCGGTTTATTGTCATTCACGCAAGAATCGCCACCAAACTAATTTTCAACCTGATAAAGCGTAATTCCCCAGCCCTTTTGATCGTATGGTGGATCGGCATTCCATTCCTCGCAGGAATGTGAATCGTCTGTTTCGTAGAACAAGATGTAACGTCCTTTACTCAAAAAAATACGGTCATTAACCATGCGATTTTTTTTAGAGCCCCCGGCATGTTGAGTCTTGCGAAAAGTCATTTCCCACACCACATCGCGAGTTTCGGCGTCTTCAATCCAGCCATAATCATGCATTCGCCCCCCGCTACCTTCACCGATTGCATAAACATCGACCTCGCGATCATGGTTTATTACGAAGGATTCGCGTTCTCTGTCGTCATCGTGCACATCGATAATCTGAGCAACCACTGCACGTTTTTCAACAGCCTGAAAATCGAATACTTCAGATGCTTTGTCCTGGTCGCCGACTGCATAGACTGTAACACCCCAGTTCTCCCGGTCGTAAGGTGGCGCTGTATTCCATTCCCAGTAGGAATGACTGTCATCGGTTACAAAACAAAGCACATAATCCCCACGCTGCAAATGCACGATGCCATCAAATAATCGATTTTTTTCTCCGCCACCTGCATGTTCCGTGTTACGATAATTCATGGCCCAGACCCGTTCATGTGTCTTGGAGTCAAGAATCCATGCATAGTCGAACATCTCACGATGTTCCCCCTCACCAATAGCATAAATGTGCACATCCACGTCTTTTTTACAAACGAAATATTTTGACCGATATTCATCATTGCCGAGACGGGTAAATTGCAGAAGCGCTTTTTTCTGTTGCACCTCGGCATTATCACGCTCAACAACAAATCTGCGCTGCGACGGCTCAGCCGGCTTGATTGTTAGTCCCCAAAAAAACGGATCATTGGGCGGAGCTTCGTTCCAGTCGCCCGCAGAATGAGAATCATCGGTTACAACACTGGCAAGATATTTTCCTTTGGGCAGGAAGAGTGTTTGCCTGATCTCCCGGTTCTTCTTAGCGCCACCGGCATGTTCAGAATCTTGCAAGTTGAATTTCCACACCTTTTTCCGGCTCTCCAGATTGATAATCCAGCCGTAGTCAAAAGTGCCATCATCACGAGATTCCCCGAGAGCATAAACAAACACATCCAGATCTTTTTTAAGCTCAAAGCTCCGGCGCTCATTGGCGTCATCTCCGAGGCCTGTTAAGTTTACAAAGGCGTCTTGAGTAAAAACCCGGCGCAGTTCGGACATCTGCTCCACCTCAAAACGACGACCTTTTCCTTTAATAACAATCTTGAAACGGTCCCACTCCCTTTTATAGGCATGGTGCAATTCACCGCCGGAGTTGGCGTCAAAAATTCCTTCAAAAATTTTATCTATCAACCCCTTCCAATCTTCTCCATAAAAAACAGGGTATGAGGAGTAATAAACTTCGTACTCTCCAGCCGGCAGGGTTACACGGTCCTCAAATTCAACAAAATACCTACTTTTCCGCAAAACTTCGGCATCTCGCAATTGCCAAACAACTTCACGGCTGTGCGCATCCAAAATCCAGGCCCGCGTGAACATGGTTTTCATCCTGCGACTTCTACGAAACCCAACTGCCTCAATGTCAACGGTTTGCTCAGAATTAAGTCTGAAGCCTTCAACTTTGACCTGATGTGGCCGGATATCCTTAATGTCGGCCAGGATATGATCATCTGCGTGCGCGTTCATTACGAATGTGACAGCAGTTAAGAACAATATGTAGCAAATGGAACTCATAAAGGTGACTCCTGCGGCATTGGTCGCTTCAATTTGCCTCGTAAAAGATGTTTTTACGGGAAGGAAATGTAAAAGTTGCCAAGTCCTGTGTTTAAAACAAAAAAACCGTGCCGCAAACATGTCCGGGAGTTAATCCGGACATGAAGCAACACGGCCTTTTTTTAGTAACGATGTTGTGGGAAGACTACAACGTTTCGTCGCCTCCCAAATCTTTGAGTTTTTTTGTTGCAATGAAATGATAAGCGACCAATGCAAGGCCGGAAAGGATGAACATCGCACTAATTGTTGCTTCTTCCCGAATTGCATGGGGCACCATTTGGCCAACCAGGAATGCGACTCCGATAGCAATCAGAACCATCCCCCACTTCAACGAGTTAGGAACAACGTCCAAACGTGGTTTTTGAAAAAGATATTTGATGTTTTCGTCAACCAAACCTTTTTCAGCCAGCTTTCGCCGCACACCGTTATCCGAGAGACTTTTTATGATGTATGCAATACAAAAAAAAATGACTGGAACGATGATAATAGGGACTAATTCTTCCGACATTGTTGCCTCCATGATATTTAATTATTTGTATTCGGCTTTAATTTGTAGAACTTTCTTTGCCGTACTCCATTCGACAAAGCAACATAAAAAATGTTGCAAATTTATTTCACGAATAATTGTGCAACTTTTTGTATATTAAACTGTCTGCTATTTTGAGCCTACTTATGACAGATACAAAAGAACTTATCGAAAAAATTAAAGCCGGCGACACGCATTCGTTCCGTCACCTAATCGTGGTGTACGAACGTCTGGTTTTCAACATTGTTTTCAGAATGGTCGCGCATGCCACGGACAGAGAAGATGTCTGTCAGGATATCTTTGTCAAAATTTATGAAAATCTGTCGAAATTCAACCATGAAGCAAAACTTTCAACGTGGATTGCGCGAATCGCCATAAACACGTGCATCAACAGCCTGAAGAAAAAAAGCGTGCCGTTGTTTGACGATTGCACTGCTGAAGAAGAGGCCATAGAGAACGCGCTGCCTGAAAAAATATCAGCAGACAGGCACACCGTAGAGCAAGACACCTCGCAGCGACTGCAACATGAAATCAGTCGATTACCACAGCAGTACCGCACGATTCTGACACTTTTTCATCTGGAAGAAATGAGTTACACTGAAATCGCACAAATTCTCGATATGCCGGAAGGAACCATCAAGAGCTATCTATTCCGGGCCAGAAAACTTTTGAAAAAAAGACTTATCGATAAATACGAGCAAGAGGAATTATGGCACGCAAACGCATGACCGATGAAGAGATTCAGGCTTACCTCGATTCTCACCCTCGCCGTAAAAACGCGACAGTTGCTGCACAAATCGACAGTGCCACAGAGAAAGAAATTGCCGCGTATGAAGCTTTGTATGTTGCATTAGGCCAAAATATTCCCAACGAGTTATCAGCAGAATTTGCAGACTCGGTGCTGGAAAGAATTGAACATGAGTCAGGTGAGAGTCTCAACTCTGATTTATGGCAAATATTGCTAGTGTTTCTGAGTTTTGCCGCGGCTATCGGCGGCACATTCTTTTTAGGTGGCTTTGATTTTCTTACAAAGATAAACTTCAACTTAAACGAAACCGGAAAATCTTTTACAACTTTGCTTAATTTCTTTTCTGAACTCAATCTGGATCTCGGCCTGCTTGGTACCGGTGTAGTAATGCTTGGTATAATGAGCGCGCTGGACCACCTCTTCAGCCATTCCCGCAGAAGACTTCCTTCTTTCTTCCGATAGTGCTTGCAAATATTGCCCGGTGGTTTATATTATACCGGCAATAAGCCACACAAGCTGCGCCAACCTCATTTGCCCAGCGAATTATCAACAATAAAATGGCAGAATCAAAATGTCAGTTCCCAATAGCAGTATTTTCAACTTGTTCACAATCGGTATCGGTCCCTCCAGTTCACACACTATGGGGCCAATGAAAGCGGCCCGACAATTTGTTTTGTTGTTGGAAAACAACAAAGAATACGATCGTACAGTCAGAATCAAAGTCGATTTGTTCGGTTCGCTGGCATTAACCGGCAAAGGCCACGGCACCGACAAAGCCGTGCTGCTTGGCCTGAGTGGCGAGCAACCGCATCGGGCCAAACCGAATGAAACCGAGCCGATGTTAGCTGAAATCAGAAAATCGAAACGCCTGAAACTCACAGGCAAACGCATGATTCGTTTCAACGAGAAAGATGACCTGGTTTTCAACTACAAGGAAACACTGCCTGCTCACTCAAACGGCATTCGCTTCACAGCGCTTGATGACAACGGCTCGCTCATTCGCCGGCAGACTTACTATTCCATTGGCGGTGGCGTTGTTCTCACCGAAGAAGAAGCCGAAAAAGATACGCCACTGCAGGACGCACAATCATTGCCACGACCATTTTCAAGCGCGAAAGAATTGCTGGAAATGGGGGAAAAACATGGCGAGTCCATCTATGAAATGGTGCTTGTGAATGAAAAATGCTGGCACACTGAGGCCGAAATCCGTGAAAAGCTGCTTCATATCTGGCAGGTTATGCAGGACTGTGTAAAAATCGGTTGTCACACAGAGGGCATTTTACCAGGAGGACTCAACGTCAGGCGCCGGGCACCGATAGTTTTTAACGATCTGGTCTCAAATCCGGAACGGGCTTTGCGGGATCCGCTCAGCATCATTGATTGGGTCAATCTTTATGCACTGGCAGTGAATGAAGAAAACGCTGCTGGTGGCCGTGTGGTGACTGCGCCAACCAACGGCGCAGCAGGCATCATCCCGGCAGTTTTACATTATTTTAAACGATTTACAGCCAACCCGACAGACGATGGCATTATTCGGTTTTTGTTAACAGCCGGCGCCATTGGCCTGCTCTACAAACAAAACGCCTCCATTTCTGGGGCAGAAGTTGGTTGCCAGGGCGAAGTCGGGGTAGCTTGTTCCATGGCTGCCGGTGGTCTCGTGGCTGCACTTGGTGGCGGCAACAGGCATGTGGAATCTGCTGCGGAAATTGGCATGGAGCACAATCTCGGTCTGACCTGCGATCCGGTTGGCGGACTGGTGCAAATACCCTGCATTGAACGCAACGCAATGGGCGCAATAAAGGCCATTAATGCTTCACGAATTTCAATGCAGGGCGACGGCTCACACATGGTTTCACTCGACCAGGTTATTGCGACAATGCGAGAAACCGGCAAAGACATGAAATCACATTATAAGGAAACCGCGCAGGGAGGCCTTGCAGTGAATGTTATTGAATGTTAGTCTGTAGGACTAATCGTCTCGAGCCGCAAGATTATACTCTTTTATTCAAAGGGTCGTGCCGGAGTTACGTGAAAAGGACTTGGCACAGCCAGCCAGAATCAGCCTGCCGGGCATTCAGCAATCCGCTTAACCCCGGCAACAAGTTCACCTTGCAAATGTAATCGAATCACCTTCCGGTTTTTGTCCAAAAGCGCCTGGCGATCACCCATGGCCTGGGCACTTTTCAGTACCCCAAAAGAAAATTCAGACGTTGAGCTTCCCGGCTCAGAGGGAATTTCAGCATCTTCAATGCTGTCTGCTGTGATTTGCACAAACAGTCCATTGCCAGCATCGCCCTTGTGTAACTGTCCGGTTGAATGCAAAAAACGTGGCCCGTAGCCTAGCGTTACCGGCAATTTATATCTATCCCGCAGCGTGTGGCGGAGGTGTTCGAGAGCTGTATTCACCGCAGGAACACCAGGCAGGTAAGCTTGAATGGCAACATATCCGTTTACCGAGTTGTTGGTACCTTGGTCAAAGAAATTTTGTAGAACTTCAGGTAATTCGCGACCGTTAATGTTGCCGTAAATTTCAATCTCGCCTGAAACCAGAGCCGGGATAGCAGAGGGAAGCTTGCCTTTTGCGCTGAACGCGCTCATCATCTCGCGCGCCACTACTTTTGCCGATTCCACATCAGGTTGGTCAAAGGGATTGATTTGCAGGCGTTCGCAAGCCACGGCCGTGGCAAATTCCCAGCGAAAAAACTCAGCGCCCAAATCATATTCATCCGCCATTTCAAGCTGAAAAACCGGGTGCCCGGCCGTTTGCAAGCCGGAAACAGTTTCATCTAAATCAGGCAAAGACCCGTGTTTGCTGTAAACGAAAAATCGGTCATCGCCATAAACATCCGGCTTGCCGGGCACCTCCAGATCAACGGGCAGAATGCCTTTGCCGTCCTTGCCCGTGCTTTCGGCCACAAGCTGCTCAATCCAACCACCAAAACTTGAAATCGCTTTGGGCATGAGCAACGTCAGCTTGTCACGACATTCAGCCGCAAGTTGCCCCATGACTGCACCCAGATGCGCGCCCGGATTCTCTTCAACGTTCGGGTTTTTACACTGCTCAGCCATGGCTTGTGCGCGCTGCAACAGCTCGCGAATATCCACGCCCAGCAACGACGCCGGCACCAGTCCGAAATAAGACAGCACCGAATACCGGCCACCGATATTAGCATCGTTTAAAAATGTTTTACGAAATTTCAGCTCAGCGGCTGTTTGCTCCAGAGCGCTACCTGGATCGGTAATCGCCACAAAATGGTCACCGGCTTGTTCTTTGCCAACTTTCTCCAGAGTCAAATTATAAAAATATTTGAAAAAAGACGCGGTTTCAACAGTGCCTCCTGACTTGGTTGAAACAATAAAAAGCGTTTTAGCGGGATCCAGTTTTCGGGCATAAGACAGCACCACACCTGGGTCGGTGCTATCAAGCACAGACAAATCAAGGTAGCCTGCCTTCACGCCAAAAGTAAAACGAAACACTTCGGGCGCCAAACTCGAACCGCCCATGCCAAGCAACAAAACGTGTGAATATCCGGCATTGCGCACATCATCCGCAAACCTGTTTATCTCCACTATTTTTGACATCATAACAATCGGACTTTTTAGCCAGCCCAACCGGTTGGTTATCTCAGTGGGTTCCGGACTCCAGACAGTGTGATCCTGCGCCCAAATGCGTTGGACAACATCTTTTTCAGCGATTTCACGAATTGCGGCGGCAACCGCTTTTTTCATTTCAGAAGCATGCAAGGCGGACAAAAATTCTCTCCTCATGTTATCAATTGTTAGCCTGAGTTATGCAGTAAAAAATGTAACACAGGGTTCGCAGAGAAAAATCTAACAATAGACATTTCGTCCTTCTCCGACTCCTTTGGGTTCACTGCGTTAAAAATTTGTTTTTCAAGTTGACAAATTTTATGGTTCTGTGTTGATCTGTGTGGGTACAGTTGTTATCAATCACGCGTCAAAATAAGTGTTCCTCACGAATTTCCACAGATGAAACACAGATTATTGCTAACTTAAATTTTTCTTAAACCGCAGAGTACGCTGAGTTCGCAGAGAAAAAAAGTAAAGATACTATCCTGCTTAATTCACAGCGCCTTTGTCATTCAGGAGGAATCTACTTAATTACCAGCAGTTAGCTTTAGCGAAAGGACGCCTCCTGAGTAACAACCGGGTGCATGGCTTTTGACCTTAAATTATGACTTAATCCGGCCATACTCTGTAAGGTTAAATATTTTTTAAAATTTAAGCATTTTTAACTCTGCGTCCTTTGCGTTCACTGCGTTAAAAATTTGTTTTTCAAGTTGACAAATTTTATGAATCATTCAGGTTCAAGTCACAGTTCACTCAGTTATTGTGGCTATTTATTGCAGTGACAGCGCCGACGAACTGAGACTAATTTGTGCCACCGGCTAACTGCTCGGCCAGCGGGTAAATGGGTACAATATCAACCGGAATCGCCTCAAGCTTGCTGAGGCCGGATGAAATCGACTCAGGCAAAACAACATATTTTGTAAACAAGGCTTTGACACCAGCGTAATCGCCAGTGGCCTGTAAAATACAAATATCCTGCACAAGCTCGCGTACCCAATTTTCGAAGGTGTCGAAATTGACCGCAAATTTACCCGAAGCCTGATCGTAAGTCAATGCGCCTTTTTCAAGCAAATAATTCAATTGCAGCGCATTGCCTTTGCCGTGCGCCTCGCCAATGCCAAAACGAATACCACGAAATAATCCGGCAAGATATGTAACGGCAATTTGTTTTCTGAAACTTTCGTCAAAAAGCCCTTTTTTCAGCATGAAATGGATATTATAAACACCCATTATATCAGCCTTGGCTTCTTCCAGCGCAGAGTAAAGTTCCTTCAATTCAAGGCGAACCTCTGTTTCTCTGCCGGCGAGAACAATTTTTCCCGGGCCAAGGCCGTGCGACAATTCATGAAAAAGCACTTCGTTTGTAAAAGCCTCTGAGGAAAGATATTGAACCTGATTTTCGGTCAGCAGTGTTTCTGCAATTGGCTTCAGAATCTTTTTATACTTGGCGGCAATCACGTTGCGAAGCAGTACTTTTTTGCTGCCCTTCTGCTCGCGTACAACCTCATCATTTGGCAAGTTGAAAGCAATTGTCTGAACGCCGGACTTGGTATCGCCCGCGGTGAAAACCACATCAACAACCCGAATTGGCGATTCAGTTCCACGGCTCATGTTTTTCATCTTATCCGGAATCGGCAGATTACGCTCCATGGCAGGCAGCTCATTTCTTAATCCCGCCAGTTTCTTACTTTCTTCAGGATCTGTCACCGTTACAAATGACTCGAAAGCCGCTTTGTAGCCAAACAACTTGTCTTCGTAAGTCTCATACGGACCGATTGTTATTTCTACCGGGCTATCCAGATCCATCCACGCCATGTCGCTTTCGCGGTAGTCGTTGGAGTAGAATGCAGCAGCGCGCGCCACCAGAAATTTAGCAAGAGACTCATTTTCGGTGAGGTCAGCGGCTTCTTTCATAAGTTGGGCAGCCGGCGTAAGCCACGCTTCAAAGGCAACGGAATAATCCACTGCAACAAGGTTCTCTGCGTTTGCCCGGACGATGGTAAAGAGCCCTTTAAGCGACTCAGCCTGCTCCGGATGCGCTGTTACATAGGCTTCAAATGCCTCTTTGCTGATGTCAGCGGGATAATAGCCGGCGCCCAACGGTTTTTTCAGATCATTGATAAAAGGTGCTTCGTGCTCGTCCAGTCTGTCCCATGGGCCAACTGAGATGGCAAAATATGCAGCCGCTTTCATGCCGAGATCATCCTTTCTCTCAGCCAGAGCCGCCTGGTACTCCGGATTTTTCTCCCAAACCTGACGAATGAAAATCTCATCCATGTACTTGCTGGCCTCAACCAGCTTGGCAAGCGCTTTTTGCTCATTTTCAGGCAAAAAGGAAATATCAGCAAAAATCTCAACCGGGGCGAATTTCGACAATAATTCGCCAACATTTTCATGAATATTGAGTTCTACATCATTCTTCTTAACACAACCTGCCACTAAAACCGATAACGCTAAAAACAGAAATGAAACCTTTAAACGAAGCATCATGCCCTCCTCAAAAAAGTGCTGAGAAATATATTAAATTGAATCAAAGAAAAATCTTAGCCTAACCCCGGCAACCAAGCAAACGTACGATATTGCAGCAATGCCCTTTTAAGGCACCGGCCAAATAAGAATGTTGTTAATGCTGCACTTTTTCTTTGCTTTTGAGACTGGAATTTCACATACTTTTGAACACGGCAGTATAAGAAAATCCAAATCGAATGTCAAGACAATACAGGGAGGCCCATCGTGCAAAAGAGCATCCAAACCAAAGCAAAAACCACAGTTCTTTTTGCGTTGCTTATTTTCACATTCAATTCATGCGCAGTCAATCCAGTAACCGGAAAACGTGAACTCAGCTTGTTGAGCGAAGGCCAGGAAGTCGCGTTGGGCGCACAGTCTGATCCCGCAATTGTCGCTCAATACGGCCTTTATGACGACAAAAAACTGGCCACATTCATCGACACCATGGGGCAAAAAATGGCCCGGGAGTCGCACCGGCCACATTTACAATTTTATTTTCGCGTGCTCGACAGCCCGGTCATCAACGCTTTTGCGCTGCCCGGTGGCTATGTTTATTTCACGCGCGGCATCCTCGGCTACATGAATTCCGAGGCAGAAGTCGCTGGTGTGCTCGGCCATGAAATCGGCCATGTAACCGCCAGACACGGCGCCAAAGCCTACACACGCGCGCAGATAGCACAAATGGGCTTGGCGGCCGGCACCATATTCTCAGAGACATTTCGCCAGTACAGCGACGTTGCCGCACAGAGCATTGGCCTGCTTTTTCTTAAATTCGGTCGGGATCAGGAGCGACAGTCAGACAAGCTTGGAGTCAAATATTCAACCACAATCGGCTATGACGCCAAAAACATGTCACACTTTTTCGGCACACTCAATCGCTTGCGCTCTGAAAGCGGTCAGAGTCTGCCGGACTGGCAATCAACCCACCCAAACCCGGTAGAGCGCGAATCAACCACCCTGCGCCTTGCAGAAGAAGCCCAGGTAAATGCAGCAGGAAAGCGCTATAAAACAAGCAGGGAATCCTATCTGGCTTTAATTGACGGACTTATTTTCGGCGAAGATCCGCGGCAAGGTTTTGTCGAGAACAACATGTTCTACCATCCGCAAATGGACTTTCAGTTTCCGGTGCCAACAGGCTGGCAATTGCAAAACAGTCCACAAATGGTGCAGATGGTCAATCAGGAGCAGTCCGCCGGAATCCAGTTTACCCTGGCCCAGGAAAAAAGTGCGCGCGCAGCCGCCGATAAATTTGTCACAGATTCCAAAGGAGAAGTCACCATTTCAACCAACCGGCGAACCAACGGCTTGATCACGGAAATCCGGCAAATCAACCTGACAACGGAACAGGGCGCGTTAACCGTCCTTTCTTATTTTATTGAAAAAGGACAAAATGTTTATGTCTTTCACGGGTTTTCCAGCGATGCCAAATTCAGTAGCAATCAGAAATATTTTCAATCCACAATGAACGGCTTTGACCGGTTAAAAAATCAGAAAGCCAGGTTGGTGAAACCCACGCATATTAAAGTGGTGGCTGTTCGACGTGCCGCAACTCTCGGTCAATTCCTGGCAAAACATCCAAGCAAAGAATTAACCCCCGAAAAGCTCGCCATTGTCAATGGCATGCAATTGACGGATCGGGTCAAGCCGGGCGATAAGATTAAAGTTTTGACGAAGTAGAAGGCGTTGCGTTTTGAGGAAGAACAATTAGGCTGAAAGCACAAAAACAACCGCTTCCGTGCCCAGCGGAATCCGCTTCAACTTGCAGTACCCGGGACAGCCTGAAGACACTCATCAAGGGCTGAAATTTGTGCTTTTAATCAGTCGTGTCCGGCTTTTAATAAAGATAAAGCATATTCTTAGTTTCCTCAAAATCACCCGCTTGCAGCCAGTAAATAGACAGACCGCTGGCCACAATCTTACCGGCATTATTTCGCCCATCCCATTCCGCGCGATAATTGCCGGAGGTTGCTCCTGGTTAACCAGCCGTCGAACCTCTCTCCCCGCAAGATCATAAACCTTCAGGCTGACTTTACACGCCTCAGGAAGACTGTATTTTATCGTGGTTGAAGGATTAAACGGATTGGGAAAACTCTGCATTAACTTGAATCTCTTCTGAATAACAAACATAAACTCAATCCCCAGTCAAACCACGCAACTTTTTGCATTATTTCGCATTTCGGCCTTGACATTTGTTTCTAAATTTTCTTTATTCTTATTGTTCAACCCCCCCCTGTTTTACACCATTCGTATTCATACCTTTTATTTATGGAGGAGTTATGAGCCAAACTAATTCGAGGCACTCAAGGTTATTCGGACTGACTCTGCTGAGCCTGCTCTTAACGGTATCACTCTGGATTGGTTGTAGCGAACAATTTCAATCTCCGAGCGCACCGGAAACGGCAGCCCAGGAAGAAGTCGTGCTTAGCCCAACCAACCCGATAGTTAAAGCAGCAATGGAGGTTCAGGATCGCCACACACAGGCATTTCTGGACAGACCGGGGATTATCGGCACTGCCACTGGCATGAGTGAAGACGGCCAACCCGTTATACTCGTTTTTGCCAAAACCGAAGTGTTGGCAAAAGGCGCCGCGCTTCCTGAAGCGGTTGAAGATATACCCGTAGTTGTTCAAATCACAGGGGAAATCAGGGCCATAAAGGGTCCTCCTGGTAATGGTGGTGGTTTTGATCCAAAAGCCAAACATCGTCCTGCACCAAACGGTGTCTCACTAGGTCACCCTGATATTACGGCGGGCACATTAGGTTGTCTGGTTCAAAAAAATGGCACTACTTATATTTTGAGCAACAACCATGTCATGGCAAATGAAAACCTGGCCAACATAAACGATCCAATTTATCAGCCCGGTCCTTATGATGGCGGCACCGCTGCAGATGAAATAGCCAGGCTTAGCGCTTACAAAAGTATCGTTTTCTCCACGAGTGCCAACAACACCATTGATGCTGCAATCGCAGCAGTTGGGAACACCGCTGATGTAACCGGAGAAACGGCTTCCGTAAGCTACGGCAAACCAAGAGCAACCACTGCCGCTGCTTCAGTCGGCTTGAAGGTAACAAAATACGGCCGTACGACTGAAGGAACTAACGGCCGTGTGCAAGGAATCAACGCGACCATCAATATTGGTTACGATTCAGGGACAGCCCGTTTTGTAAACCAAATCGTCCTTGGTGGCGGTAGCTTCAGCGCCGGCGGTGACTCAGGTTCGCTTATCGTCATCCAGAAAGGTTCTAATGCGCGCAAGCCAATAGGGCTTTTGTTTGCAGGTGGCGGCGGCACAACGATTGCCAATCCCATCGATGCTGTTTTATCAAACTTTGGGGTAACAGTGATTGGCGACTAGCCGGTAGACAATTGAACAGACTTCCCGTTAGGGGGGGAGCAGCAAAATTTGTAATTAAAGGGGGGAGACAATTGTCTCCCCTTTATTTTTATCTTACACAAAGAGGTATCGTGAATACACTCAATATATTGACTGTAGCGCTTCTGGTTACTCAATGTGGCACTATCCAAACCTGCTCAAAAGAGCATGGTATCAAAGAAGAAGGAGAAAACATCATGCCTCAACAAAGCATTGAACAGGTACTAAAGGACCATGCCGATGAATTAATGGCCATTGCAGGCGTCGTAGGAGTCGGCCAAAGTTTATGCGCCGGCAAGGATTGCCTCCACGTTTATGTGGTCAAAAATTCAGAGGAACTAGCGAGGAAAATACCCTCCGAGATTGAAGGTTATCATGTCGAAATTATCACCACCGGTGAAATCAAGGCACTGCCCGATAATTAAGGGCTATTTGCCTCCTTCATTCCGAATAAAAGGCATGTGCACGATTATACTTAGCGGTGATTACGGGAAGACCTGTGCCGGGCGCTTACATTCAAAGAATAGAAAAATGCTTACCAACTTAAGGCCTCCGTCCCAAAATAGTCATGTAAAACACGCCTCGCTTCCAGGTTAATCGCCTCCGACCACAGATCAACGGGATTAAGATCATCAGTCAAAATCGATATATTGTGAATATCCGGTTCAAACCGATTCTCCCATGCTCGATATTTATAATATTGTGGACTACTACGAAAATCAAGATCACTGTAGTCCCACTCCAAAGGCGCTGGTAGTTGCAATTTGTGATGGGACGCGTAAAAAATCATATTTCCCAATTGCTCTTCTGACGAAAAAGCAGGCAAAACCACCACGTTTTGAAAATGTTGCCTCAGAGTTGCTGCCAAAGAGTTAACCAGCGGATCATACCATCCCCTGGACTCTATATTCATCACAAAAACACCCTGCTCTCGAAGACGACTTGATATCAACCCAAAAGACTCTTCCGTTACCAAATGAAATGGAATCGAGCTGCTGCCAAAGGCATCCATGACAATAACCTCGTACCTTTGATTATGTCGCATCAAAAATTGTCGCCCATCCACTGTATAAACATTTCCTTCAGAAGGAGAGAGGCCAAAATGCGCTTTAGCCAGGGTTACCACGGCAGGATCAATTTCAACTACATCAACTTGCCATCCGGCTTTTGAAAAGTTCTTGACAATTGTACCACCTCCCAGGCCAATCAGCAACAGCCTTCCCGGTTCAGAAAAAAACATTTGGCTCAAATCGACGATATGGGTGTACGGGAAGAACGATTTCCAGGTATTGGCATCAACGATGGTGTGGACCCCACCATCTATGATAAGATGCCGCAAACCACCCATATCCACAACTCTTAGTTCGGCATACGAGCTTTGGCGTACAGCCACTAAGCCATTTTCTTTTTGTGCATGGCTAACCGATGCAAAATAGATAGCTCCTGCTGCCATGGCGAGCAGGACAATTGCTGTCAGTCGGTTTTTAACAACCTCTTTTTCTTTTAATAATCCGACGGCTGAAAGCAACAGCAATGCTATCCCAATCATCATGGTTAAACGATTGACACCCATTGTGGGTATAAGGAAAAAACCGGTCAAAAGGGCAGCAACCACACTGCCCATTGTAGAAATTGCATAGAGATCCCCGGCGGTTCGGCCTACGACACTGAGGCTTTGTGCGCGAATCCGGATTGCAAAAGGACTCACCATGCCGAGCAATGTAAGTGATGGTGCAAACAGCAAAAATGCGGCAACCAGGACTGCAAAGCGAAGTCCAAAAGGCTCTGTTAGAAATAGAACAGGCTGTTTGAGTAGAGGTGTAAGAAGTGTCCACAATCCGGCTCCGGCAAGGATATAATTCAACCGGAGTGTGGTTGCACCCTTGTCAGCGATACGTCCCCCCAGTGCATATCCGAGACTGAGTGCCACTAAAGTAACCGTTATCAACGCTGACCACAGGAACAAACTAACACCATAAAACGGACCGAGGATTCGAGTCCCAAGAATTTCGAGAGCCAGTACAGCGCCGCCGGAAACAAACACGATGACATAAAGATACCAGTGCAGCATACAAAATCTCCTATGGTCCATTTGTTAAAAATTGCCGCTCATTTTAGATTTATTTACTGACGCCACAATCGGCTATTTACAATATACTATTTTATAAAATGTTTTCAAGGGAATTGACTTCCCGGAACACATGCAACCCGATAAGTTTTGGATATTGCACTTCATACTCAATGATGAAAAAAGTATTGAAGGTGACCTCTTTTTTGTTTTATATTAACAAGCAAATTCAAAATTTGATTAATGGAAGTCTAATGAAATTCTGTGATCTGAAATGCAAATACGCTGATTGGCCCAAAGAGCTTTCCGATGGCTCAAAATCATGCCGTACTTTTGTTGGTTTATGGTGTGAATTGAAAAAACGAGTCGTCCATAAAAACGCTCCTTGTTCAGACAAAGAAGAGTCATGATTCACACCTTGCTGGAGGGAATTCGATGAACAGTCTCTGCCCCGCCTCATGCTGCTTTGCTCCCTGGTGATAACTTGCTGGTGTTGCAGCAACAAAGACAACCCCTTGAATATCTCCGCTCCTTCAATTGTGGACATCTCCATTACCAGCAACAATTTTTTGCCCGCAGAAAAAAAGTTGCTGTCGGCACGCCTGTGCGGTGACTTCCACATCGCGAAGAGTGGCACACCTGAAAACCCCACAAGCGAGTTTGACTTTACTTTTTTAGAGATGAATGAGAGCCGTGAACACACATTTGAAAATGTAGGCACGTTTCCATATTATTGCAAGAATCATCGTGAAATCGGAAAAATTATTGTTGAGTAGGGAGTTAATTACAGATCTCTTTACAAATGCATACCGCAACGGATAAAACAGAGAAATTAAACAGGTGGAGAGATGGATGCAAAATAGATTTTATCTGGGCGCTATAATTGTAGTGCACATTTGCATGGCCTGCACCACAGGGGACGATCCAGTATCTGCGGACATCCCAAAAACAATTTCTGAAGTGCCCCGCATGACCGTTGAAACTCTGAAAGCGCGACTCGATGGCGGCCAGACGATCATGGTTGTCGATGTTCGTTCAAAAGATGCTTTTGACGCTGGGCACATTCCTGAAGCTTTGAATATTCCCTATAGCGACACATCTGCCCGGCTCAATGAGTTCCCGCAAAACCAGGATATTGTGTTTTACTGCACCTGAACGGCGGAATTCAGCAGCGCCAGTTCGGCGCTAATTTTATTCGAGAATGGTTATACAAGACTTTATGCGCTACTCGGTGGTTTGAAAGCCTGGCAGGACGCGGGTTACACCGTTCAATAGCGCTTGTGCGGATTTTTTGTATTGTGGCGGATTTGAAAATCAGCAGGCATTAAGCCGGAATCTACTTGCATCGAGCGTAGATTCGAGCTTAATACGTGCAGAACGCAGATCTTCATACTGCACAGAAAGCAGCAAAATAACCGACTGAGGACAACCCTGCTACTTCTGCAAAATCAGTTTATGGGTCAGCCTCTTGCTCCCCACAACAAAGTAGCTGAAGTAAGTTCCTGAAGAAACTGGATTGCCGTTGCTATCCCTGCCATTCCAGAAAGCCTTTTTGAATCCCGGCTCCTGTACCTGATCCACGAGCACGCGCACTTCCTGCCCGAGAACATTGTATATCTTTAGCTGCACTCTGGCTGCCTCAGGCAGAGCATATTCTATTTGTGTTCCAGCGTTAAACGGATTAGGATAGTTTGGACTTAATGACAGCTCCGTCGGCAACTGTGCCAATTCCGACATATCAAACTCTGCTTTCGCGATAATCTCTTTTGACTTTTCCCGTTCGGCCAATGAAGGAAAATTCACGTCAACGATCAACTCGGGAGGCGTCAGCCCTTCACGGCTGTAGTACTTGGCCTGATTCGTACTGCTGCTGGACAAGGCAAAACTAACAACACCGTTGCCGGACACAGCAGAGGTGACGTCTAAATCCACAATCTCATTTGTTGAAACAGAGCCTGCGCTGCTCAACGATGAACCGCTTATTGCCGGGGCATTTCCTGCAGTCAGAACAGCCTCTAACCAAGGCGTGCTCGTTCCTGCAAAATTGTTCCCTACCAGATAAACAGACCCGCCATCATTGCTACCGTCGGAGGCGCCATCCGCAACCTTCAGTCGAAGCCGCGCGTTTTGCACAGTCCCTGAGATTCCGGTTAGGTTGAATTTCATATACGTGAGAAACTTGTTCGCCTCGACTTTGGCGGTGCTTTTTGCGCCATAGTTGCTGCCGGCCTCAGTCACCTTAATCTGACCATCATCCGTGGGATTGAAAGTGATGGTTGTGTTTCCGCCGCCATCGCCAATCACAGTTATCGCAACAGTGGCTGAATTGGAAGTAGCGCCTTCATCATCATCAACGGTATAAACAAATGAATCTGCGCCAGAGAAATCCTGTGCCGGTGTGTAAGTTACGATGCCTGAAAAAGGATTGATTACAACGCTGCCATTTGCCGGCTGCCCCACCAATACAATGCTAGTCGGATCGAGAGAGCCATCCGCATCAGAATCGTTTGCCAGTACATCCAGCACCAGGTTTACATTCTTATTCGTTGTGCCTGCATCATCTACCGCCACTGGAGACAAATTGCCACTGCCGCCGGAAGAACCAGTGGTAATCACCAATTCGGGCGGCGTAGTACCTTCACGAGTGTAATATTTCACCTGATTTCCTGAAGGAGTTTTGAGGCCAAAACTGAACATGCCATTACCCGATACCGCTTGACTTACGTCGAATTCAACAATTTGATTTGAGACAACAGCTCCGACACTGCTGAGTGGAGAACCACTGATTGAAGGGGCGTTATTTCCGCTAAGCAACGCATCGCTCCACGGGGTGTTTGTGCCTGAGAAATTATTCGAAACCGAATAAACCGCACCGCCTTGATCAGCGCCATCTGAGGGTTGGTCCGTGACTTTGAGTCGCAAGGTTGCGCTTTGAACCGTGCCGCTAACGCCGCTTACACTAAATTTAAAATAGGATTCAAACTTGCCGGCTTCAAGCTTTGCCGTGCTTTTGCTGCCGTATTTCTTCGCCGGTTCAGTCAACTTAATCTGTCCGTCCTGTATCGAATTAAACGTCAAAGTCTGGCCACCGCCACTGGCATTAATTGTTACTGTCACCGTTGCCGCATTTGAAGTGGCGCCGGCGTCGTCTTTTACTGTGTAAGTAAAACTATCTGTGCCGCTGAAGCCGTTGTTCGGCGTGTAAGTCGCCACCCCGGAATTGGAATTTATCGAAACCGCGCCGTTCGCAGGCGGCGAGCCGACAACAACGCTTGTCGCATCAAGACTGCCATCCGGGTCAGAATCATTGGCGAGAATATCAATCACTGCGGCCGTGTTTTCAGCCGTACCGGCCAGGTCATCAACCGCCACAGGCGCAACATTTCCGGCGCTCACCGTGATGGTTACGGTTGCCGGATTCGAAATAGCTGCCTGATCATCTTTTACTGTATAAGTAAAAGTATCGGTGCCATTAAAGCCGTTGTTCGGCGTGTAAGTCGCCACGCCGGAATTGGAATTTATCGAAACAGAGCCGTTCGCAGGCAATGTGTCGACAACAACGCTTGTGGCATCAAGGCTGCCATCCGGGTCAGAATCATTGGCGAGAATATCAATCACTGCGGCAACACCCACCGCTGTGACATCGGCGTCATCAACAGCCACAGGCGGCGTATTCGACCCACCCGCTCCGG
>JAJDAG010000142.1 GCA_029262005.1 Candidatus Zhuqueibacterota bacterium | reverse complement strand
AGCAGCCAACGTACTGCCAATGCAGGCTCAACTTGTCTCCATCGAAATGACCGTTTGCTTGTTCTTTGAGATATTTCCCCAGCGTTTCTGAATTGAGCGACACAAAATATTCGGCGAATTCGACCAACTTAAACAAAGATTCCGCCTTGCGGGTTAACACGCTTATTTCTTTGAATCGCAGTTCAGCCGGCAGTTGTTCATTTAACGCATGCAACAGCACATCTGCCGGAATCGCTGCAATTGTTTCAAAGTCAAGAAACTCATTGGCGCCTTCCAGGCCAACGGCAAGCGCCGGGCCAAAAGAGATATTCGGCGCCGGATGAAATCCTTCGCTATACTTCAACGGAATGCGGGAACGGTTAAATGCACGCGTAAACGCCCGGGTCAAATCCAACGCAGACAGGAAGCGAAGCGCACCCAACTTGGAATAACAAGCTCGATAACGCGTGATTTCGCCAGGGTATTTGCCAAAACTCTGCAAATGACTCAGATCAACTGCCGCGCCATTCTCAAGAGCAACCCAGCTATTCACCCGCTCCTGCCGGATGGCATCCAGGTCACATTCCAGCCCACAATCGTAACAAACCAGCTTATCGTTTTCACTGGGCTTGCCTAAATCAGTACGGTCGAGATCACTTTTCTTTTTAAACGGCTTTTCACATGCAGGCGAAAACTTACCCTTTAAGGCCCGCTTGTATTCTTTCACAAGCCACTCTTTTTTCACCAATGTGTCGAGGTGCTCCCAGGGCAACGATGCCGTGAGGGGCACATCCCGCATCCACATTTCAGTATCAATATTCAACTCGTCAAACACCTGGCGCCAGATGCTTAAATCAAGCTGATCCGTCCAGGCGTCAAAACAACAACCGCGTTTGTAGGCCAACTCAATGGCCTTGCTCAGCCGGCGATCGCCACGAGAGAAAATCGCTTCCAACCAGGAATGCTCCACATCGTGCCACTTAAATCGCAATCGCTTGAAATATTTAATTTTACTCAGCAAATATTTTTGTTTCTGCCGCAGCGACTCAGTGCTCTCAAGTCCAAACCACTGAAAAGCAGTGTGCGGTTTGGGAATGTGCGAGGAGACACTGACAGTGATTTGAGCTTTTTTCCCGTGCAAAGCCTCTGCCAGCTTCAGAATTTTTACACTTAAATCGACAATGGCTTTTAAGTCATCTTCGGTTTCAGTGGGCAGGCCGATCATAAAATAAAGTTTAACCTGGGACCAGCCATTGCGAAATGCCGTTTGCGCGCCTTCGAGAATAACCTCTTCTGTAATGCCTTTATTAATCACGTCGCGTAAGCGTTGGGAGCCGGCCTCAGGTGCGATGGTGAAACCGGAGCGGCGTACTTTCGACAGGCTTTCCCCCAATTCATCGGTCATGCCATAGGCCCGCATGGATGAAACAGACATGGCAGTCTTACGCTTCTCTAACGCCGAACTTAGTTTCTGCGACAATGGGCCAATGCAGCTAAAGTCGGCAGTTGAAAGCGATGTCAACGAGGCCTGATCGAAACCGGAGTTTTCCAAACTTTTCATGACTGTGTTGATAATATCTTCGGGACTGCGTTCACGCAATGGCCGGTAAATAGTGCCTGCCTGACAGAATCGGCAACCTTCTGTGCAGCCCCGGGCAATTTCAACCGAAACGCGGTCGTGGACAATACTGCCGTGCGGGACAAGAATGTCGTCAGGGAACGGATAAGCGTTCAGGTCTTTTATATAAGTTCGTTGCAAAGGGAAAGGTGCAAGGTCGCTGCCGGAAACAACCTCAAATCCGGTTTCAGGCTCTATTTTGGTTTGATAAAGAGACGGCACGTAAATGCCGGCGCATTGCGCCAATTGAATCAAGATGTCTTTTCTGGACAATCCGGTTTCACGCAGCTCGACAAAACGGTCAATCACTGCAGGAAATGCTTCTTCGCCATCACCTATTAAAAAACAATCGAAAAAATCGGCAACAGGTTCAGATGCAAACACACACGGTCCCCCACCAATTACTAGTGGGTCACGCACTGTGCGGTCCGCCGCATAAAGCGGGATACGGCCCAACTCCAGCATCATCAGTACATTGGTGTATTCAAGCTCGTATTGCAACGAAAAGCCAACCACGTCAAATTCATGCAACGGCTTTTGCGTTTCCAATGAAACCAGTGGTTTGTTGGTTTCACGCAGCTTCTGAGCAAGGTCTACCCATGGCGCATAGCAACGTTCTGCGGCGGTGTCTTCCGGCTTATTTAGAATTGAATAAAGGATACGCAGCCCAAGGTGGGACATGCCAATTTCATAAGTATCCGGAAAACACAGAGCAACGCGCTTGCGCACCTCCGGGCCGGTTTTGCGAATAACATTCCATTCGCTACCTAAATAGCGAACGGGCTTTTCTACTGAATTGAGTATATCCTGATAAATATGTGCCATAATGATTCCAATCAACTCCCAGTCAGTTTCAAGTCGCGCTGTTTCGCGGTCTAAACTAACTTACTAAATCCCGCAATTTTTGTAAATTCTCTCTATCCTGTTCGGGGCCACCCGGCGTCTCAATAATGACCGAGGCCTCTGTAAAACGCGCATCATTTACCAAGTTGGCAAAGGCCTCCAGGCCAAGCTCACCATCGCCGATATGAGCATGCCGATCAAGCCGACTGCCCAGTGCTTTTTTCGAATCATTCGCATGAATAACCCGCACATGTTCAGCCCCGAGCGTCGCATCGAGCTGCTGCATCGTTTCACTGTAACCTTGTTGGCTGCGCAACTCATAACCTGCTGCAAAAATATGGCAAGTGTCAATGCAGAAAGCAACGCGTTCCCTGGTGTCAACCCCGGCTTTAATCTCAGCCAATTGCTCAAATGTATATCCCAGATTGCTGCCCTGTCCGGCAGTTGCCTCAAGCAGAACTGTTAACTGGAACTCCGGACAGGCAGAAAAAACAGCATTGAGGCTTTCAGCGATCCGCCGCATGCCTTTAACTTCCCCTGCTCCCATATGCGAACCAGGATGCACAATCAAATATGGAATACCCAGAAGCTCTGCACGCTGCATTTCTATTAATAAATTCTCACGGGATTTTTGTAACTTTTGCGTATCAAAACTAGCCAGATTTATAAGATATGAAGCATGCACGCTGACAACCTCAACGCCCGTGTGCTTAACCGCTTCCTGAAATTTCTGCACGTCGGCTGCGGCCAGCTCCTTAACTTGCCACTGCATCTGATTCCTGGTAAAAATCTGGACCACCTCGCAGCCGGAATCAAGTCCATTGCCAGGGGCTTTGTAGACCCCGCCGCCAACAGACACATGTGCTCCAAACTTCATACCCGCTTCAAGATTCCTTTTTATCGGGCAGGCCGCTTAAACCGAATAGTTCAATAAGCCTTTCAAAAAACAAGATCGGATTTTGAAGTGTCGCGTTATTTTTTTGCTTGAGATAGCTGGTGAGAGCAAGACAAAAAAAACAAAACATAAATGCCAAAATATAGAGTATCATGAAAATCAAATTGGGTGTTTCCGCACCTGCCACAATTATTTTGGATAGTTCCCAAATTTTCAAGAAAAAATAAATGCAGCCAACAAAGGCCAAAGCTTGAATTGCCCACCGATAGCTCATTTTTTGTGCAACCGCAGGTTAAGTGAATAATTACAGACATGAATTATACTATTTAAAGTGAGCAAAAGCAAGTTAAAACAAGCAGGACTTGCGCGGAAGTTCTTGAGCACTTTGAGGCTAAAATGAGACAAATTTCACTGAAAATGAGAAGAAAGAGTGCCGATAAAAAACTAGCGCGCCCAGTGTGCCTGCATGCTCTCTGCTAAGCCGGTACTTACGCCTCGTTTCGCATCCGGGCAGCATATTTTCAAATCCGGTTTGATAGAATTTTATTTACTTTTGCATTCAATCCTGATAAATTACACGCTCACACGCAACCTGGCTCAATTAAACACAAATTGAGAAAATCGAACGTTCAACATCATTGACCAACAGGGAAAAGTCGCATGTCTGCAAACAAATTAACCGAAACCGTATTGGCTCTGTCCGCAACCCTATTTATGGAAAAGCCCAGCACCGATATGCACGGTTTAACACAGCTCCTGACAAAAATCACCACCCTCCATAAGTCGGAGCTGAAGCGTTTGCAAAAACTCGGTAGCAACTTCTGGTTTGATTTATCGACGCTCTTGCAGAGCGCCATGCAAAAATCAACCAGGGAGAATGAAACTTGTGTAAAAGAAGCGGCTCGCGCCTTTCTAAATGTTGCCAGATACCCATGCCTGCAAAAGCAAATTTATGCCGACGGAAAAGCCAGAGCCTGGTTTGAACAGATTCTCAAAATTATTGAAC
>JAJDAG010000141.1 GCA_029262005.1 Candidatus Zhuqueibacterota bacterium | reverse complement strand
CTTTTGATGACATCAGCGATGCTGATACTGAATTCGTTAAAGACAGATTAAACAATAGACCCAGAAAAACTATAAAATTCAAAACGCCAAACGAATTATTTGTAGATAATTTTGTCGCACTTGGAACTTGAAACTAAGTTTGTTTTGCATTGCGTCTGTGCGCTTAGCAAACCAAACTACATATTCCTTCTATACTGCCCACCCACCTCAAACAACGCATTTGTAATTTGGCCCAGTGAGCAAATTTTTGCCGCTTCCATCAGCCGTGCAAACAGGTTGTCATTTTGCACGGCCGCATCTCTTAACTGCACTAGTTCTTTTTCCGCCGGCGCCAGGTGGCCTTTTTGCAAATGAGCCAACATTTGAATTTGGTAGTCCTTTTCCTCATCGGTGGAGCGAATCACTTCGTTTGGCAATACAGTGGGCGAGCCCTTGGAGCTGAGGAATGTGTTGACGCCAATAATTGGTAGTTCACCGGTGTGTTTTAACTTTTCGTAGATAAGGCTTTCTTCCTGAATTTTACTTCGCTGGTACATGGTTTCCATGGCGCCAAGCACGCCGCCGCGCTCAGTGATGCGATCGAAGACCACCATTACCGCTTCTTCTACCAGGTCGGTCAGCTCTTCAATAATGAACGAGCCCTGCATCGGATTTTCATTCTTCGCCAACCCCAGCTCTTTGTTGATGATAAGTTGGATGGCCATAGCGCGTCGCACCGATTCTTCCGTCGGGGTCGTGATGGCTTCGTCATAAGCATTCGTGTGCAATGAGTTGCAGTTATCGTAAATGGCATAGAGGGCTTGCAGAGTGGTGCGAATATCGTTGAAGTCAATTTCCTGGGCGTGCAGAGAGCGGCCGGAGGTTTGGATGTGGTATTTCAATTTCTGGGAACGCTCGTCAGCGCCGTACTTTAGCCGCATCGCCTTTGCCCAGATTCGTCGGGCCACTCTGCCAATCACCGCATATTCCGGATCGACACCGTTGGAAAAAAAGAAAGAGAGATTGGGACCAAATTTATTGATGTCCATGCCGCGGCTCAGGTAGTATTCCACGTAAGTGAAACCGTTACTTAAAGTAAGAGCGAGCTGCGTGATTGGATTGGCGCCGGCCTCGGCAATGTGGTATCCGGAAATTGACACCGAATAAAAGTTGCGCACGTTGTGATCGATGAAATACGCCTGCACATCGCCCATCAGACGCAAGGCAAATTCAGTTGAAAAAATGCAAGTGTTTTGCGCCTGGTCCTCTTTTAGAATGTCGGCCTGCACTGTCCCCCGAACCTGCGACAGCGTGTCTTTTTTGATTTTTTCATAAACGTCTTGTGGCAGTACCTGGTCACCGGTGACACCGAGCAGCATCAATCCAAGCCCATCATTGCCTTCCGGCAGTGCCCCCTGGTAAGCCGGCCGCATAACACCTTTCTTAGAGAAAATCTGTTTTATCTTCTTTTCGACAGCCTTTTCCAGACCGTTTTCTCGAATATACAATTCGCACTGCTGATCAATTGCGGCATTCATGAAAAATGCCAGCATCATGGGCGCCGGGCCGTTGATCGTCATAGAAACAGAGGTCTTCGCATGGACGAGATTGAAGCCGGAATATAGTTTTTTAGCGTCATCCAGGCAGCAGATGGAAACACCGGAATTACCGACTTTGCCATAAATATCCGGGCGCGAGGCAGGATCGGCGCCGTAAAGTGTAACCGAATCAAAGGCGGTTGAAAGCCTCTTTGCCGGCATGCCTTTGCTCACATAGTGAAAGCGCTGATTGGTGCGTTCCGGTCCTCCCTCGCCGGCAAACATTCGGGTTGGATCCTCACCTTCACGCTTGAACGGGTAAATGCCGCTTGTATATGGAAATTTCCCCGGAACATTTTCCTGCAAGCCCCAGCGAATAAGATCTCCCCAGGCTTCATATCTTGGCATTGCAACTTTCGGGATGCGTGTTCCGGACAGGGTTTTTGTGCAGGTTTCAATTGCGATTTCTTTGTCGCGAACTTTGAACGTGAAAACATCTTCCGCATATTTTTTTTTGCTGAATCCCCAGTTGTCAAGCAAGGCCTTATTTCTGGGATCAAAATCAAGGGCGAGTTCATCATAGGTCTTTTTGAGCTGGGAAATAGCGATCTGGTTGGTATTTGCGTTCAGGCTCTCCAGAGTATTGATGCTCGTGTCCAGGGCGTAGAGTTTTTGCGCAATGCCCTGTTGTTTGTCTGCCCATTCATTGTAGTCGCGGATTTTTTCTGAAATCTCGGAGAGATAACGCACTCTATTTGGCGGGATTACGTAGCTTTTTTCCGACATGCCTTTCGTGAGTTTGAGAGCGGAATTGAGAGGCGCGCGAGTCTTGTCCCGGATTTTGTCTATCACAGCCTTGTAAAGTACATTCATGCCCGGGTCGTTGAATTGCGAAGCAATGGTTCCGTAAACCGGCATCTTGTCTGCGTCGGCTTCCCACAATTGATGGTTGCGCTGGTACTGTTTTTTAACGTCGCGCAATGCATCTTGAGCGCCGCGCTTGTCAAATTTGTTGATGGCGATGACATCGGCAAAATCAAGCATATCGATTTTTTCGAGCTGAGTTGCAGCGCCGTATTCCGGTGTCATCACGTAGAGGCTGACATCGGAATGTTCGATGATTTCCGTATCTGACTGGCCGATACCGGAAGTCTCGAGGATGACCAGATCATACTCAGCGGCTTTAAGCACTTTCACTGCGCTTTGCACGTAAGCTGAAAGCGCAAGATTCGACTGGCGCGTGGCCAGAGAGCGCATGTAAACATGGCTATGGCTCACAGAATTCATGCGAATACGGTCTCCCAACAGCGCGCCGCCGGTTTTTCTTTTTGACGGATCTACTGAGACAATTGCAATGGTTTTTTTGGGGAAATCTCTGAGAAAACGCCGGACTAATTCATCGATAAGTGAAGATTTTCCAGCGCCGCCGGTACCCGTAATGCCGAGTACCGGAGCCTTGCCTTTTTCGGCCAGCTTATCTACTTCCGCAAGTTCCGTCGCGTTCTCTTCAGGGAAATTCTCCGCCGCAGAAATAAGACCTGCAATGGCGTTGATATTTTTTTTCTTTAACGTCTTAACCTGACCATTCAGGTTTATTCCGGTTGGGAAATCACATTTTTTCAGCATGTCGTTAATCATGCCCTGCAGGCCCATTTCGCGACCGTCGTCCGGGGAATAGATGCGGGTGATGCCGTATTTGTGCAGCGCGTCTATTTCTTCCGGCAAAATGACGCCGCCGCCGCCACCGAATACTTTGATATTACCGGCGCCACGCTCATGCAGCAGGTCGAACATGTATTTGAAATATTCGTTGTGGCCGCCCTGGTACGAAGTCATGGCAATGGCCTGGGCGTCTTCCTGGATGGCGCAGTTGACCACTTCCTCAACGCTGCGGTCGTGGCCGAGGTGAATAACCTCGACACCGGTGGCCTGGATGATCCGGCGCATGATGTTGATGGCCGCGTCGTGGCCGTCAAATAAAGATGCCGCGGTAACAATGCGAATTTTGTTTTTGGGTTGGTAGGGTTTGGTTTGTTTCATGTTTCTCTTAGAGTTAATGAAATGTGCTTAGCCTGAATTGCGCATTTAAAAGTCTAAAGCAGAGTTCGCCGGGAACACTGAGTTCCGCAGAGAAAAAGTCACTATTATAAAAGTCAGCTGTTTATGAGAAGATACTTCGCCTTTCTCTGTGTCCTTTGCAGCCTCCGCGTTTAGAATTTACTTTTCAAGCTAGCAAATGGTTAAGGGACTTTATATTCTCAGGCCAAATCACCTGTAATATATTGCTTATCGATTTTACTGCGGCAAGTGCTAATATAGAAACTGTCAGGCCATTGATCAAGTGATGTTTTCATCATGTCCTAAATAGAAATTGCTCGATACACGCGGAAGGACGGCCATGCATGCAGCCCCTGGCTGAATGGGGAAAAGAATGCGACGCAGAGGGTCTCACGGCTGCATTCCGGCGGAGACCACCGGAATGAGATAATAACCGATCGATTTCATCATCTGTTACATTTTAGTTGACTTTACAACCTTACCGCCTTATTTTTCCAATATCTCCACATTTATCACGAAAAACCAACTCGCCGAAGACTTGACAATGGAGGAAGGATGTCAAACATATTAAACTGGATTACGGCAATTTCCCTGCTGGCGCTGGCCGGGGTACTGTTTTACCGCGATTACAAGGCCGGCTCCTGGAAAGGCTTCTTTTTGCACGCGACTGTTTTACTGGCTTGCCTCGAGTTTCTGCGGCGGTTCTACGGTTTCCTGACCACCGCTCCGGTAAGCAAAGGCGAGAGCGGCGACGATATCTATTTCATTATCGTTCTCTACGTTATCATGTTACTCGGCATGGTTGCCAACTATGCTTACCAGCGTTTTTCCACAGAAAAGAGCGAACGCAAGCAGTGGGATTTCGGCCTGTTTTTAGCGCCGGTCTTTGTCTCGCCAATCATTTTCATTCCTCTGCTCACTGCCTTTCAGCAGCAAAACAGCGACTCCCCCAAAATGATGCTCTTTCTGGTGGCCTTTCAGAATGGTTTTTTATGGAAAGAGTATTTCGATCATAAAAGAAGAAAGGTGATTGAAGATGGCGCAACAATTGTTTAAATGCCGTTCCTCTCGTTCAAATATCGCCACATCACGTTCTGGCGGTATTCCCCCGCGGAGCGTAGGAACGAGATGGCTGGTCCTTATTTGCGTTTTAACCTTGGCCGCTTCTGCCCTGGCGCAAACGCCAAAATACCAAATACTCGAAAACGGCAAAGTTGAACGCTGGTACCACGCGCAAGGCCGGCGCACCTGGTTTCAAATTCAGGTTGAAAAAATCTCTAATGTGCTCTGGGCTGGAAAAAAAGCGCCGTTCGGCCGTAGTGTGGCGCTGCTCACCGGTGTTAGTGACTACCGTTTTCTCACGCCCGCTCTGCCTTCTGTGGAGAACGATTTACGCGACATGCGCGAGTTTCTTCTGCTGCAAGGCGGTTTTGATGAAGTCTTTGTCATTAAAAACAAGAACCTCGACCGGGATATTATTGAGCGCTACATCAAAGAAGAATTGCCGCAACGCATTGGTAAAGAGGGCCGACTCTTGTTTTATTTTTCCGGGCATGGCGCAGATAAAACCGGCAGTAACACCGGCTACATGCAATTTAGCCAGGCCCGGGCCGGCAAGTTTTTTGGTAACGATGTCCTGGCAATTAACTCGGTGGAAACCTGGAGTGACGAGGTTGAGGTAAAGCACTTGTTGGCGTTGCTGGACTGCTGTTCCTCTGGGCTGGCTTTTGCCGATAAAGGCAACAGCAAATGCAACCAGACGATTTTGAAAACACTGAGCGGCAACGGCAGTCGGGTTGTTGCCACTGCCGGCACCGCCGACCAGAAAACGTATGCTTTAAAAGCACGTGATGGCGGTAACGGCATTTTTACCAGGGCTTTTCTCGACGTGTTTACCAGTGAGGCGCAGAATGTCGGCCAGTGTGGTTTGTTTACGATTGATGAAGTGATTAGCCAGGTAAAACGAAATGTAAGCAGTTTCTCCAGCCGGTACCAAAAAGAAGTGACCCCGCGAATTTGGACGCTTGATGACCGCAGCTACAAGGGCACTTTTGTTTTTTTAAATCCCGGTGTTAAAAACCTCACCTTCTCCGACGAGCAAATCGCCGCCGGCGACCTGGTGAGAAAATCCGGCACGGCAACGGGAGTGAAGTATGGCACTCTGCGGGTGATTTCTCAGTATGACGGCCGGGTTACTATCGATGACGCTGAAGTGGGTGAAGTAGCAGCCGGGGTGGCTTTTGACTTTTTTCCGGTTAAAACCGGGCTACATTCGGTGACGGTAACCGGTTTAAGTGATGCAGACACGCAGAAAGTAACCGTTAAACAGAGCCGGGTTGTGCCACTGGTTTTTCGGGCGAAGAGCTTGCCGGATATTGCCTCTAAAACCCCGGACGTGACAACCAGGCGGCGTGGGTCGAAATACAATCTGCGCAAGACAGCTAAAACGCTCTCTAAAGACGATGTGAAAAGGATGCTGAAGAAAAATGACTATTATTGCACCGATAAATATCCTTGGTCAAAACCGTTTAGCAATCCTGAGGGCAGAGGTATTGCCAATGATTTCACTGCACAAAAAAACGGCAAGGTCGTTTACGACGCTGCCACCGGTTTGACCTGGCAGCAATCTGGTTCTTCTTCTATGAAGTTTGCGGAAGTGCAGGCTTATATTCAGAAAATCAACCGTGAAAATTACGGAGGATTTTCGAATTGGCGGCTGCCTACGCTGGAAGAAGCGATGTCGTTGATGGAGCCGAAAAAGAACAGCGCCGGCAGGTATATCGATCCCGTGTTTGATGCTGCTCAGGCATGGATTTGGACCGCAGATAAATATTCTGCTTCGGCATCGTGGTACGTCTATTTCCTCGGTGGTGTTTGCTTCTACGGTGTCAGCCTCAACGACTACGTTCGAGCAGTTCGCTAAGGGCAATTATCAGTCATTTGGTCATTTGAATTATTTGATACTTTTCTTTTACCCGCCGGAGGCGGGTCGAATTTTACTCGTTTCCACGCTCCGCGTGGGCATGCGGCCCCGGACGCTCCAGCGTCCCTGGCTGAATGGGGAAAGAAAACGACGCAGAGCGTCTCACGGCTGCATTCCGGCGGAGACCGCCGGAACGAGTTAAAGCCAGGTGCTAATTGCCGGTGTACCGTCGAAATTTTCTACGATTACGCAGCTGTCGAGCGTCTTTTCAATTACATTCCTACCTTTATCTCACATTACAGTTGCGCACATGTTTGATGGCAAACGTCTTTTCGTTGCCGCTCTGTCCGCTATTATTTGGTTCGTCCAGTAACAATTTTGTCGTATTCACTATCATTGGGTTCCCATAATTCAACTTTATTTCCTTCAATATCTAAAACGTGAACAAATTTCCCGTATTCATAAGTCTCGATTTGGTCAGTGATTATCACGCCCTCCTTTTTTAATTGTTCAACAAGTGCTTCCAGATTTTCAACGCGATAATTTATCATAAAATCTTTTGTCGAGGGTTCAAAATATTTTGTTGTCTCGACAAATGGGCTCCATTGTGTAAATCCCTTTTTCGATGCATCCGCACCTTGCCGCCACTCAAAAGTAGTTCCATATTCGTCAGTGTCTAATCCTAAATGATTCTTATACCACTCTTTCATTTTATTGGGGTCTTTACATTTAAAAAAGATACCACCGATTCCTTTGACTTTTTTCATTTTACTTCCTTTGTTAAGTTGGTTTGTAATAACTGTCTTGCTGCTATTTTCTAGAGGTTGTTTTGTAATGATGCCCTTGAAAGCGAAACCAAAACCAAATGATATCACAAGAGCGATAAGTGTTAAAAAATTCTTTTTCATTTTTCCTGTCCCTTATAACCCGTTATTCTTAGCCGGGTTCTTTTTGGGCTGTATTAAAAGTTCGTCTGTAGTAAAGAATTCTCCGTTTTTCAAGATAGTCGCTATTTGCATCGTGTTACTTATTTCTTCGCCAGGGTTTGCGTTCAGAATTATAGCGTCCGCAATCTTTCCTTTTTCTATGCTGCCATGCGTTCCGTCAATTTTTAGTGCTTTGGCTGCATTGAAGGTGGCCATCTTTATAACTTCAAGTTCAGGTATGCCTGCCTCAACCAAAAGTTGCATCTCTTGATGTATGCCGATTCCCGGCAATATCCAGGGATTTGGAAAATCGCTACCGGTAGTGAGCAAAATTCCTTTTTCATACATCAGTCTTGTTAGTTCGGTTAATTTGCTCCAAAGTCCTTGTGCCTTCGCAAAGTCACTGGCTGTCCAGTCACCAACCCAGGAAGTTGTCTGCCACATATCCAGGACAATGGGGTGGGCAATTTTTAAGTTTGGATTTCGCGTGTAAAAAGAATCGTTAGCCCAAAATTTGGTGTGGAATGCAATAAGAGTCGGGTCCACAGAAACATTGTTTTCCAGCATAGCCTGCAGCATGTCTTGAATTTCTTTGCCTGCTAAATCAACCTTTTCAATCCAGTGCAGTCTTCCCAGCATTGTAGGAATATAATTTTGCCTGTTTTGTTCAGATAAATACTTTCCATTCCATGGCGCTGCATGCGTTATGAAATCTATTCCAAGTTTTGCTGCCTCGGTCCACGTGGTGTTTTGGAGATGGCCCACAACGGGCACACCCAGTTTATGCGCTTCAGCGATGGCTGCTTTTACCAATTTTGGTTCCAATGCGGCATAGACTTTGATCATATCAACGCCTGCCTCGACTTGCTCTTTGACAGCTTGCTGCACTTGCTGGACTGTTTTCGTTGATTTGAAAGGTCCGAAATTTCGCTTATTAAGCGCGTAGCCGGAAGTAAAAACTCTTGGGCTTTTGCAGTCTCCACCGTTTACCCTATCTCGAAGTTCAATACCGTCAATGGTTGCTGCGGCAACATTTCGGACAGTCGTTACCCCATACGCCAGAAACGATTGCAACGACGCTAACGATGCTTGTAAATCATAATGATCTCCATATCCAGTCTCTTTATCAAAGGGCAAAACCGTGACATGGGCATGCATATCTATCAAACCCGGAATTATGAATTGGCCTGTTGCATCGTATTTTTTTGTATTGCCTGGAAATGGGTAGTTGCTAAGTTTCGCTACATCATATATTAAGCTGTCCTTGAATAGCACAACCATATTTTTTTGTAAGGCTGTTCCTTTCCCGTCAATAACTGTGATATTTGTGCAGGCAACATACTGGTTGTTCTCCTCATCAATCGGGGATTTTTTCCCTTCCTCTTGTGATGAGCAGGAGGCGAGCAACATCAATATAATGAGTTGGAGTATTGTCTTCATATCGTTGTGCCTGGGAAAACTTGTCGGAGGGCAGTGCATTGTCGGTCTTGCGGAATCATCGGCAGCAACTCCTTCGGGAACCATTTACGGCTGCTGCAGGTTTCGTCCGAAAGTGACATCAAAATAATCGATGGAAACCTCTGCAGACACGCTAATCCGGTTATCCATCTTCGTGTAAATATTGTCCTCGATAATTTGTTTGAACGAATAGAGATAATAATCCACCTCACGCAGACCCGTAGCTGAGATGTCCATAATTTCCGGAAAATATTCAAGCGCCAGCTTTTTGAATGTTTTGTGGATGGCGATTTGGAATTTCACATAAACTTCTTCGACGAGGGCGTCCTCTTTGCTATATTTAAAAAGAAGCCTGAAATCTTCATCATCCGGTGTTGGGAAGTTTTTTGCCAATCTTTCCACATACTGCAAAATTGTTTCATCGGTGAAGGAGGGCTGCTCTATCTTTTTATAGCGTAATTTTCTGCCGGGTGGTCGTTCGTACTTAAGAAAATCTTCCATCAAGCGATACAACTCCTCGAAGAAACTTTGCGCATAAAACCGAACATGCTTATCTGCAGCAAGTCCTTCACGTAGTTCAAATTCATCAAGGCTGCTCTTGATTGTTAATGCCGGGTGCGGCGGCGCTTGGCTGAAATATTTGCAGGTTGTGGCAGCGATATCCGTAAATAAATCTTCGGAAAACCGCGCGCCGTGCTCCTGCAAATATTTATGACGTTCGAGCATGGCTTCCGCCTTTTGCAGCATTTCTATCCACTCACGAATTTTTTTGTCGCCCATTTGCTTAGTCTCACTCTAAATTAGAGGTAGCCATTCAACAATTGTATGTGTGCTAAAATATCGCCAACAATGTGGTAAACCCCCGGCGGGCTCAACCTGCATGACTATATTCAGCTCCCAACTCTTTGGCTCAATTTTTCTTGACTTGAATGTTATCACGATATTTTAGCAGGACACCATTTATGAAATTACGCAAGACTTGATCTTTACAGTCACGGTAGTGTTTATGATCCGGTTTACGGAAAAAAGCACTTAATTCGTGTTTACTTATGCGCACATTTGTCAGGTCCATAATCTCCAATATATCTTCGGCCTTCAGATCTAATGCGATTTTTAATTTTTTTAAAATGATGTTGTTGGTTAAACGCTTCTCTGGCTTGGGTTGTGGCCCTTCTCTTTTGCCTCGCCGGTCGTTAATCAAACCATTGAGGAAAATAGCCAGCAGAATATCGTTACATTTCTTGAAGGCAGGATCATCATCCTTTTTTAGCCAGTCGCTGATCTGCTCCCGCGTTACCTGGTGGTCCGCGAGGCCAAATATTGCAATCATTTTCGAATCGCTAAAGTCGAAGGCATAGCGGATACGCCGTAAAATATCGTTATTGGTCACAAATATTTCCTAATCGAAGTATGAACGTATCACCAAAGCGGCAGGAGAATACGATCATATTTCAGATAAAATTATCGTAAAGCTTTCGATTTACCATACCACTTTTTTCGACTGTTCTTTCCTATCGGTTTCGGTCTTGAGTGACCGGAATTTTTTTCCCGTGTTGCTGTTTAGGCGCTTTCACCGGGTTGTGAATTATCAATGGAAACGGATGATTTTCAACAACAGAAATCTTTTTAGCAATCAGTTTTTCTACATCGCGCAAGTATGCTTTTTCTTCGGCATCACAAAACGAAAGTGCCGTTCCTTTTGCTCCCGCTCTTCCGGTTCTGCCAATACGGTGAACGTAGATTTCTGCAATATTGGATATTTCATAATTGATCACATATTCTAAATCGTCAACATCAATTCCACGTGCTGCAATATCTGTCGCTACCAATACACGTGTGGTTTGTGCTTTAAAATTTGCCAAGGCACGTTGTCTGGCATTTTGTGATTTGTTACCATGTATCGCTTCTGCTTTGACATTATGCCGCAATAGAATTTTCACAACTTTATCCGCGCCATACTTTGTACGTGTAAACACCAGGGCTGTTTTTATGTTTATATCTTTTAAAACTTCTACCAACAGGGCATTTTTATTTCTTTTATCTACAAAGTAAATAGATTGTTTAATAATGTCTACTGTTGATGAAACAGGCGTCACCGACACTTTTGCAGGGTCATGTAATATGGTACTTGCAAGTTTTATAATTTCGGGTGGCAGGGTTGCAGAAAAGAAAAGGGATTGCCTTTTTTTCGGGAGCACCGTCAAAAGCTTTTTTACATCGTGAATAAAACCCATGTCCAGCATTCGATCGGCTTCATCCAGGACAAAATGTTCAACATCACGTAAAGTCAAATGTCCTTGATTCATGAGATCCAGGAGTCGGCCCGGTGTTGCAACCACAATGTCTACCCCGCGGCGCAATGCCGATGTTTGCGGATTTTGATGAACACCACCAAAAATGACGGTACAGGTTAATCCCGTATGTCTTCCATAAGCGTTAAAGCTTTCGCCGATTTGAATGGCCAACTCTCGTGTTGGCGTAACGATCAAGCTCCTCACTTTTTTCTTGTGATAAGTTCTATTTGCGCTCAATAATTGCAGGATAGGAATGGCAAATGCAGCCGTTTTTCCTGTTCCTGTTTGTGCACAGCCGAGCAAGTCGGTGCCTTGTAAAACAATAGGAATGGCTTGTGTTTGTATAGGAGTTGGTGTGGTATAGCCTTCTTCTTGTATCGCTTTTAAAATAGGTTCAATGATGTTTAATGAGTGGAAGAGCATGCTCGGTTCGAGTATTTCGATGTTAGATTCTGTTTTATTCGTCAAGTTTGTAAACCTCTGTCTTTAGTTCGTCTTGTTGCTAACGGTCAAGTATGTGGATTGTAGTGGATTTAGAAACACAAGCCTATCAACTTACACCGAAGTTTATAAAAAGTTAATCTGTCCAATATTAGCATTTTCGCAGCCATAAGCAATATACAATGTTAGAACGAAAACGCCTTTGCGCAGTCATTCCTGCGATTGTTTGTGCGGGAGTCTTCTACTCAAATCATGAGGTTCCGGCATAAACGAAAGCCGGAATGACAGAACTATTCGAGTTTTCGGTCAGACACTATATCATGTTATAGCACGTGTATTCTTAGTATTTTCTGTTCATATATCAATTGCTTTTTTTTGCGCCAACTAGTCCGCAAATCCAAATTTGCTGATTATAAGGTAGGTAAAAGTCAAGCCGATAAGTGAGGCAATAATGTCAAAATGGTCGTATGTATTGTTTCCGCCAATATTGTGAAATTTAAGTTCCTGGGAGATTACATAAACAGATGCCAGGCTTAAAGCTATTAGGTAAACGTGAGAAGTCTTAATAGTTCCAAATTTCTTACTAAAATGTTGTCTCACTTGTAAGAGTATACCAGTTAAAAGTAGTGTTCCCATCACTGCTTCAGCAAAATTCGGCAGAGAAAGAACCACTATTTGCAAGAATTCAGGGTAGCTATTTTTCTGCACAAAAGGTCTTAGATGAAATTTATTAAGAACAAAGGCCATGGCAGTCAAAACAAACAAATAGCTGATGTATTGTTTGATGGTCAATTTAGTATTCGAGTTAGTCATTTCTGACATTGGCCGTATTCCGCCAATTTGACGGTGTAAACACAATGGCGTCTTTTCTGATTTTACGATGATTATATACGGCACCTGTCATAAAAATGGAGGAATAAATCAAGCTTAAAACGCCATCAAAAGTTTTGTTGCCTGCAAATTGATAGATTGATATAATTAAAGAAGTTATGCTAAACACGTAAAGCAAAATGGGCAAATGACTTCTTTTCATTTCTTTGCCTTTTTTAATTGTGTTGATAAGTAGATTGTGTTAAGAACAGCAATTACTAAGAAAGCGTAGCCAACATAATTTTTCCATGTTCCAATATCTTCCGGTCTTAAGAGAACTGTATTCATCAATCCAATAATTAATGGGCCAAGTATTCGTACGATTGACCAATATACTTTCGCCTTTGTCATTTTCTTAATGTACCTTTTTTGCTGTTTTTATAGACGATAGCTATAATTGCAATTACTATCCAAACAAATCCAAAAGATAGTTGACGTGAATCATTCAGAATTAACCCAAGTAATAAAAATGCAATTCCAAGCGCTGAAAATGGCATACTCAATTTGAAAAAATATTTGATTGATTTCACCATTCTATCCTATTTTATTGCACAACGTTGCGGTTGACCGGACGCGAACACAGCGCTGCGAGCGTCCAATTACGGTGAAACCGGAATGCGTTTGTGCTCTGTGTTGAACCGATTGTTAGACTGCCCATTTCAAAATAATTTACAAAATTATCTATGAAAAATAATGAACAAAAATACAGAGACTACTATTAAAGTGATTGCAATCAAGGCCCGTTTCTTTCTTAGAGCACGGAAAGCTGACTCATCGAAATATAACTTGCCAGATTCGACTTCTTTTATTGCATTAGCCCGTTTAAGCCGGCTAATGCGCCAAAGAGAAAGCGGCCGGAGTTTTTGCAATTCAACAGCTTTTTTTTCGGAAGTAGCACCTCTGTCTCTTAGTTTCTTAACCAGTTTTTTTTCAAGTGCAGCCATCCCTGAAGCAAATCCCCCAAGTAAAGTACCCAGTATTGATAATATTTCAACTGTTCTCATCGTTTCTCAAAAGCATGTTATATTTATGTTTAATGTAGAATTTAAACTTTTGTGCTCTAAGTTTCATCAATCATTTGCATTATAAATTAGGGGTGACTCTATGAGTGCGCAACCAATGACTTTACAGTAGCATTAATAGTCAGCTAAATTTTACTGGCGGCTTAACGGCCCCGGCGGATAAGCCGCGAGATTCGCAGTCGGCTACATTGACCTTGTGTGCGTTCGACACGGGCGTGAACCCCTATACTTTATGTTGAAGATACAGTAATTACTAGCGAAAGGCAACTGCA
>JAJDAG010000015.1 GCA_029262005.1 Candidatus Zhuqueibacterota bacterium | reverse complement strand
AACGTTTCTCTTTCTTTTCGGTATTTTGTTTTTGCTCGGGTTTGCCTTGTCAATTACGCATGGTATGCTCTACAAAATCGTACCCTTCCTGGTTTGGTTTCACCGTTTTAGCTCTAAGGCGGGTCAGCCCGGGGTGCCATTTTTGAAAGATATTCTACCAGACACTTACGCCCGGCGGCAGTGGCAGTTGTTTCTGGCTGTGTTTGTTTTCCTGGCTGCAGGTCTGGTTTTGCAATCCGATTTGTGCGTTCGGCTTGGCGGTGGGATTCTTGTTCTCTCTTCCGGTTTATTACTCCGCAATATTTCTCAAGCGATACGAACGCCGGACAAGTTGTAGAGCTTAAACCTGTGCTGTTCCCTGCGATTTCTGCCCTCTCTTGTGCTTCCCAGATAGAATCGTGCTATGTGTAAACGGACTTGCTGCTGCCTGTCGGCCGGATTTTTCACACATGCGTAATCACGCTTTCACGCAACTCTTTGATGATTGATTCCATTACAATTTTAAAGTCGCCGGTCTCTCTGTAAATCTGCAATTGGCGTTTATAACTTGGGCCGTCATCGAGTATCTTCTTAATTCCCATCATTTCGTCAAGACAACCCAGTCTTTTGGCTACCGGAGTTAACATTTCGAGAATATCGAGGATGTCTTCTGACAGTGGTTTGAGGTTGCCATCTTCATCGGTGATGATTTCTGCATCAACAGACCATCTGGATGCTCTCCATTTATTTTCTCTGACAATCCAATGTCGGTGCACCGGCAAATACATGCCTTCGTCATACTGTTCCCCAAGCCAAACCACAAGCGCTTGAATGAACGCTGTCATGGAGATAATTTCATCAAGCGATGGCAAACCATCACAGACACGAAGTTCAATAGTGCCGAACCCCGGATGCGGCCGAACATCCCACCACACTTCGCGCACGCTTTGTATGGCTTTGGCGTTGACCAGTGTAATCATGAACCGTTGAAATTCGGCCCAATTAAGCAAGCGATATGGCAATCCGGCAGTAGGAAGTGTTTCAAAAATTTTGACCCGGGTTGAGGCCAAGCCGGTCTCATTGTCATCAAAAAAAGGCGAGCTTGCAGAAAGTGCAAGCAGATGCGGTAAATAAGTACTTAGAGAATTAAAGATGGCAATGGCTTTTTCTCCGCTTGCCACACCAACATGCACGTGCAGACCAAAAATCATCAATCGCCTGGCCGGCCACTGGCACCGGTCCACCAGCATGTGATAGCGTTCTTTTGGCGTAACAACCTGTTCATCCCATTTTGCAAAGGGATGTGTGCCAACGGAAGCAAGTTCATAGCCGAGTTTGTCGCAGAGTTTTATCAGCGAAGTCAACCTTTCGGTTAACTCCATTCGCACTGCGGCAATGTTTGAGCACACATCTGTGTTCAACTCAATGGTGGACTGAATTAGCTCCGGTTTAACATGTTCAGCATCGTCTGAATTGTCAATAATATTCTGTGCGCCCGAGACCAGATTCTTCGTCTCTGGATCTATGATTTGTAGCTCTACCTCAACACCGACTGTTGGATTCGGCGAACTGTTGAAGTGCATCTTCATCATTCCCTCCGGTTATTATCTTCGCCTGCTAAAATGTCTTGAGCCTGGATTATTCATAAAACTCTGTAAAACAGAACTTAACCTAAATGAAAGAACCATTTGTTATCATCAGAAATACGTTTTTAAACACAGAGTACGCACTGAAAGGCAAGATTTCAGTGTTGTAAGACTTCCACATAATTATCAAATTTTACGGCATTAGTTGTTAGGATTTTTCTCTGCGGAGTTCAGCGTTCTCGGCGAACTCTAGGTTAAATTTGTAAATGCATAATTCATATTAGTAAAATAATCATTCCCACGATTTTTCTATTATTGAGTACCCTGAGAAGCGGTTGATTGCATATCCGCCTCTCTTATGGCCTTGAATTCAGTGCCCGCACGCCAGGTTGGAAAATCAGCGTCATTGCTGAGGTGATAGCCAACTTCAAAAAGCAGGCGCAGATCGTCGATTGCACCAGTCAGATCCCAGTTGGCATCGTACTCATCAGTGGCTTTGTGGTATTTTTCCGCAGTGTATTTGTCAAGCTGCTCACGACTCCACGCTTCGCCGTGCTCAACGTGATCGACACCCGGATCCGTGTAAAGGGCAGGCACGCCAACTTTGGCAAAATTGAAATGATCGGAACGATAAAAGTAGCCCTTTTCCGGGACTGGATCAGGTCTAACCAAACGGTTCTGCTTTTTTGCAGCCCGTGCAACGTAATCATCTAACTCTGAATTACCATATCCCACTACGGTAATGTCGTTCATCTTACCAATGACATTCATCGCATCGATGTTGATTGCTGCAACGGTTTTATTTGTTGGAAAAACCGGGTGAGTCGCGTAATAACTGGAACCAAGCAAGCCTTGTTCCTCCGCAGTGACCGCAAGCAAAACAATCGAGCGCGCCGGCTTCTGCTCAAGGGCGGTAAATGCCTCGGCAAGCTCAATTAATGCTGCTGTGCCGGTTGCATTGTCCACGGCACCATTGAAAATGTTGTCCCCATCCATACCACCAACTTTGCCAAAATGATCCCAGTGCGCGGTGTAAAAGACCGCCTCATCAGGTCGGGTTTGCCCGGGTAGTATAGCGATTACATTCTTCGAACGGGAATGCTCAATATCGTTCTCAAGTGAGAGGTTGGCCCACAGAGCCAAAGGCACTGGTTTGAAACCAGCTTCTTGAGCGGTCTGTTTAAGCGCCGGCAAATCTTTACCGGACAGGGCAAACATTTTTTGTGCTCCATCCCAGGTCAACCAACCTTCCACGGCGCAACGGGCCATGTTGTTGTCATCGCTTACAAGGCCAAACTGTTTTCCGGACCAGCTACCACTGACCACTTCCCAGGGATAACCGGCTGCCTCGGTCTCATGAATGATAAAAGCGCCTGTTGCCCCTTGCCTGGCAGCTTCTTCAAATTTGTAGGTCCACCGTCCGTAGTAAGTCATGGCATTGCCGTTGAAAAGACTGTCATTCTGCGTGGCGTAACCCGGGTCGTTAACAAGTATGACCACGGTTTTGCCGGAAACATCCAGCCCTTCATAATCATTCCAGTCATATTCCGGGGCCTTGACGCCATAACCGACAAACACCATTTCTGAGCGTTTGATAGAAGACTTCCCGACAACTCGCTTTGTCCAGGCCATAAATTCGTTTTTATAGGCAAATGTTGAAAAATCATCTCTTGACCTGACCATGAGTTCTGCCTCAGGGTTTGTGGAGATAGCCACAAGCGGTACTTGTTGAAAGAAACTGTCGCCATTTCCGGGGTGCAAGCCCAGTTTTGTGAATTCCTGTTTGAGAAATTCTACGGTTTTTTCTTCGCCTGCAGAGGATGGGCTTCTGCCTTCGAAATCATCAGAAGCGAGAATCTGAATGTCTGTCGTAAGGTCGTTAGATAGAATTGTGTTTTTTGCTTCTTCCAGATCGGCATTATATTTTTGGCAACCAAAGAGAAACAATAACACAAGAGAAATATGTTTTATACACGCTTTGGGTGAATTCATGAAAACATCTCCCTGTTTAATAAAAAAGAGTGATTTTTTTTGCAAGTGTGATCAGGTGATGAGGATTGATGTATAAAAATAAGATCGTTTCACGCAAAAGTCAAGGCAAAGAAGATAGAAATGTGGTTTTATGTCTCTTTAGTGTGGGCTACAGTTTTTTTTGTCGGGCTTACAGGCTTTTTATCCAACTTGGTTTCAAGTTCCAGGCGAAATACCTGGTTTTATCCAACTACTTCGGTTAAAGCATTTGCAAAAACTTCAAGGGCGTTATCGACTTGTTGGTGATTCACCGTGAGAGGTGGGTAAAATGCAAGGTGTTCTGTTCACAAGAAGCCTTCCGGGCAGGCCAAAGAGAGCCTTAACCCGGAAGGATGATAAACGCTGCGGTCAAAACATGTTTCTATTCCGGTACCGGCACCGGTTCAGGCACAACTGCTTCCTCATTAACCACGGTTACACGCCGCGGTTCGGCAAAGCGTGAGCGCAAACCAAAATCGATTAACTTCGGATCGTTGGTGCCTTCGGGCAGCTCACCAACCAAATAGGCATAAATGCGCTTACGCAGCTCAGCGGCTTCCCGCATTTGGCCTCTTCAATATCAGCGCGAATGCTGTTTATTTTTTCTATTTTCTCACTCAGCCCATCATGCGCCGCTGTCAAATCGGTTTGTAAATGTTGCGGCGGCTTGCGATTGTCTTCAGTCTGCTGTGCCACAGCTTCATTTACCATGCGCAGACGCCCCAAAATGTCCAGCCTTGCTCGCGGAATTCTCAAATGAAGCTGGTAAACTTGTAAAACCGAATCCACCTCATTCTTGTTCAACTGACTCTTTAATGCATATTTCGCTTTGCGCAAAGCCTCAACACCATCGTCCTGGTGCTGTGATGCTGCCACGCGCATTTCCTTTTCCTGCGCCCGCAACCCCACATACAAATTCACATGTCCGTTAAAGGCCGCATTTGCCGCGTCCACATCGGCTTTCAGGTCAGCGCGTAGCGCCACCCCGCTGCTTACATGTCCCTCTGCCATTCTCGCCAGCAAAGTGCTGAAATAGTTGTAGTTGTTTGTTGCCAGTTTGGATGCCATTGTAGTACACTCCATAGATTGTGATTAGGCCATGATTTCCCACATTGTCGGAACAATTTGCGAGAAACTTAAACCAATCGCTATGAAGATTTTGTGTGTTTTTTCTGTGAGTGACGCTCAGAACTGCGGCCTGGCAAAGCACCGCGCAGCAGCAGTTCCATCACGCACATTGTCATTTCGAACCGGCGTTGTTTGCCGGGAGAAATCTAATGCAGCACCGCTAATCCTGTTCAATTCTACAGGCCGTTGCCGCATTGTCTCACCCCGGGTGTCTTTCAGACCCCGGGTGTGTCGCAGCACCCAAACGCCACAAATGAATAAATATGCGACGACCCCAAATCAGAACAACTTCAGCGAAAGAACTGCTCGGCAAAATAAATCAATGCGCTGCCAGAAAGGCCTTTCTTCTAAACAGAGTTCAGGTGTAATCACACACCCGGGGAGTTCACTGGCGTTCACACATCCGGGGTTTATACCGCACTTCTGCAGGCGTGCGAAAACAAATTTCTCTGCCCTTGCGTAATGTATCGTGACATTCATGTCGCGTTTTTGGGGCACATTTTGTCGTTGCAACTCTTTCGCCGCATTTCTCGACATGAATGTCGAGGTACATGTCCCCTGATTCACCCGCCGACCCAAGCAAACAATGTCATTTCGAACCGGCGCTGTTGGCCGGGAGAAATCTAATGCAGCACCGCTAATTCTATTCAATTCCACAGGTCATTGCCGCATTGTCTCACCCCGGGTGTCTTTCAGACCCCGGGTGTGTCGCAGCACCCAAACGCCACAATTGAATAAATATTCGACGACCCCAACTCAGAACAACTTCAGCGAGAAAACGGTTCGACTAAATAAATCAGTGCGCTGACAGAAAGCCCGGTCCTCAAAATAGAGTTCAGGCGCAATCAAACACCCGGGGAGTTCACTCGCGTTCACACATCCGGTGTTTATACCGCACTTCAGCAGGCGTGTTAAAACAGATTCGCCTTTCAAAACCACAAGCTGGTGGAACTTGATTTAGATAGACCCAATTCTCTTTGCAGAAACTATCCTCAACTGTAGCATTGATGTATTCGTTTAAGACAAACAGGATCATGGCTCGTCGGACTTTTTCACGCGATAGCGAATGATTGTGACATATGCCTCCGGATTTCCTTTGGAAAACATGGTCGGCCCTTTAAGATATTCTTCTTCGTGGACGCCGATAACAGTATATCCCTGTTCATTTACAAAATCCATGAGTCGCTTTACGGTTGGTTCTTCTTTGGTATAAGGCCCAATATGCAGAATTTCAGCCACATCGCCATATTCCCACTTTTCTAAAGAAACCGTAAGTTCAGGTTTCGCCTCATGTTCAGGAAGTCCGCTGGTATTTTCGGGAACCGGCATTGCATACAATCCAATCCATTCTGACTTTGGAGTATCCAGCGATATTGGCCAGCGTGCACGTGGGGCGTGTTGCCCCGGCTTTTTTGGCGTGTCCTTGATTTTGTAATACAATTTATACACCAAGCCGAATGCCTTCTCGCCAACGATGTTCGGATCTCCTTTGGCCTCCACTACCAGCATCTGTTGATTCTTTTTTGTCGAAATTTGCGGATTCTTCAGATGTTCAAATTGTGACAAATCAATTTCTTGTGTCATGTAAAAATAGAAAATAACCCCGAGTAAAGCGACTAAAACAAGAATAGCAATGACAATGATTATCAGCTTTTTCATACATGCCTCCAATGATAAGTTTGCATAAATACATACGGGGTGGCCAAACCGACCTCTACGTTCCGCAAAGAGCCTCCATGAATCAACCGTAAAACGCACAGCTAATTCTATTCAATTCCAGACGTCGTTGCCGCATTGTCTCACCCCGGGTGTGTCGCAGCAGCCAAATGCCACAATTGAATCAATATGCGACGACCCCAAATCAGAACAACTCCAGGGAAAGAACTGCTCGATTAAATAAATCAATGCGCTGCCTGAAAGGCCTGTCTTCAAAACAGAGTTCAGGTGTAATCACACACCCGGGTTTATGTCGTACTTCAGCCGGCGTGCGAAAACAAATTTCTCTGCTCTTGCGTAATGTATCGTGACATTCATGTCGCGTTTTGGGGGGCACGTTTTGTTGTTCCGACTCTTTCGCCGCATTTCCCGACATGAATGTCGAGGTACATGTCCCCTGATTCACCCGCCGACCCAACCAAACAATGTCATTTCGAACCCGGCGTTGTTGGCCGGTGTGAGAAATCCGTAAAACGCACAATTAATCCAGTTCTATTCCACACGCCGTTGCCGCATTGTCTCACCCCGGGTGTCTTTCAGACCCCGGGTGTGTCGCAGCAGCCAAACGCCACAATTGAATCAATATGCGACGCCCCCAAATCAGAACAACTCCAGCGAAAGAACTGCTCGATTAAATAAATCAATGCGCTGCCTGAAAGGCCTGTCTTCAAAACAGAGTTCAGGTGTAATCACACACCCGGGTTTATGTCGTACTTCAGCCGGCGTGCGAAAACA
>JAJDAG010000140.1 GCA_029262005.1 Candidatus Zhuqueibacterota bacterium | reverse complement strand
TGCGGTTAAAGCGCCTCTAGTGCAGGCTCACGAACATCGTCCGGCTCGGCTGTGTTTACCGCAATTACGTTTGGCAATGTTTGAGAATTATCTCCGCAAAGGTCAACAACGATTTTCTCATTGAGAGAACTTGCGTCGAACTCAAAATCAGACAAACTATGTCCGAGGACGATAACTTCAGAATTATTAATCACGTATGAAATATCACTCGAAATTAGCTCAGAAAGATGCGGGATGTGCTCATCTATAAAAAATTTATTAGCACCCCGCAACTGAGACAGCTTCACCTTCTTGTCATAAATCAACACAGCGTAGCCTTTGCCTATCAATTTTTCGGCAATCTCAACCATCGGGCTAGACCGCAGGTCATCAGTGCCTGCCTTAAAACTTAAGCCAACAAGGCCAATTTTTCGTTTCCCATGTCGTGCAATCCGTTCAAACCCATTTTGCTTTTGCACATCATTTGAGACCTCGATGGCATCCAGCACCGGTGTATTTACGTAAGAATCATGGCCAAGCGCACGCAAGCCTTTCAGATCTTTCGGCAAGCAGGAACCACCATAGGCAAAACCCGGCTTAAGGTAGCTGGCAGAGATATTCAATCTTTTGTCTTTGACAAAAAGGTCCATCACTTCCCGCCCATTAATGCCCTGTTCGCTGCAAATTCTCTCAACTTCATTGGCAAAAGTGACCTTTAACGCATGAAAAGAATTGTTGACATACTTGATAATTTCAGCCACTTCAATGCCAACCTCCATCACCGAGGCATCGACATTCCGATACATTTCTCTGACCAAATCAATGGCTTGCTGGTTTTCGCCACCAATGACAGTTATTGCGGGTCGGCTATAGTCGGCTACAGCCGAGCCTTCACGCAGAAACTCCGGATTGGAAATAACTGCAAAATCAACATTCCGGGTCTTTCCAGAGCGCGATTCAATAAGCTTTCCTATTTTCAAATTCGAACCGGGTAATACTGTGCTTCGCACCACAACAACATGAAATGTCTCTTTCTTTCGAATGGCATCAGCGATTTGCTCTGCTACCTGGAAAACACTTTTCATTGAAAGATGACCATTGCCCAGAGAAGGTGTGCCAACACACACGATTGAAATATCCGTATTGCAAACCGCTGAAATATAATCCGTTGTTGCACTCAGATTTCCTTTATGCCAATGTTCACTCACCAGCACATCAATGTCTTTTTCGATAATGGTCGGCTTGCCTGCATTAATTAAGTCCACTTTCGCTTCAACCGTATCCACACCCACCACGGAATGGCCATTTTGAGCAAGACACCCCAGACTCACACAACCGACATAACCCAAACCAAACACAGAAATTCTCATAGCAGACCTCTTCATCTAATTCAAATGCTGAACGGATGGCAGTAGCAAACACTTATTTGTTGGTAATTGCTTCAATTGTTCAGCCTGCATCAAGCGATTCGCTTCTACATAGTAGGGCTGGTATCCAAGCTGAAAAAGCAGTTCAAGACCGTTCGTCAAATCCTCTATTTCTAACATTATTACAGGTTTAAAGCGCTTAATGGTTACCAACCCTCCCTTGATGACTTTTAGTTCCGCCCCCTCTGTGTCACACTTGATAAAATCTAACCTGTCAATCCCATGCTCGTCAACGATTTGGTCAATTGTAGTAAGTTCAACTGTCTGTGCATTCATTCGAGCATTCTCAAACTCGCTGTCGTCATATTCTAAAGATGCCCTGGTTCCCACCGCTATATCAGTATTCGCCATTGTTGGAACATAAATAGTTCCTTTGCCAACAGCATCAGAAACTGCTGTATTGAACACGTTCACATTGTCGAGATCCAGCATGGTTTTCATTTTCATTAAAAGTTTGTATGCAGACAGAACCGGTTCAAAACTGAAGACCATTCCAGATTTGCCGACCCAGTTGCTGAACCTGCAGGAGTAATGCCCGAGATTCGCGCCAATGTCAAACACATAGTCACCCGGCGAGATCAACGATGTTAAGACATTACTGATTTCATAATTCCGTTTTATTTTGTAGTTAAAAATTGTTTTATAAAGTCGTAAAATATCAGCGTTATCAGCCCCAATCAGATAGCGTGCAAGAACTTTTTGTAGATAATTGTGTGTTTTTAGCTGCTTCATCATGTTTTTCAACCTCAGATCTTTGCTGAACTGATATTTGCCTGGCGTGCGAAAAATTCACACGCCGACACAGCCCACTTAGTATTTTTCAACTTCCTTTATTACAAACTCCGTGATGTCATCCCACTCACTGAGTAGTTTCTGTCGATATATTTCTTGATCTTCCAGGCGATTCTCTCGAGCTGTGATTTTTTCAATCACTGTCGGTAATTCCAGGGGACTGGTCTTAAAAAACAGTCCCTTATCCATTAATATCTTGTTTGCTTTCATTTCTCTTATTCCGCAATAGATGCTTGGCACGCCCAGGATAGCCCCTTCGCGGGCCATGCTATCTCCGGAAGATATGACTACTGCGCTATAATATAGTAATGAATGAATGTCTTCGAGTGGCTCCTCCAAAATGAGCCATTTTTTTGGATATTGTTTAATTTTTTTCTTGTTTTCGATAGACAAGACCACGGCATAATTATGCGGGAATCGCTCCGCAACACTTAAAATAGAATCTTCCTCCTGATGCATATAGTTTAGCGTGCCTGTCGATACCTCCCGCACGAATATATATTTCTTTGGTGATAAGCCGTAGCGGGCGAGCTCATTTTTATTTGGTTTAAAGTATCGCGGCGATAAGTAGGACCATTCCTTAAGTGCATTATAAGTAGAAACATTGCCGGCGGGCTCAACTATGGGTGGAAAAAACAATTTAGTGGCGGTTGCCCGTTCCAAAAAAGCACCCTTCTTTCTTTCAGGATCATCGTCAAACTGAATATTGGGTTTATTGCTTAATTTCATAACAGAGCCCAACGTGAAGCTGCCCACACTCAAACCCAGATCATATTTATTTCTCAACATCAACCACATCAAAGCAAAAACTCTCAAAATATTCGCTTCAAAAATTATTGAAAACTTTGTTCCTCGATGTCTTCCGACAGTCAGGATGTGGAAATTTGGAAATTCCTTCTCAACCACTGAAGGCAACCTGCCCCGGTTTAGACAGGCTATGTGAACGGTATGGCCCATCGAACTAAGCATATTGGCGCAATTCTTGAAAAAGTTAACATGCGGCAAATGGCAAATGTCAATTATGATTTTTTTCATCGGACTAAAACAAATTCCAATCGAGGCGTTAACTTCCCTGAAAGATTCTTAAGGATGGAAGCATGTACCCATTGCATCTGTAAATATTGTTCCTTATTGGTTGCCCCGATTCAAAGCATGTCGGCGTTTTTTGGGGTTAATAATAAACTGAATGCCTTCCAGCATGGCGCCAAGGGCAGGCAGCGGATCCATCCACGAAACAATGTCATAGGTCAAATCCTTGCCGGAAAATTTTGTAAATTCTTTCAAATCCGCAAGCAAGTGCTTGCTGGTTGCCATCCACAGAAGGTCGCCCAGCAACAACCAGCGCGCCTTCACTCCCAGACGATAATTTCTTACGGGTTTGACTTTCTTTCCCAGCGCCGTTTGATACAGTAACCAGGGAAAATCAACGCCTGAGAAAACCGGTAGCGCCAGTGAGCCCCAAAATCGTGGATTGATTTCCATTAGTTTGGGCGTTCCGTCACGCGAGTCGATTTTATACTCGGCCATTGCCACGCCCTTCCACTTCAATCCTGCAAAAAGTTGCAGCGTCACGTCTTTGACCTGCCTGTTGTCTGTGCTCTGTCGCAGCACACTCGGGCCATTGCCGCGTGGATAGTCTCGCAGTCGTTCATAGGTAAAAACCGCAATGGACTCTGAACACTCAGAGAAGAAGATGTTGGCCCCAACTACATTTTCCTGTGTTGGAATAAATTCCTGCACCAGGTATTTGTCGTAATCCACGAAAATAGTTTCAGATAGTTGTTGCAAATGATGACGATTTTCGACCTTGTAAAGACCGCGAGAACCTGAACTCATGGCCGGTTTTAGAATCAAAGGAAAGCCGACATCTGCCTTCAATACTTCCTGAGCATTGGTTGCGACCTGTGTTCGCGGGCAAGGAATACCCTCTTTTTCCGCCGCTTCGAAAGTCAGCGCTTTATCCCGGCCAAGCATTATGGTTTCATAATCCGCCACAAACGTGCGGGTCAGTTGGTTCAACTCGTCTTGATATTTTGCGCAAAAGAGTGTGGTATCGTCGCGAACCGGAATAATCATATCCACATCATGCTTCCGGAGAAACTCAAAAATGCAATCTCTAAATGCCGCTGTTTTTGGGTCGGGATAGATGAGCCGCTTCCGTGTGTATTTTGAAAAAAAACTGGAGCAGGCCCAGTGTTCGTTGCCTACATATACGCAGACGCCCTTACGCCCAAGCGAGCGCACGATTTGCAAGGTCGCACGCGATCTACCATCCAAAACGAGCACGCAGCTCATGGGGTAACCCTCTTTTGACAATTAGTTGCATGAGTGTGCCTTTGCTGTAGTTACCAATAAGAGCACTGATATAATGCACATAACGCGGCGAATACTCGCCTGTAAAATCGTTCTGCCGGAGCAAATGCGCTTTATTAAGGCCGGGCACAGTGGTCACTAGCGTGGCTCGCCCTACCTCTGAAAGCGTATGTGCATCACTCCCGACAATTAGGGGTTTTCCCATTTCCCGGCACAATTCAAATGCCTTGTGGTTTTCCTCTTGTCTTATTCTGGCATTAAAAACTTCAACGCAATCAACTTGCTTTACAATTTCCGGATCGACATGCATTTTTTTCTTAAACGGGTGCGGCAGCACCACAATTCCACCCTGACCTCGAATCTCAGTACACACATTTTTGAAGGTACTCTGACGTAGATTGTCCTCAATAAATAGCCCTATGATATCTCCGACTTCAGTTCTGACCTCCTGCCCGACAATTATTTCGAAATCAGAGAACGGATTAATTTGTTTGGCATATTTCGCACCTTCGGCTGTTTCGTGGTCAGTGATTGCAATGCCCTTGAGTCCCATGGCCCTGGCATGCTTGATCAATTTCAATAAATCCGTGCGGCTGTCGTACGAATATTTTGTGTGAAGATGTAAGTCGTAAGAAAACATTGAAAATGTGTGGGCGTTTGCCAGGTGTAGATTGAAAGGACAGGAGAAATCGTTTAACTCAAACTGAACGCCAAGCTTCAGCTATGATTATACTTTTACCTGAGAAACGGTAATGAAATCAAATTTGCCTAGGCCGAACACTTTCTCCAGCAATTCCAGAGAACGCGCACCCAGATTCTTCATTTTCAGCGCATGCCGGATGTTGTCGGAAAAGAACGAGCCCCGCCTGCAGGTTTTCCCCTTTGTAAATTCCAAAGCCTCATTGGGATGAAAAAGAAACACCAGTGGCTTCCGTGTAAATCGCGATTCAAACATCAGCATTTTCTGTACGGCCAGGGTAATCATCGGGCTGATTCGCAAAGTAGTGCCGATAAACGGCCAGAGAAGCGCCGACACAGGCACCTCAAGTATTGAGGAGTTGCCGCTTCGAAACGGATCGTCGTAGTTCATATAATAAGGCTTCCTCTCTGCAAACAACCAACTCATTTTGTTTGCAGCGCCGGAAGTTAACGGACCGTCGAAACGCTGCGGTGATACTGAAGAATCATATTTAAAACCGGTTTCCTCTAACGCTCTAATCGTGTGATTGTTTATTCGCAAGGCCGGAGCGCGAAATGAAACCACCTCCGTGCCGGAAATATCTTCAATAATTTCTTTTGACTTTCTGAGTAAATCGATCTGTTGCTCGTAAGTCAATACATCATAATAGTCAGTGTGGTTATACCCGTGGCAACCAACTTCATGGCCAAAATCGCGGACAGTACGAACCGTTTTGGGTGAAAGCCGGGCAAAATTTGCGGTAAAAAAGAACGTGCTTTTCACATTGTGTTGCTGATACAACTCAAGCAATTTCGGCATTGCTTCATTTTCAACGCGCTCTGCGATGGCGTCGTGCAGCGTGTTTGTCTCGAATGAGTGACACTCTACGTCGTTGGTCATTAATAGATCCATAGTCTTCTCTGGTAGTTTGGGCCGCATGACAGCGCTTCTAAAACCCAAAATAAACAAAGGTAATCAATCAGGATTCGCACAGAATCGCTGTTAATTTAGATTTAGATTCAGGTTTTGAAGCGTTCAGCTTTAACAGTAAATGACTGAGGGCGCAATGCATTGTCGCTTGCCCCCAATGAATGAAGGGCGCTTTCACACGCTTCCAGCCGAGATCCCGATAGTAAAAATAACCGCTCTCATCCTGCATATTTGCAATCGTCCAATTCGCAACCTTCCGGGCCAAATCCAGGGCCTCTGGATCCATATCGCTAAAATAGCACAGCGTATCAATTGATTGAGCTGCCGCCTGAATATCAACCCAGCGCAGGCGATTGAAATAATACTTGGGCTTGCCATCATCGTAGAAAAAATTTTCCTTATAAAATTGATACCCGCGCTTGAGATTTTCTTCAAAAGTTTTGTCGCCGGTAGATTCGATGTAGCACTTTAAACTGTCCAGGTTATAGGCAGTATGCCAGTTGTCAACCCACTTACTGTTGACAGCATAATGCCATGCTCCATTTTCAAGTTGGGAATCGCAGGAAAACTTCATTGCCTTCTTCGAATAGTCGAAGAGAGGTTTCTCACTTGTAAAGGAGTAGGTTCGCGCTAATAAGGAGGCGGCAATCATATTTGCATTGTGGACAAGTAATTTGTCGAATGGCACGTAGCTGATACAATGTGAATCGTTAAAATCGGTAACAGGCAAATCCTTCATGATAAAATCACAAACACTTTTGGCTGTTTGCAGATAGCGCTCTTTCTCGAAAACTTCGTAAGCATCAAGGAACGCATGGGCAATAAACCCGGACCAAACGACCGTCGGCATGAATCGAGGTAATTCAAAAGAGCCAGAGGCATGATCAAAGTGATTTCCCCAACATGCGCCGGCGTATCCTTCTGAGCAATTTTCTGACAACCACTTAAGATGCGACTCAGCCATTTGCTTATTTTCCACATCGCCATAGGCCCGCCACAAGCGAATACAACCGCGACTGATAAAACCCATCCCCTTTGTTGACACTTTGGGCTTGACGCCCAAAAAAGGGCGCAAATTATAAGGAAATCGTTTAAAGAACTGTATTAACAATCGTTTTGCGAACCAGTTTTCACCGGTAAAAATGCGTAACCAGGAATCGAGTCCATCATAATATTCATAACCCTTGTAGTCATTGGTGCGGAGCCATTTCTGCAATTCACCAAGACTCGTTTCGATTTGTTTCATTCGTCAACCTTTCTAAATAATTACCACCATTCCCCAGGTGTCCACTCACATTTGAATTGGCTTTCCCGAGTTGATTGAATCCATAACTTTCAAAGTAGCCAAAGTAGACATATAAACCTGCTCAAAAGGGATTGGACTTGGCTCTCCATTTTCAATGGCTGAAAAAAATTCTTCAATTTCAGCACGATGTCCCTTGTCTTGTTTGCCTGGTCGAAAAGTATTGACTCGCTTACCATAAAGTTTCATCTTCTGAAAATCATCAATTATTGCAATCCGGCCATGGCAAAAAATCTCCAGATATTCTTTGGCGAGCATGTCACAGCCATTAGAAAAGTAGGCAATATTGGCAACGCTGCCATTGCCGAATGTCATTGTCAGAACCAATGTGTCATGGAGATCATTGCTATCCCGACAAGACTTTGCATAAATACTGTCAACTGTCGCTCCGGCGATATGGATGGCGAGATCGATGAAATGGCAGACCTCGCCGATGATCCGTCCACCGCCAACCTCAGGATCATGAGCCCAATGTTCTTTAGGCGCGGTGCCGGCATTTATCCTGAAGTTCATTGACTTTGCATCTTCCTCGCGGAAAATTTTCTTTATCTTTTTGACAAATGGTGAAAATCGACGGTTGTAACCAACCATCAAACGCGCGCCGGCAGCATTTTTAACGTAAACATCCTTAATTTCCTCAAGCTCATCGAAAGTTAAGGCCAGCGGTTTCTCAACATAGACATTCTTCTGATGCTCTAAAGCCAGGATGACATTCCGGGCATGCAAATTATGTCGATTCAAAACAAAAACTGTATCAATGCCCGGATCAGTTAGAATCTTGCCTGAGTCATTGGTACAATAGCTGAAATTGTACTTCTCGGAAACATAGCGTGAGTTTTTCCCATTCCGGGTGACGATACCGGCAAAAGTACATTTCCCCTTCATTACTGGTAATAGAACATTTTGTGCGAATGAACCGGCGCCAATAAGACCCACATGCACTTTTTTGGGTTCCTGCCATTGAGTCTCCAACTTTATAGTTTTCCTGAGCTTCTTTTCAGTCGCGTATTTCAGAACTATCCCGGCGTAGGTTTCTTCTTTTTTCAGGAGCATTTGATACGCGTCGGTCGCTTCCTCGAAGTTATACATGTGGGTGATTAAAGATTCTATATTCAACTTACCGTAATGCAGCAAATTGATAAAAGATTGCATGTTTCTATTCTCAGTCCACCTGACATGACCAATAGGATAATCCAGACCCTTTTCTTCATAATTCGCATCATACCGGCCTGGTCCGTAGGACATAGACATTTTCAGATCAAGCTCTTTTGTGTAAAACTCTCTGAAATTAAGCGCCATACCCACGCGACCTACCACGACAATCTTTCCCTTATTTCGCACTAAGGCAGCCGCTAAATCCAAAGGGTCATTTGAATCTGATGCTGCTGTTATCAAAGCAGCATCCGCGCCATGCCCTTGTGTTTGTTCAGAAACAATCTGAGAAATATTATCCAAATTGCGATTCAGAGCGATTGTTGCCCCACTCTTGCGTCCCATTTCTACTTGCGCATCGACAATGTCAATGCCAATGGTATTGACACCGGCAGCGCTCAAAAGCTGAATTGCGAGCTGACCGATAAGCCCAAGCCCCATAACAATGCAGTTATCGCCCAAACTTACATCAGCCCGTCTTATGCCCTGAATTGCAATAGCAGCGATTGTTGTAAAAGCAGCATGCCTTAAATCAACAGTCTCCGGAACCTTAACACATAAATTCCTTGAAACTGAAACGACTTCTGCGTGATGCGCATCGCTGCCGCCGCAAGCGACTAGATCTCCCACCTGAAAACCGCGTACAGCCTCACCGATCCCGAGAACCTCCCCGGCACTACTGTAGCCAAGCTGTGAAGGTCCCTCCAGTTTGTTCATGACCATTTTGTAAGTATCAAAAACACCCGCTCTCTTAGCGATACTTATTACCTGCTGTACTTCTTTTTGCCGGCTCCTGGCTTTTGCAACCATGCCTTTGCGTGCATCCGAAACCGAACGTCCCTCAGTGCCTGCGCTAATAATTGAGTAATGGTTTCGCACCAATACTTCATTTGGGCCAAGCATGGGAAACGGAACCTCTACTATTCGCATAGCGCCGTTCTTCAGATTTTGAGTCAACTGTTCCATCAGTGCTCCATTTTTGTTCCAATAACGGTATCGTAGATACTGTCCAACCTCTCGGCAACTCGATGCGAAACAAAGTCTTTTTGCCCCTTTCTATAATTCGTTAGGCTCATTCGCAGCATGAGTGGCCAATCGTTGATTAAACGCTCTATTGCTGTAAAAACGCTCGTGGAATCCTTTATCTGCAGTGTAAACCCATGCGCCCCATTCTCAAAAAAATCTACCAGTCCGCCAACGGGTGTCACGAGTACGGGCAGGCCGCAAGACATCGCCTCCAGCACCGCATTCGGCATGCCTTCAGTGTAAGACGGCAAGACAAAAATATGAGCTCTGCGGAAAACATCCTGCTTTGCGCGACCTGTTATGTGACCTAAAAATGTCACATTCTGCAGTGATGCTTCTTGAACAAAAGTCCTGGCCCCATCTAGTTCCCTGCCATCGCCGGCAATCATGAGTTGGGCGCTGCTGTATTTTGCCTGCACCTGTTGAAATCCGCGCAAGAGCTCATAGATGCCCTTCGCGGTTTCTATTCTTGATAAGAACAAGATGTTTACGCCCGCTTTCTCCTGATCATATTTTGAAGTCAACTCTGCCTCCTTTAGGCCTAAAACGATTTGCTCATCAACAACGGTTGTTTCTATAAAAATGGGTTTCTGATACTGCCAGTCACGCAGCTTCTGCTTGAAACCGGATGAAAGGACAATTATGCAATCAGCTCGAAAGTAAACCAACTTAAACAGCGGCAGAAAAGCTTTCTCGATTTTTGCTTCACAAGCCTTATCCCAACCTCGAAAAAACACAATGACCCTGGTCCTGAACAATTTTGCAAATATTATGAAGAAGCCATCGCGAATCACACCAAAACTGCCCAGAGAGGTATTGGTTTGAACAAGGTCATAGCGCCTGGTTGTCAAGCGAACTGCGAATAGCGCCAGGTCGGACAATGCCCGCAGCAGCTCAATAATTTGACCGCGCCTCTGTGGCCAGTTTCGAGCACCTCTGACAAAGTATTCAACCTTGCGTGAGACTTTAACACCAAGTGTGTTAAAGTAGTGAACGATGCCCCCCCTGGCTGTTGAGCCTGGGACAAGGACTAGTATTCTCGAGCCCATTGAATCGATTTCTTTATTACCCTATAATTTTTCTTGCCGAAACTATCTGAATGAAAATGGTTAATGCAGACGTCATCATGTACCTATTCAAGAATAGCAAACAAGGCACACGGTAAGAGCCCGGAATTGTTTTTGGCCAACTGATTTCCAGGAATTCCCCCTTAACAAATCTCTAAATTTATGCTGCATCCGTGCCCCAACGGGATGAATAACAAATGCGAGACCTCAGTTGTTTCATTTAATTCCATCTCTGTATCCTCAAGCGCCTCAACAGCTGAATAGATACGCGATTGTGTACGAACTCTCTGACATTCGTCGAAAAAAATGGGGAATAAAATGAGCGTTGAGTGAAGCTGCCTATTTCTCCGGCTCAGTGGGTGACAGGACTACAAAAGTTTAAACACTGGTTTCTATTGTTCATGATTGATTTAACTGTTTTCTGCCGTAAAGCAGGGAGATGCCGACGAAGTAGTACAAGAAAACCAACAATGGCTCCGATTTTGCAAAAACCCCGGAATAGGCCAAAAAATCAAAAAAGAATACAAGAAGTGTACCAATTGTTCCGCAAAGAACAATGCCCCAATAAGTAGATTGCGACCGCTTGTAAACAAGCAACACTCTCTTAAATATGCTAAAGAAAAACCAGAGGTAAACAATCGTCCCAACCACGCCAACCTGCAAGAAATATATAATCAAACCCGTTTCACCATTACTTATACCAAAGCGAAGCAGTGATGAGTGGAAAGTTCCGGTAACGACGCCGGACTTTAGAACAATGCCCGGACCATAGCCCAATAATAGATTTTCAATCTCACTACCCATTAGCGTAGCGACAGCCTGTCCGGTTGAGGCGAGCCTTCCAGCGGTATAGCCCCTGCCACCAACGAACTCCAGTTGCGTAGTATAGCGCATTGCATAATCAAACACATGCCGCAGATCAAAGCTACCACCAACTGTTTGTTCAGGATTAAGCGTGTGGTTAATCCGCGCGATAGCAATAAGCGCCAGCATTATTAAGGCCATAATGGTAACGACTCTGGAAATCTTCATTTTAACTACTGCAATCTTTCCCCGCATTATATATAACATGCAGACAATAAAGGGCGGCAGCACATAAAATGGTGCTCTCTTATCACCTATTATAATAAACCAGATAAATGACAAGAATAGTACGATATATTTTTTGCGATTCTCAGCAACTGCAACATAGGCGGGAACAATAAAGCCCACGGCGATCAAAGGAATTAACGTATGTAACCCCCCACCACCGGTGGCATAAGTTCCAGTTAAGTTCTCCCCGCCAAAAGTTTCACCGGCACCATCATAAAATACCCACTTTACACTTGCGACGACGACCTGCAAAAGAAACACAAAGACCACAAATTTGTTGATTCTGCCAATTTCAGATTCTTCAAGGTTGGCATTAACAAGCGCTACAAAAAGCAGATAAAAAATCACCCAGTGCCTTATAAAGAGGAGCACGCGCAGAAATTCAATATTGTTCAAAATTGCTGAAATGATACAAATACCAACAAAAGCCAAAAAAGGCACCAACCCGGGCATGGCAATACGGTTGTCATGCGTCGTTCTCCGAATAAAAATTTTGCTCAAAAGTAAAATGATCACAAAAATGAGAACGATATCCGGCAGGTGATCCGGTATAAGGTCATAGCCAATCAAAGACTCTTGAGTCCAGGCAATCAACATCAGAACCACTATGTCGAAAATATAGGATTTCAGTCCTATTATTATAATCAATAGGAGCCATATAAGTATATTTAGCCTTACAAAAAGATCGGGTGAAAGAAAGTCTAGTATGCTCAAACCAGCGCCGCCAAAACAGGAGTTAATTATTCAATTTTCGATAAATAGCAGTGGCCCGGCTTTGCCAGGTATATTCTCTAAGCGCGAGCGTGCGCGCACGTTCAGCCATTTCCGTGGGGTATTCTTCACAAAGAGCCTGGCTGACTTTCAAACAAAGTTGGTCAAACGAGGCCGGGTCTGCCAGGAAGGCTGTGTCGCCATCAGTCAAAACCTCTTTGATAGTCGGAAAAGCATGGCCAACAATGACACGGCCGGAAGCCATATACTCGAACATTTTCAATGGTGAACAGTAGTTTATGGTAGGAACCCGGTTCGTAAACAAAAGCAGGAGAATATCCGCGGCAAATAAGGTGAGTCTAACCGTTTCCTTTTCAACCCAACCTTTGAATTTCACATTTTTTATACCATCACCCCTCATCGCTTTTTCTAAGTAGGTCCGCCGGTCATCCGGCCCACCAAGAATTAGAAAAAGAACCTCAGGAAAACGTCTTGCCAGGCTGAAAATATTTTCTATCCCTCGATCCGCATATAAACTTCCTGCATAAACAGCGATCTTCTTGTCTTTGTCTAAACCAAGCCTTTCTCTAGCCTCGCGTTGCGAAACTTCAACCTTGAAAGCTTCAAGATCAACACCGTCATGCAGTGACAAACAGATAGTGGACCGGACGCCCTGCTCAACCCAGTAGTTTGTCAATGCCTGGCTAATGGAAACAAACAAACGCGTTGTTTTTGAGCGGGATGCCTTAAGAAGCCGGTTTCGCCAGAAACCATCCAGAAATTTATAATGATTATGCAAGAGGTAATTATGAGACTCAAAAATAGTTGGCAGCCCGAGGCCGGTTGCTATATTGTAAAATTGGGCCGATCGTACAAAACAAATATCTGCATCGGCTTGGCGCATAACCTTGCGAGCGCCCCAATACCCCCCGAGGGAGTTCAACCTGCCACCCGGCATAAACTTCGGAAACGTGATGATCGGATACTGATTTCCTCTGCCAATCTTGCTCTGCACGCAATTTGACATCGCAGACTCAGACATGGGTTGTTTCGACTCAGGCACAGCCAATGTAATCTCGACACCCAGATTCCGGAAGGCTTCGCACATGTAGAGCACCTGGATTATGTTGGACTTTTGTGAGTCAAGAGCCGTGTTGTGGAGATAGAGGAGTCGCAAATTATCAATCTGCTTTTTATTTGTTGAGAAGTAAAAAAAATGAGTTATATTGGGATGAGTATTTTTTCAAAAGAGGAATCAGGGTGGATTCATCAAACAGCAATTCCGTGGCGACAAAACAAGACCTTCAAGAATTAAATCTGGAAACGCTCGCTTCAAAAGAAGAAATCAAGGGCCTGGCAACAAAAGAAGAACTCAAAGCCATAAATGAGGAACTGTCCTTTCAGACACGAAGGCTGGCAACGTCGATCGATGAACTCAAGGCAGAGCTACGGAACACTAAAAATATTCTGCAACAAGCCATAAACGAAGTAGCAAAAAAGCTGGATAATGCGATAGAAAAGCAACCAGCATTTAGACACACAGTCAATCGACATGAAACGCGGTTCGATGACCATGAAAACAGAATTTAAGCGCTGGAGCGGGCAAAAACATAGGGATTGCTTGCTGCAGACTTAAACCATCGCCACAGGTGTTAATTCGTTAACAGCTCAGACTCCCCCGCATCGGACTTACACTTGCCATTTGAATATTCCTTCAATTTGCCACGCTCAACTATCAGGACACGATCAAATTGTACATTAACAGGTTTTTTATGCGCAACGAAAACCAGGATTGCATCAGGAGCCAGATTTTCAAGCAAGTCGTGCAAAATCTCATTTTCGAGTCCTAAGTCCAAGTTACTGGTTGCTTCGTCAAGTATAAGCAATTTCGGTTGCTTGAGAAATATGCGCGCTAACATAACACGCTGCCTTTCACCCAGAGAGAGATGGGCGCCATTCTCTCCGATGAACCCATCAAGGCCACCTCGTAGGCCAGCGATGACACTCTCTAAGCGGGCCTGTGTTACTGCCTGCAACAATGCTGCTTCATCAAACTCACCGGCCAGCGCCAGATTTTGCCGAATCGACTCCCGGAACATATGTAAATCCGGTGCAGCATAGGCAATCACGTTACGATTTTTCTCAAAAACATCAAGCGTTAATGGCTCGTCATTGTATAAAACGCGACCCTCGGATGGATCCAGCAAACCGAGCAACAAATACAAAAGCGTAGATTTACCCTGCCCGGAGCGTCCTTGAATGAGAATACGATCTCCCGGATCGAGCCGGAACGAAACGTCCCGGTAAACCCATTTACTATCTTTGACATAGCGAAACCCCACCTTATCAAAACGAATCGACACAGTATCATTTGTGGCCTGAGTCGATAAAGCCAGTGTGGATGAGTCCTGCGTTCGACTGCACTTTTCCAGCATTTCAACCACAATCTCAAGACTGGCAATATTTTGCTTGATTTTCATCCAATGAGTTTGACCGACGAGGAAAGTCTTTTGCAAGCGCCCCATGATCACCATAAAAGCCAACATCACGGCAACATCAATCCGCATTACAACAACAGCAACAAATACAATAACAAAAAGAACCAAATAGGTAAAACCCTGCGCCAGATTATTAACCGAGAGCATGTTCCATTTGTTGTCAAAGCGCCAACGCTGTTCTTTACGAACGCGGCGGCCCGTATTTTTCAGGATGCGCGCTTCTGCCCCCTCAAGTTTTATGGTGCGGAACCCTTCAAGAATGTCATAGGTGCGCGCCAGCATTTTATTGACCGCATCGACTCGCCTCTTGCCGATTCTACGGGCCTTGCGGTAACCATACCTGTTTATCAGCAACATGCTCATCCCAACCGTAAAAGAAATGCCTAGCAGTGACGGCGACATCGCTGCAGCGCCTGCGAAAAAAAACAGCGCGGTTACCACTGTGGTGCCCAGCGACAGCAACTCAGTCGCCACACTACCAAACATGGCTACTTCCAACACGATGCAATTCACCATTTTACTGCGATCAAAAGCCAGAAAACGCATGGGCGGCATGTTGACGTAATCAGCCAAAAGACGGTTGGCATACATCACATAAGATTCGTAATTCAATTTGGCAAGACAATAACTGTACAGAAGTTTAGTGCCAACGAATGCCAGCAAAAACACACCGGCCAATCCACTGGCCCACCTGGCCGTTAGAGCCGGTTCACATAAAAGCGGCTGCCAATTACAGACCTCTTTTGCGGTAAGCCAGGTAAGCGCCTGTGCCTGTTTCTCCGGCGACAACAAAACATAAAGAGCGCCGATAAAACCCAACTCAAACAGCGGAATGAGCAGTGTCAGAACAAAAACCGACACCAGTACACTTCGGAAAGTTACAAACACTCTCAGCAAACCAGTGCCCATGCCGCCAGTTAAGCCCATAACAGACAGAATTTTCAGCAAAATTAATCGCATAAATATTTAAGCTACCCTCTCAATAATTTTCATTTAACTGGTTTTCAATTTATCCAACTTCAAGGAGCAAAATCAACCAATCCTTCGATTTTGTTGCCGACCCGAAAAGGCGAATATCAATAATTTAAGAAAAGTTCACTATTTTTCCTATTCATACCCAAACACCCCCATTTTCTAGGAATCGTGCAAGCTTGCGCAATCCATCAGTAAGAGAAATTCGCACATCGAAATCACATAGTCGTTTCATGCTATCATCGACAGGGTAGAATTCAATATATTCGGGGACATCTCCCTCGTGGCGGATATTAACAGCGGATACTCCGAACGTCAACGCCGCTTTTTTAACCAGCTCATTGATTGTCAAAGGGGAGCCACCATAAAAGTCAAGTGTGACATTCGCTACTGTTGAACCTGCAGCCGCCAAAGCACCAAGAATAGCGTCCTCCACATACATGGCGTCTATGAGATTTTCTCCGCTTCCTCGAATGGTAAAGGCATCGCTGTTTTCAAAATAAAACGCTCGGACCAGGCGAGTGTAGATTTTCCTGGCAGGTTCATAGGGACCAAACGCACCAAAAAAGCGCAGAATGAGGTAACTGCCAACAAGGCCGGAGTGGTGTGCAAAGCCGATGTAGCTTTCTGAAGCCAGGTTGGAAATCGCGTAGGGCAGTGTCGGGGCAGGTTTGGCTTCAGGCGAAACAGGCCCTTTCAAGCCATCATAGACAGCGCCGGACGAAAAGTATATCACCCGGTTAAGCCTGAAAGCTTGCAGGAAGTTCAAGAGTGTAACCGTGTTCGACGTGAGGTCAGCGACCGGATCTTCAACTGAAGTTGCCGGATTGCCATTTGCCGCCAGATAGAAACATAAGTCAAAATCAGGCCCGATTTCGTTGGCAACTCGAGTAACGTCCTCAATTTGCGACAGGTCGCACTGAATGGCTCTAACGTGGCTCAGTCGATTCTGCGAAACAAAGGCCGGCAATGTTTGGTCGCGATGATACAATGCGATGACCTGCCAATCATCTGGTGTTTTCAAAAGAAGATTCCTGCCAATGAAACCGGAAGCGCCGGTGACAAGGGCTCTTTGGTGGCTGCTCATCTTTTAATAATCAATTATCATTGTACAATCATTGCACCGAAAGACATCCCAACACCAAATCACGCCAATAACACCTTTTGACCTTTTTGTAGTTTTTCCTGATCCATTGCTTCTTTTAATACATAGGTATCGTTGCAGATACTGTATTTCCAATATTGCCAAGATTTTCCTCTATCAAGTTTTAAAATTTTAGTAAAGGGGATTCCAATGTCATTTGACTAGCTTGACAAAATTCAAACAGATCAATATCGGCTTTCGTAAGCTTATTTCGCTCCAACAAGCGAATAATCTATTTTGGGAACACCGAACTAATAAATGCCCACACACCTAAACCATCATATAAATGTCATTGTTAGACCGCACATTGCCGTTATCGTCCATTTTTGCTTTTGATGTTATGATAGATTGCGGCAACCTCAAATCGCCTGCTGGAGTATAAAAACTATCATATTTCTCTCCAGATAAAGCAAGAGTGTGTAACGCCTCAGTTGGAATTGGACAAACAAGGGTTTATATTTAAGGTGGCAAAAAACCTAAAAAGGAGCCACCGTATGTCCAGCAGAAAACGCTACAGCGCGACACAGAAAGTGAAGATACTGCGTGAGCATTTGGAG
>JAJDAG010000139.1 GCA_029262005.1 Candidatus Zhuqueibacterota bacterium | reverse complement strand
TGTGGCTAAGATGGACGCTTCCCAGAGTTAGGGTCGATCAACTTATGTACACATCATGGAAAGTGCTGACTCCATTCGCTTTTGTCGCAATGATTGGTGTCGGCCTTTGGATGGTGGTAATGTAAGGAAGCTCATGAATTTCTACGATATTGTTTTTTATCTATTTGCCGCACTCACAATAGCTTCCGCCGGGGTATTGGTGTTTTCCCGCAACGTTGTCTATTCTGCTGTTGGATTGTTGTTTGCTCTTTCTGGTGTAGCGGGCCTTTATGTGTTGCTTGCTGCTGATTTTGTGGCGATTGTTCAGATTTTAATTTATGTTGGTGGTATTCTTGTGCTTTTGCTGTTTGGCGTGATGTTGTCGCAAAAAGGAATGCGTGTGGATATTGGAACCGGGGCAAAACAGCTCGGTCCGGCAATGATTGTGGTGGCGGGTGTTTTAGTAGTATTGTTTAGGATGATAATGAAAACGCCATGGGCTCTGCAATCTGTTTCCGAATTTGAGCCAACAACAAATAAGATTGGCGTCTTGATGATGACGGATTATCTAATACCGTTTGAAATCGCTTCTGTTTTGCTTCTCGGCGCTCTTGTTGGGGCGGCATTTATAGCGCGAAAGGATTAACTAAATGACCATTGGCTTGTCCCATTTCCTTTTTGTGAGTGCAGTGTTGTTTTCCTTGGGGTTGCTTGCTGTTATCTCAAAGAAAAATGCTGTTACTGTACTTATGGGTGTAGAATTAATTCTCAATGCTGCAAATATTAATTTTGTGGCCTTTGCAAAATATATTGATACTGATTTGGATGGCCAGGTTATGGCTCTGTTTGTCATTGTAACTGCGGCTGCCGCTGCGGCTGTTGCTCTCGCCATTGTCTTGAATCTTTATGAACGGCTGCGGACCATCAATATAGATAGCGCGGATTCTTTGGCTCACTAGTCTGACTCATACATTAATACTGTTTATAATATGATTACAAATGCCATACTAATTCTTCTTCTACCCTTTCTCGCTTTTACCATTCAAATCTTTGTGGGTAAACGTCTGCCTCGACAAGGAGATTGGTTGTCTACCGGGGCCATGATAGCCGCCTTTCTGCTCGCGGTCCCTATTTTCGTTGATGCCATCGTAAATTACCAACCCGATTATATAATCGCGCAACAAACCTACGACTGGATTAATTTCGGCGATATTCAAGTCACTTTTGGCCTGCTTGTCGATAATTTGACGGCGTTTATGTTGATTGTTGTAACCTTGATCAGTTCGCTCGTGCATTTATATTCAATCGGATATATGCATGGCGATTCGCGCTATAGTCGTTATTTTGCCTACCTGTCATTGTTTTCATTTTCAATGTTAGGTCTTATTCTGGTAGATAATTTTTTTGGTGTCTATGTCTTTTGGGAACTAGTGGGTGTCAGTTCTTATTTGCTGATTGGTTTTTGGTTTGAAAAGGACTCAGCAGCAGATGCTGGTAAAAAGGCTTTTATCACCAATCGTATCGGTGATGTCGGCATGTTTGCTGGTATCATGATTTTGTTTGCCACACTCGGTACTTTTAATTTCAACGAAGTATTTACCGGCATTGCGAACGGTGAGTTGTCCGGGACTATGCTCACTGTTGCCGGTATTTTACTATTTATGGGGGCTATCGGTAAGTCGGCGCAGTTTCCGTTGCATGTTTGGTTGCCGGATGCAATGGAAGGCCCAACCCCTGTTAGCGCATTGATTCACGCCGCCACAATGGTTGCAGCAGGCGTCTACATGGTGGGCAGGGCCTACGTACTTTTCACTCCGGAGGCACTTCTTTTTATCGCTTACATAGGTGTGATTACGGCTTTTATGGCCGCTACCATTGCCATAGTTCAGAAAGATATTAAGCGCGTCCTTGCATACTCAACTATCAGCCAATTGGGTTTTATGATGGTTGGTTTGGGAACAGGAGGCTACACCGCGGGTCTCTTCCACTTGACCACACACGCCTTTTTCAAGGCTTTGTTGTTTCTCGGCTCTGGCAGCGTTATTCATGCTGTTCATTCCCAGGAAATGGATGACATGGGCGGTTTACGAAAAAAAATGCCCATCACGTTCTGGACGTTTCTAATAGGGACTGTGTCTTTGTCCGGGGTGCCACCTTTTTCCGGATTTTGGAGTAAAGATGCAATTCTTGCATCTGCGCTTGAGTTTGGCATGTTGAATCCGTCACATCTGGGCATTTATGTAGTAACCCTGCTTTCGGCTGGTATCACCGCTTTTTACATGTTGCGGCTTGTATACATGACCTTTGCCGGGGAGCCTCGTGACAAAGAAAAGTACAGTCACGCCCACGAATCACCCATGACAATGACCATCCCGCTTTCTGTCCTGGCTGTGCTTTCGGTTGGGACAATTTGGTGGGGCTGGGTTGAACACCTGCTGGCAAAGCCTGACCTTGCTTCTTATGCAGGGACTGTTTTGCCTGTGCCACACTCAGGCGGACACGATGTTGCCCATTCGGCACACATAATTGCTATGATTTCGTCTGTTATTGTAGCGTCGAGTGGGATTTTGTTGGCCACCACAGTTTATTACTGGAAGAAGATTTCAGCAGAAACCTGGGGACGCCGACTCAGACCTATTTATAATCTTCTGTGGAATAAGTACTATTTCGATGAATTCTACCAAGCCACTTTTGTTAATGGCACACTTTGGAAAGCTCGACTCCTTGCCGTTTTTGATTCGAAAATTATTGACGGTGTTGTAAATGGTGCGGCAAAACTGACAGTAGGGCTGTCGCGTCTAAATGGTGCCTTTGATATGCGTGGTGTAGATGGTTTGGTGAATGGTGTTGCAACCGTTATTGCCTGGTCAGGCGCTCGTTTGCGGCTCGTGCAAACGGGAAATATTCAAAATTATATTTTGATGGCTTTATTTGCTGTTATTGCAATTATTGTGATTCAACAATTCTAAGCTTTAAGAAAGGTACAGTTTGATGGACAATGTATTGACATGGATTACCTTCCTGCCGGTTATCGCCGCTGTGGCTATTTTATTTGTGCCGCAAACAAGCAAGAATCTTGTCAGGAGCATAGCCGCTGTGTTCACCGGTCTGCAATTGGTGCTTGCTATCTGGATATACATGAATTTTGATGCCGCTGCTAGCGGTTTTCAATTTATGGAGCAGGTTAAATGGATCCCGGCGTTCAATATCGAGTATTTTATGGGAATAGATGGCCTGAGTGTGCCGATGGTACTGCTCACGGCTTTTCTGTCTTTCATCTGCATCTTTGCTTCGTGGGGAATTGAGAAGAGTGTCAAGGGTTATTTTGCCATGTTTCTTTTGCTTGATGCGGGCATGATGGGTGTTTTCTGTGCTCTCGACTTCTTTCTATTCTACATTTTTTGGGAAGTTATGCTCCTGCCAATGTATTTCCTAATCGGTATCTGGGGAAGTCCTTCCAGGACTGATCCGGATGGTATGGTTCGAGGTGGCCCTTATGCCGCTATTAAATTTTTCCTGTATACGCTTTTTGGCAGCATCTTCATGCTAATAGCAATGCTGGTTTTCTATTTCAACGTTCAAGATCCCGTTACCGGTGGGCACACATTCAATATGCTGCACTTAATGGATCAGGCCAATCATGTTGGTGTGCTTGATGATTTCAATATTCGATTGCTTATGTATGCGGCACTTTTCCTTGGTTTTGCTATAAAAGTACCTGTCTTTCCATTTCACACCTGGTTGCCCGATGCACACGTTGAAGCGCCGACTGCAGTCAGTGTGATTCTTGCCGGCGTTCTATTGAAGATGGGGACGTACGGGATGCTGCGTATCAGCTTTCCAATGCTGCCTGATGCAATGAAGTGGGAGTATTTTGCCTATGGCATGGCCATCCTTGGCTTAATAAATATTCTGTATGGTGCTTTTTGCGCCATGGCGCAAAAGGACTTGAAAAAACTGGTGGCATATTCCAGTATCAGCCACATGGGAATTGTCCTGTTAGGGATGTCCGGCCTTACTTCAATGGGGATGAATGGGGCAGTTATGCAGATGTTCAATCATGGAACAGGCACTGCAATGCTCTTCCTGTTGGTAGGTGTTATTTACGACCGTGCACACCACCGGCAAATAGAAGGTTTTGGTGGTCTGGCAAACCAAATGCCTATTTATACTGCGTTGGTTAGTATCGCATTTTTTGCCGGTCTCGGCCTTCCCGGATTCTCAAGTTTTATTAGTGAAGCATTTTCCTTTCTTGGTGCATTTGGTTCAGAAGCCTTTGATCTGCGATTAATAACCATTATCTCGACTCTTGGCATCGTTATCACTGCCGGCTACTTTCTCTGGACTTTCCAAAGAATGTTTCTCGGTGAGTTGAATCCCAAATATGCGGATTTGCCGGAGATCAATGGTCGTGAGCTATTTACGCTTGTCCCAATTGCAGTGATTGTTATTTTACTTGGAGTTTATCCGGCGCCACTGCTTGATCTTATGAGAACCTCACTAAATGAACTTGTGGCTGTTGTAAATGCTGCGGACACCACTTTATTAGGACTCCATTAAAATAGCCTGGTATGGATTATTCTACTATAATACAAAATAACCTAAATAGCCTTAACTACTTTGTTCCGGAATTGCTCCTGACAGGGTTGGTTCTGGTTTTGATCCTGGCTGATCTCTTTTTGGGCAAAGAGCGTTCTCCATGGATGTCAATCATTGCGCTTATCGGCGCCGCTATTGTACTTGTTTCTGTAATATGTCAATATGAACTTGGAAGCCGCTCCATTTTTAATGATATGTTAGTGGTGGATCCATTTTCATTGTATTTTAAATTGTTGTTTTTGGCTTCGACGATCATGGTTGTATTTTTGTCGATTGGGTCGGTTGAACTTTCCGGCAGACCGGTTGGTGAATACTTTACATTGTTGATGACATTGACCCTGGGCATGTTTTTAATGGCATCGTCCACAAACATGGTTACAATATTCATCTCAATAGAGCTTGTGAGCATTGTTTCTTTTGTTCTTGCAACGTATTTGAAGACGCGCAAAAGATCCAGCGAAGCAGGCCTGAAGTATGCGATTTATGGCGCATTCTCATCAGGGCTCATGCTTTATGGCATTTCAATTCTTTATGGTTTAACCGGCACACTCAGTATTTACGAAATCGGACCTGCTCTAGCCGGCAAAGGCTCCAGTGAATTAGCATTGCTGGTTTCAGTCTTGTTTATGCTTGCGGGCTTTGGTTATAAAATAGCAGCCGTACCATTTCATTTTTGGTCGCCTGATGTCTACGAAGGCGCGCCGACACCGATTACTGCATTCTTGTCGGTGGGTCCCAAAGCTGCTGGATTTGCAGTTTTAATTCGTTTTTTCAACGTTGCATTGGCAACCGGGGGTGGCAACGGTACCACGGAATGGTTGTCTCTTGCGGCCATTAACTGGCCTATGCTGCTTGCCGTACTTGCAGTTGCTACAATGACTCTGGGTAATCTTGTCGCTATTCAGCAAGAAAATATCAAGCGCATGCTGGCTTACTCAAGTATAGCACATGCCGGCTATATTATGATGGGTACTTTGTTGCTGTCCGATGATGGTATTTTTGCAACGATATTTTATCTTGTGGTCTACTATTTAATGAATCTTGGGGCATTCCTTGTTGTCATTATTTTTCAGGATGTAATTGGCAGTGAGAGAATCAGCGATTGGAAAGGCATGGCCAGACGCGCGCCAATTCCAGCAATCGCCATGGGCGTCTTTCTGTTCTCCTTAACCGGTTTGCCACCAACGGCAGGGTTTATCGGAAAATTCTATCTTTTCGCCGCGGTTATTGCCAAGGGCCCGTCGTTTTATTGGCTTGCTGTTGTCGGATTACTTAACAGTGTCGTTGCACTTTACTACTATGCGCGTATTCTGAAGGTCATGTTTTTCGAACAGGCTGAAGACGAACAATCGGCTGAAATTTCTATTTCACCTTTTTACGTTGCCTTGCTGGCGATCTTTGCAATCCCGACTTTGGTGCTTGGTCTGTATTGGGCACCCCTTTCCAACCTGGCAAGTCATTCTGTAGAATTTCTCAGAGCCCTTTGACGTTGGTCACAAGACGTTTCATTAACTAGTGTTTTTTCAAGGCGGGGCCTCTGCTCTCTCAGACTTTCTTTTGTCATTTAAGGATAAATGAACAAAATTGCACTAACATGGCCAAAAGCCCGCTACACTAAATACTGTCTTGTTGCCATTCTTTGGACTGTTTTGAGCGGCACTAATTACCATCGTTCTACGGCGACTGTGAAGCCGGACGTGGACAAAGAATGTAACGAAGATCTACTTTGTGCTTCCTTTAAACTTGTGCAAGCTTTGTTCCTGCCAGGCGATTGCATTGCAGCCCTGCCGCGACCCAAAGAGTCTTCCATCCCCAATTGCTACAAACCCTTACAGATTCTCTACAATCAACTTCACAGCCTGAAAGATTCGTATCCAAACTTGGTTCACATCGAAAAGATAGGGGCTACTGCAACAGCAGATTTACCGATTTGGGGTATCAAGATTTCAGATCGTCCTTCCGCACGGGAAGATGAACCTAGAATTCTATTTACCGGCGTGCACCATGCCCGGGAACCAATAGGTGCAAATATTTGTATCGAACTGGCCCGTTCACTCTGTGCAAATTATGAGAAAAACAGCCAAACAAAAAAAGTGGTTGATTCTGTTGAAATATGGCTGGTGCCGGTGGTGAATCCTGAGGGATACCAATACATGTTCAACCATGAACCCCAATTCCCCTGGTGGCGAAAGAATTTGCGCGATAACGATGGAGATAGTTTGTTTAACCCGCATAAGGATGGTGTGGATCTAAACCGGAATTACGATTTCAACTGGCGTGAGGGGGGCGATGGGAAACCCGAAAGCTGGTTCTATCGTGGTTCAGAACCTTTTTCAGAGGTTGAAACCCAGGCGCTAAGAGACCTTGCAGAGCGCGAAAATTTTTCGATGGGTGCCTCGTACCACAGTTATGGAGAAGCAATTCTTTTTCCCTGGGGCAACTATGAGCGGCCCCCGGATCTGGATTTAATTGTCGACATTGCAAAAAAAATGGCTGCCTCCATAAAACGGCCCGATGGCAATGGCACTTATTCGACCTTGCCTCTAAATGGCCGAGTTGGCCAAAGTTCGATTTGGATGTACGGCCACTTGAAAGCCATCGATTTTATCGTGGAGGTGGGTACGGATTATTTTCCTGCCGCTGAGCAGGTACAATCAATTATCTCGGAAAATTTAAAGGGTGCAAACTACTTGTTAAACCGCCTGCTGGAAACAGGAATTAAGGGTCACGTTTTTGATACACACACAAATGCAGCCTTGCAGGCCACCGTCATGGTCAAACAATTTGCTGCTGACCATGTTAATCCACGACGAACAGAGCCACAATATGGCGCTTATTATTTGATTTTGAATCCCGGGATATACTCGCTAACGGTAGCGTGTCAGGGATATGAACCACGGACCATCTACGGCGTTCGTGTAAAAAAAGGTGAGTTTACACTTCAGCAAGCTGGTCTTGTGCGAAAAGGTGGTTACAGCAATGGTCGGCGTTGATTTATTCTTCCGGCCCAGAATCACTAAGTAATTCTTTCCTTTGCAGCCGGCTCAATCGATATTGCAAATCAGCATGATGTTCATCCCACGGCTGTGTCGATTGCAGTGTTGACAATATTTCCAATTCCTTTAACGCCTTCTCGACAACCCCTTTTGCCTTTGAATTGTCTTTAGCGCGATGTTCCAGGTGTTTGGCAAGTTCAATGTAGGGAAGAGGGTGGAAGGCACTGTCAATTGCTGCCTCCCACTGGGTTGCAGCTTCATTCCATTGTTCCAGCCTTTTGTGTATAAACCCCTTGCGCAACAACATATCTCGCCGCTGCATTTTACTGATACCACTCTCTATGTGGGCGCTGTACAGGGCGAGCGCACGCTCAAAATTCCGACTGCGTTCCAGAACTTTGCCAATGCTCAAAATGTCTGCCGTTGCAGACCCTGTTGTGACGGGGGCTGCAATTGTTTTCAGAGCATGCACCATTAGGGCAACCAAGGCAAGAATATCTTGCTTGTTGTGATAAAACACAGGCAGTAATGGTCCGGCGTCTTTCTGGTGCAAATATTGAAAATAAGTGGCGGGGATTAGGTGACCTGGAATGTCCTCCTGTCTTTCGGCTTTAAGTAAATGAGATTCTGCTGTTGTTAGCGAACAGTCCGGCAAGCGCTGTTTCCATAAACGCCGTACTGTGTGAAGCAGGTCGAAATGCCGCATCGATGCCAGTTGAGTCTGGATACCTTGATAGATGTAGCGTGAGCTAAGAAGCGGAAGATCATAAGACTTGCCGTTGTAGCTTACCAGCATTTCAAATTGTGCTGCGAATTCATTAAGGTCATGGAGCAGCGCCTCCTCTTCGCCAAAGTCGTTCATGAAGTATTGCGCTACTTGCAATGTGCCCCCTTCGAAATAGCCCACACCAACAAGAAAGGCACAGGTACCGGCGCCCCCGGAAAGGCCTGTGGTTTCGGTGTCGATGAACAGGATTTTCTCCAGGTCAATATTGCATAAACCCGGTTGATTGTCCAGCAAAGCCAGTGGGCTGCCTAAAAAATCATGCAGGGCCGACAGTTGAATTTGTCCGTGGTAGCTGCCGGCATTGTATTGTTTTATTGTATAAAAATAATCACCGAAACGGTTGGTGACTATTTTCCCATCGACCAATGATGTGATGTTGGACGACCTGGCCTCCAAAGCAACTGGTTGCACCGCCTCAACCTTTTTCGGTTGCAGGGAATCCAGCAACCTCAGACGTTCCTTAATGTCCATTAATGTGCTTCAGTCAGAAATTTGTCTTGTGGTTGAAGACAAAACTTACCCTAATCCTTATTCTTTATAAAATGTTGAAACAGATCGATTGGAAGCGGGAAGACAATCGTTGAATTGTTCTCTGCAGCCACTTCAGTAAGTGTTTGTAAATACCGTAATTGCAAAGCCTGTGGGAATTCACTTATGACTTCTGCTGCATCCCTGAGCTTTTGCGAGGCTTGATATTCGCCCTCTGCATGAATGATCTTGGCGCGGCGCTCACGCTCTGACTCAGCTTGCTTTGCGATTGCACGTTGCATTTCCTGAGGAAGGTCGATATGTTTTATTTCGACCAGGCTGACTTTGATACCCCATGGGTCACTGTGATTATCAATTATTTCTTGCAGACTCGAATTGATTTTGTCCCGTGCCGACAACATTTCATCAAGTTCCGCCCCACCAAGGACGCTGCGAAGGGTAGTTTGTGCTAGTTGTGAAGTTGCATAGAGATAGTCTTCAACTTCGTTAATGGCTTTGGATGGATCCATCACACGAAAATATAGAACTGCATTAACTTTGACGGAAACATTGTCCTTGGTAATGACATCCTGCGAAGGAATGTCCATGGCGACTGTACGCAGGCTTACTTTTTCCATGCGGTCGACAAAAGGAATAAGAATGAGCAGCCCCGGTCCTCGCGACCCCACCAGGCGACCAAGCCTGAAAATAACGCCACGCTCATACTCGCGCAAGACACGCACTGCACTTGCGATGATCATGGTAATAAAAAAAACAATAATTCCAATAAATGGCATGGTGAGCCTCCTTTCGTCAGGCACCTGTTATAGAAAAATCATGATTTCTTTCTACAAATTATCTACTTGACATCTTCGACATGAAGACATAATCCGTCTATGGAAACAACGCGTACCTTTTTGCCCTTATTTTGGGACGTAGTAGATAGCGCTTTCCATATTTCGCCGTGAATAAGCACTCGGCCCTCAGGCGTCAGCCGGGTTTGGGTGATGCCTATTTCGCCAACTATACCTTCGCTGCCGGTTGTAACTTTTTTCCTATAACTCCTTAATGCCATCGAGAACACGAATACGAAGAAAGCAGCAGTTATGGCAGTGACCGTAATAACAAGCTCAAGCGGAATAGAGAAAACTCCTCCCAAATCGCCTGGCGGTTGTTCAATAAGCATCAGCGAGCCAAGAATCATAGAAATGACGCCTCCTATTGTAAGCATTCCAAAGCTTACGATTTTAACTTCAAGAATAAATAGAATTAATGCAAGAAGAATCAACAATAACCCCGCATAGTTTATTGGCAGTGTTTGCATTGCAAAGAAAGCAAGTATAAGACAGGTAGCGCCGACAACGCCAGGGAAAATTGCACCCGGATTTGACAATTCAAAGTAGATACCAAAGATGCCCATCATCATTAAAATGTAGGCAAAGCTCGGGTCGGATATTTTGTGGAGAATGCGGTATCGAAAATTCATTTCATGCAGCTCGACTTTGGCAAGCCTGGTTTTCAAAACAACGGAGCCGGACGCTACTTCTACCTCGCGGCCGTTTATCTGTGCGAGCAAACTATCCACAGAAGGTGAAATGAAGTTGATCACATTTAGTTTCAGCGCTTCAGACTGGGTGATTGAGGCTGCTTCACGAATGGCCTGTTCAGCCCACTCTGCATTGCGGCCTCGTTTTTCCGCCATAGCCTTAACTTGCGCCACTGCATCATTGATTATTTTATGCCCCATAGTCGAGCTTGAGTCTGCCCCGCCACTGAGATTCACCGGTGTTGCGGCACCAATATTTGTGCTGGGCGCCATGGCAACCAGGTGGGCTGCATAACTAATAAAAACGCCGGCTGACGCCGCCCTGGCGCCCTCTGGTGCAACATATACAATAATTGGAATCTTTGAAGCAAGGAAACGCTTCGTTATTTGTCTGGTTGATTCGAGCAGCCCGCCAGGTGTGTCAAGCATAATTATCATGCAGTGGGCCTCAATATCCTCGGCTCGCCGGATCGAGTTTACTATAAATTCAGCGGATATCGGGGTTATTGCACCTTCGACCTTGATTAAATGGACTGTGTTGGCCGAGGAGTCCGGGGTTTGTGTTTGGGCAACTACCGACAAGGTTGCACAAACGAGGAAAACGATTATTTGTACGAAGTAACTTCTCCTGCTCATGGTTTCGCACTTTCCTTTACATTACTCTTCTCAATGCATGAAATAACCACACGTAGATTCAGGGCAGAGTTATTGTTGATACCATATTTGAAGTTTGAGACTTTTTAATTGAACTTAGTGTATTCTAAACCTCGGCACAAGGTGAAAAATTTTAGTTCATACAATATAACATCCGCTAGCCGTACGGTTGCGCAAGGTTTAAATGAGAATTGTTATAAATAAATCCAAGTCTTCACTATATAATGACTTACAAATGCAATTTAAGAATCTGTATGAAAAAATCAATGCATTTGTCTTCCTGCCTCATAAGCTTGTGCTAATTTTGCTTGACTTTGTTTGTGAATTTTGCTAACATCGTGTGTCACAAGTCCCTGTAATTTTGGCATGGTGCTAATCAAAGAGCGAATACCTTTATATTGGGAGCTTAGCTCTGACCGTGTATTGCAAGCCTCGTCTCAGGACATAGTGGAAGCAAAAAACGTTCAGGCGGTGCCCACCGTGTTTGACGCGGTTCTTTGATTTCCCATCCCGGGTTGCAGGGATTTTTTTGTTCTGAAATCAAATTTATTTAGGTTTGGCCGGCATTCTACTTATAGTAACTCCCGGCTTTGTTGAAAGACCCTCAAGGAGACTGTCTCTCCTTTTTACGCCTCCAATTGCATCGCCTGCTTGTAGCTTAAGAATGGCTGCACAAATACTGCCGCTTACCTATATTCCTGCTTTCCATAAAAGCTAAAGTAAATAAGAATCAGGAGTTTGCCGGTTTTCCGCAGGTGCATTGATTTGTATCTATACTTTCCAATAATCAGGTACAAATAAGTCGGCGTGAGCCGTGTCGCAGCCAGGGAATGAGACAGCATGGGCAAGAACATTTCAATTGAGCTTAACAAGTGGATTTGGATGAGCAAAGCGTGTGACGCGCAGCCGAAAGTTCGTCTGTTTTGCTTCCAGTTTGCCGGCGCCACCACTGTGCCCTTTCAGAGTTGGGAAAAAAATCTTCCGTCGCAGATTCAAGTGTGTATTGTTCAACTACCCGGCCAACAGAATCGTGGTATTGAGAAACCGATAAATGACCTGCAGCGGCTGGCTGACACGATTGCTGAAGTATCGGTCCCTTTGTTGACTTTACCTTTCGCTTTTTTTGGTCACGGCTTTGGGGCCGTTCTCGGATATGAAGTAGCCGCTCTCCTCGGAAAACAGGCAAACAAAACGCCGCAACATTTCTTCGTTTCCGGATGGCGTGCCCCGGGTTTACTTAACCCGCAAACGCCATTAAACAAAATTACAGATGACCTTTTCATTGATGAATTGCAGGGTCACTGCGATGCTGAGTCGCAACCGTTACTTCACGAAAAAGATCTGCTGTCTCGAATGATGCCTGAATTAAAAGCCAGTGTGAAAATGACCGAAGATTACGGCCGTGAACATCAAACCAGGCTTGATTGTCCGATAACGGCCTTTGGTGGCTGGCATGATGCACTCGTGCGAACCGATGAAATCCGCGCATGGCGTGCGCACACTTCCAGTGCCTTCAAGATGCACATGTTCCAGGGCGGACATTTCTTTCTGGAAAATGCCCGTGAGCAGTTGCTCGGAATTATTGCCGAAGATTTAGTGAAGCCGTCCACCTTAAGTGGTAATGCTTCGTGACAGATGCTCCTTGCCTGGCGAGCGGAAGAACGCCTGAAATACAGCACCTTGTTTTATCTCCGAAAATATTCTCGGGCCAGATTCCGCACCCTGAACAACCGGTTCGGAATGACAACAAAATCAGAGGTGAACTGGTTGCGCAACCTCGGTTTAGTACATTGTGTCATTTCGAATCCCGACGTTTTTTGTCAGCGTGTGAAATCTAAAGTGCACAGGGCAGGGCGGAAGAGATTTCTCGCCTGAAAAGCAGGACAGAAATGACAGAAAGTGGCTTATGTGGCAGTGAAATCACATCCCCCCAAATTCCCCTTCAAAGTCGGACTTTTCGTTACTGACAAATTCTGCTCAATCAAACTTAGCGCTAGCCGGTAAGGCTCTCTAAGCCGAAAAGATTCAGACGTCTAATCATTAACATGTTGTAGATTCCTGAGAGGACGGTTCCGCCTCCAAATCCTATTAGGAATGCTTTCCAGATGTTAGGAAAATACGTTTCAAACAGGAAGTTAAATCCGGGTGCTGGGGTGCCGAACCATTTGAAAAGCAAGAAAAAAACCATGAAAGTCAATCCCATTGCCAGACCGAACGCAACAGCCATGAGGCCGGACGCACGAAAAGATTGCCTTGGGAAACGCGGATCATCTTCAGGGCCGCCACCACCTGTAGAACCAGCGTCTCCATCTCCAGGTGAAACATATTGTATCGAATTCATTTGAACCTCCCAATAGAAAATTGTTAGATAACCGAGGTTACCATAAATCCACCCCAGAAATAAGGGTGGGGCTGCTTGAAAACAGGATCTTTGCGCATTTGCTCGATCTTCCTTATTTGGCTCTGCTGCAAAGCTCTGGTGAAATTACCGTTTTTCTGCCAATTTTTTAGCACTTCTGCCATGTCGGGAATCGCATGATTCGAATCGATGTCCCAAAGCGTCCCGACTACGGTTCCAGCCCCCATAGACAATAATCCCCGTTGGAACCCAAGGGTGCCTGAACCCATGTACGATTTTCCCGTCGCGGTTTTACAGCCTAGCAACAGAATAGTTGGTTTATTGTCCCATACTAATTTATGCTCTCTGAATTCAGGCATCGAAATTTGTATGATGTTTTTCTTTTGCTCTGACGAGGTCACAGACAATTCAATGTAGGAGAGATCCGGGTTCTGCGCATGGGCAAAACCGTGGCCAAGAAAAAAATAATAGTCACGCGCCACGCGAAGCTGTTCAATCGCCTCTGCTTTGGCGACTTGAAGTGAATTGACCGAAAGTTCCTCTAAGTCCGGGGACAATTGCTTAAGTAAAGCTAACAACTCGGCGGCTTTGTCAAAGGTAATATCCATACTGATTAGGCCGTTTCCGTCAAGCGGATTACTTTGCATCTTCGGTTTAGGCGCCAGTGAATGGCCAGGGAGGATGACTGTGGCAGTTTCATTGGCCAGATAAGTTATGGACTCTGTGGTATCGACGACCAGTGTTGCAAATGGCAAGTCATAGAGATATTCATCCGGCACAATATACATCATTTCACTTTCTTGCACCAACGAGTCCAGTGCAGGCCAGCCAAACAACATGGAATACAATTCATGCGCCTGTTGAGTCGTTTTTCTATAATGCTCCTGTGCGTTGCTCACGTTGAAGTTTTCGAATATCGTTGTCGTTTTTTCTATCAGCATCTTATAGGCTCGGGTCGTGGATGCAAGTTTCTGCTCCGGAAGATGTTTCCTCAAAATAACCGACTTCGACTTTTGACCGGAAAAAACCACTGCAAATAACGAATCGTGCGTGACAATATAATCAATGATACAATTCGTTGAATCCAGGAATGATTGGACAGGAGGAAGCGAGTCAGAGCCATTGGCCGAGGATAGATATTCTGGCCTTTTTAATGTTGTGGAAGGTAACGTTATTGATTTGATCTGATTTAGTTTTTGCAGGGATAAATTAAGGGTGTTGTTTTGAATCCCATAAAAAACACTGTTCTTCAGATATTTGTAATTCTTTTGATGATAAAAAATACGTTTCGCTTCGTCTTGGATATTATCCATGACTTTTTGAACATGCTGACAGACCTGGTTTGATAAAACCACTGCTTTCGCCCGGTCGCCGAGGCGAAAGGCAATCTCCGCTTCCAAGGCAAGGGCATCGATGACCCGCTCCGGCTCGCTAACTTTGTTTGCCGTATTTCTTAATTCTTCCAATGCCTGCATTGCTTTTGAATATTCGGATAGTGCCATAAGACATTTGACGATGTCCACTGTTGTTCCGAGAAACTTCGGCACCAACCCCTCAGATCGAAAAATGCCTATCGCTTTTTTGAGGTATTCCAATGCTTCCTCATTGCGTCCAAGTTGGAAATTTAACGCTCCAATGGTCCTATAATATTGCGCCAGCCTAAACGGCAAATTGGCTGATGTCATGAGCTCGTTTGCCTCTCGAATCGCCTGGTCAAATTGTTCTTCCTTGCCTTGCAAGGCAGCGATCTCAGCGGAATTTAGTATAAGCCGTACTCTGTCATTCCGGCTCAATAAAGGGCTTTTGAGTAAAGCTTCGGACTTAATAAAATAATCCTGCGCTCTGTCATACTCTGTGAGGAATTCATACATTGTACCGAGGTTCGTGTACAGAGCGCTCATGTTGACCATGTCACCCTGCGCATCGGCCACGCTTAGACCGGCATCGTATTCTGCATGAGCCTGTTCGTATTCACCTAAGTTTTGATGAATCCTTCCTTTTACAATATGTAGTAAAGTCAGTTTTCTCTGGTCCGGGGCTAGCTGTTCGAGCTCTGCACAGGCAGATTTAGCATTTTGATAATCGCCAAGAGCCCGGTAGCACTCTGCCAAGCGAAGCAGCGCCATTCTTTTGAACCACTCCATATCGGAAATGCGATTGTACTTGTTCGTCTCTTTAATAATGGATTTGAGTAAGTCTAAAGCTTCCTGAATTTTGCCGTCTTCTCTTGATGCATCCGCTTCCTGGAACGCCATAGCAACAGCCCGCAAGTGATAGCCGTTTTCTTGGGCCATTTGATAATAATATTTGGATATTGCGATTGTAAGTGGGAAATAGCTGTAGAATTCACGCAGGATATACTGAAGTCTAAACATGACATCCAATTTAATTCTGGTGTCAGGTGTTTTTTCCAGACGCTGCAGAGCAAGGGCAGCGTATTGTTCAGCAAGCGGCCAATTTGTATCATCACCATGATATTTATAGCATGAATCTCGCGCCACAGATACCATCAGCCAGTTATGCACATCGTCCGTTGTGAACTTCTGGCTTTGCGAGACAAAGCCAACCCAGTAAGCTGTCGCGGTAGTTGAGTCAACCTCGTGTGCTACATTTACAGCCAAAACAAAGAGACTGTCGGACAAGTCAACATTCAACAGAGCCCGGGCCATTAGCCCCGCCCGAATGATTTCTTGTAAAATGTTTTCCAAGCGATATGGATTCTGCTCGTCCCGGATTTTTTCTGAAAACGGCCCAAGGCGGGAGGGGGCAGTCGCGAGTTGGCGCGCAACCGCCTGTTCCACACTCTGACGAATAGAATCAGTGACCGTCAGCGATCGATAAAAATGCTCAATTTTGGCAACAATTTCTTCCTGCGTTATCTCAGGCTGAGCGTAAATTTGCCGTTGAATCTCACTTAATTTATGGGCCGAATCGTTGTTCGTGCAACCTAGCACAAAAAGGAGCGCCAGCCACTTTAGTTTTTGTAGATGAGGCGTTTGCATCATAATCGTTGTAAAGTCATTTGATATTTTATTTGCAGGCGATCTCACTTTTCATTGGCCACAGCCACACACAAAAAACCATCTGTAAAAGAGTTCACTGTGCGTTTGGCACAGCCACATACAGAAGCCGAAAAAACCGGTGCCGCCACCAACACAGGTTATGATGATAATCCTGGCGCAATTGCCGGTTCGATTCCAGGCCAATTTTGGCAGGACCTGCACTGAAATCCTCCAGAAATCGACATGAACTTTAGTGAATTCAACTAGCTCTTTCCACCCGGATGGAAATTGTTGTACGCCTCCCTGTTTCAACGCCGCTTTGCGTCTGGCAATATACACCTTCTGCACCGAGGTATATTGTTTTTGATAAGGCGCCATAACGCTGTTCAATTCCCTGGTTGCCTGGTTGAAGGTGGCGCGGCGCTCAGGGCGATTGGCTCTGCTCAAATTGAACTCCTGCTTCACCTGATGGCGCAACGCGGCCAGATTTTCAAATCGGGTGACTTTCTCTGCCGGCAATTCCGGCACATATTTTGAAAGCATACGTCGAAACGAGCGATTCAAAGGTAACATATTTTCATCTCCTTATGGTCGATTTATCTTTGCCATGAGCCGGTCGTACATGAACGTACTGATAAGCGGGTCAAATTGATACCCGCCAATCGTGCGATCCATAATGCAGCCTCGTTCCTTGGCGGCTCTGTTCGGAAAATAGCCCAACCAATTCTCCTCGGCCGATGGATGATCCCGGTCGGAACAAAAAATCTCGCCGTTATATTCGCAAAAGATTCTATGCACGGGAATGACCGCGGGCGGCGGCAAGTGCCAGTTTCTCACGATCTTGTTGAGATAGTAAGGTGCGATATCCGGGGCATCAAGGCAGTCTTTCTCCACGCCTTCATCAAAGCATTTGGATTCATCTTCTTCGGACTCCACTGCTTCGCCAAGCCGTAACCTGTCAAAGTATTCGTCCACGATCATGCCGGTAAAAAGCGAGGACATGGCGTGAGCAAATTCGTGAACGTAGGTTTTGCTGCGATTTGACAGCGCATTAAGTGCAATCGTGCCCGGGATTTCACTGCGATGCTCGTGAATTGATAAGAAGTAGGCTGAACAACAATCCAGGGCCGACGGTAATGTATGCGTGGGTCTGTGCACGTTTATTTGATCGTCTTTCTGGATAGCGTGTGGAACAGCGGGATCGACGTCCATGTAATACACCTGACCTTTCGTTGGGTCATAGGCCGGGATATCCGAAAGCAGCCGGTTTTCATAGTAGTCTGAAAAATGCGCCGAACAACGGTCGTGAGTCACGTGCGCGCTGAGAACATAAATCACGTCGACCTTATCGTAGGAAATACAGCCGGAATCTTCAGACAGGGCCGCTTGCACAGCCGACTGAATTTCGCTGTCGATTGGGCTGATCATATTGTCTACTTCACTCCCATCATCAAGAAACAGGCCACGTTGAAATTCTTCGAGCATGCCGCGGCCCCCTGCGATATCGGCGTCAAAAATAGTCACAATTCTGACCTGACTCCAAATTTCCGGACGACCGATAACATCATCGCGTTCCAGGCTGTGCAACGCCCGATCGACGGTTCTGAGAAACAATGGCAAGTCCTGCATCATCGGATCTGGGTCATAGTTAACGGCATCTGCACGACGGATGTCCAACGCGTTCTGGAATTCCATACTTGTGGTATCAGGGATGTTATAATCAAATTTTTTGAGAACCCGTGGATTTGCCACAAACACGATGGTATAGGGGTGCGAAGAAATATGTCTTGGCTGGTAATCATAGAGCGGCATCTCATCGGCGCCAACCAGCCTGGTGACTTCAGTTATGTCCGGTGCCTTGATGACGTTGCAGACCTGCTTTTTATAATGGAAAACAGTTTTGAGATACTTCTCCTTAAAGAGGTTGACAACAACAAAGAGAAAATCGTTGTAGGTCAGAGCGAAAAGCGCACCGAAGAGGTAGCCCAGAACATGCCAGCGGGAAAGTTTGAGAAGGGCCAGTGTGGTTGTTGGCGGACCATCGACACTACCGAGACGTAGGGAAACAATGAAAAGGAACAGGCTGAGGACAACGGAAATGCCGCCCAAATAAGTACCAATACTAAAATAGAGAAAAAGCAGGAGTACACTAATCCAGGGCAAAGGCACAGCTTCCCAGATCAAAGCAAGGTAAACGACGAGCAATCCGAGTGCAAGTCCCACCAGGTTGGCTCGGAGCACATGCAGGCGCGGGAGGCGTCTGATGGTAATCTCATCAGGCTCGGCCCTGAAGAGGTTGATTATCCAACGTATTATGCTGAACATAAATTCTCCCTCCTAAATAGAATTAATTTTCTACAAAATCAGATGACCTCCCCAGAGCATCTTCCTCTTATTACGTTTTTTGTTACCGTGTCTTATTTTGGACCCTGTTCAAAAGACTTTCGGCGGCGTCCCGCCAATGTGGGTCGGTTTCATTTTTTAGATATTCCTTAATAGTTTGTAAGGCCTTCTCGCTTTTTCCGAGTTTTTCCTGAGTTAAAGCCAGATTGTATTTCGCTTCGCGCAATTGCGGCTTAAGCTGCAAAGCTTCCTGAAATTTTTGCTCAGCTACGTCGATATTCTTTGACGCAAAAGCGGCTACACCAAGATCGTTCAGAACATCAGCCGTTTCCCTGCCTGCACCGATACTCGATTTCAGGATTGAGTCCGCGACGGATGGCCGGTTTTGTATCAGCTCGATCTGGGCCAGCAATAACTCGCTGCGGTATTGATCTGCGCCATGCTCGCGGGCTTTGGAAATTCGAGATGATGCTTCTGTTAGAAAAGGGGGCGAGTTCGGAGGCGCCATTTTCTTTCCAAGTCTTGTCGCTTCATAGCCTCCTGACATTCTCGGTTTACCGGAAATAAAGATTTTGTGATGCTTGTGTAAGAGATTTTCTACTCTGTTTAATTGATAGTCGGTTTTGTAGTAGCCAGGCCCGAGGATTCCGCCGCCACAGAAGATTCCGGCGAAGAGTAAAATGAGCACAGGTTTAAGTCTTGGGAACGCCAATATGGAACCTGATTTGGACATAAACAGTGATGAGATTTCAGCTTTAATCAATTCCAAAAGTTTCTTAAACCATGACGGTTTTGCTGGAGCAGGCGGCATGACTTCTAATACTTTTTCAGTCAACGAGAATTTGCCGAGAAGCGTTGCGGCTTGATTCTCTATCTTGGGAGGAGATGGCACAAGAGGTTGACTTAGGATTGAAGAGAGCATCTCACGCGTTCCGGCAAAAGTCTGAAGCTGTTGCAGGAGTGTGGCAGCTTCGTTGGCCGTAAGGGCTTCCTGGTAGTATTTCATGACGCTTTGGGTTAAATCCAACCCGCCGGGCTCACCCTGGTCGGTCGTTGGTTGACGATTTCCAGCCAGGTTTTTGAGTCCTATGAGCATGGTCGCCATTTCTTGACACCATTGCAGCGAATAAGTATAGGTGATAATCTCATCTGCATCTATTGACGGATTCTCGCTGTTCAGCACATAGTTCAATATCTTATCTGTGAAATTCATGTCTGACTTGTGGATCATTTTGCTATTCCTCGCTATCTTCCATATTTGGGTTCCCATTCGTTTCTACCAGAAAATGTGTCCAGCCGGTCACGAATGGGACCATACAATCGGAGCAATCACTCAGATGTTTGAACAAAATAATTGATGTTTCTTGAGAGAGACTTTCTCGCAGGAAGGCAGATAAAAAGAAAATCGATCGGTCATGGTCGTTGCCGATATTAAAACAGTTATTATTACTTAAAATTGCGGCAAGCTGTTCGGTGTCATGTAATAGCGGCTTGTAGCGCTCTTGAGCGGAACGGACTTTGGCAAGTTCTTTTTGGCATACGGCACAAGCATTTACATGCATCAACAACTCCTGGCATTGAACTCCCTTGAACCCCTCAAGCTCTAATGCTATTAGCACACCAACCGAATGATGAACTCTCACTTTTTCCTCCATCAATGTGAGCGACTATGATGTTTTCAATTCAAGTCTCACCGTATAGTGTCTCCATCCATTGGAAATCTCTCAAGTGGTTTATTTTTTCGAATCGCTTGCCTGGCCCGATAGATAATTCTCGGAACATGTGCTTCGTTAATGTTGAGCAGCGGGAGGCAAGCTATCTCTCGTGCACTGAGGTCATAAACCTCTTTCAGCAAATGTACCAACACGTCCCGCTCAATAACCTTAAGATCCTTTTTATGTTGCCGGAGAAGACTTTCTCTGGTCAGACGGGCTATCCGTCTTTGCGAATGGCGCTCATTGGGGCGCAAATCTTCTTCAATTGCGATTTCAGGAAGCGGCTCTGTATTTGGCGCGCGGATTCCAAAAGCAGCCATCCGGCAAATCGTTCCCAAATACGCTCGAAAGCTGTTCTCATCATGGCGTTTCTTAAAAATCTTGAATGTGGAAAAATTATTCTTTACAAGAATATAGCGAACCTCTGATAGAACGCCATTGGCTTGCTCTTTGCCCTTGACTCTGCCGCTCATCAGAACCATCTCGCGCATTTTGTTGCCATAACGACGCTCAAATTCTTTCCATGCTCTCTCATACTCTTGGTTCTCAGGTTCGGAACAGATATCTATAAGGTTCGAAAAATGGATCTCACTCAGTGCGCTTGGCAAAAGGTTCTTCCTTGTTGTACTATGAGTATATGATGTTTCCGGAATGGAGATAAATAGGTGTTTTGGGGAGTGAGCCGAGCAAAGGTGAAAAACAATGGTTGGCGACTTTCCCGTATCACCTATGGCTATAAAATTAACATAAAATAATATAGAATTGCAACATAATTGTCAAAATCTTGTTGCTGCACGACAGGGCAAGCCTTTTTCTGTAAAATAGGTTAGCGGTCCTATTTTACAGAAAAAGGCTTGCTTTATCATCAATGGGAACTTGTGAGTGTCCCGGTAAGCGAGTTTACAGACTTGAATACAAGTGGTAATGGTGTTTTTGATGGTAAACTTGATGAGGTTGTGGTGGTTATTTCTCAGGTTGACGGTCCGGCCCCTTCCACTGTTGCCGTCGATCTTGATTTTATCGCATTTACCAAAGGCAAACCATTGCCGACAGCAGTTGCGGAGACATTTTCTGATTCACGCAAACCTGAGTCATTTTATTTAAGCAGTGCTTATCCAAACCCTTTTAATCCGTCAACAACCATAAAATATGATCTTTCAAGAGAGGCTGACGTTCGGTTGGAGGTTTTTAATGTTGTTGGGCAAAAGGTAAGAACAATCATTGAACAGAACCAGCAGGCAGGGAGTTATCGGGTCAATGTTGTGGCGGATGATTTGCCCTCTGGTCTATATCTTTATCGCCTGCAAGCCGGAATTTTTTTGCAAGTGCGTAAAATGATTTTGATGAAATAATTTAGACTGGGGATTAACGAGTCGCTGGTGCAAGTCATATCGCCCAGAAGTACATAAGTGCATCTAACCTGAATAATTCACAGCAATTTTGTCATTCTGGAGGAATCTTTTTAATTTACAGCAGTTTACCAAGCTAACAAGACGCCTCCTGAGTGACAATCCGGTGCATGACGTTTGACCTTAAATTGTGAATTTAGGAATTAATCAGGCTAACATACATCCAGCAGTCCAGCCTCACACAACCGACCTATCCACACTCCGATACTGAATCGCCACACTGACGAATTCCGGCTTGATCTCTGCAGAACTTTCTAAATCCGCAATGCTTCGGAGACTTTCAAAATTCTATCATAAGCTCTGGCAGAAAGCCCCGGCTTGGTAATTGCCATTTTCAGAAGTTCCTGACTTCGCTCATCAATCTCACAGTATTGGCGAATTTCTTTCGATTCCATTCTTGCGTTTCCAAACAGGTTTTTATAGCTTTTGAAACTGGTAATTTGAATGTCCCTGGCCTTTTTCACACGTTTGCGTATAACTTCAGAAGTCTCGCCACTTCTTTCGCCGGCCAAATCCTTAAATTTAGCTGCGGGCACTTCAATATGAATATCAATTCTATCCAACAACGGGCCGGATACTCTTGCCATATATTTTTGGATTTGCGGCGGAGACCAACTACAATCGTGATTTGGGTCAGAGTAGTACCCGCAGAGGCACCCGTGCAGTCGCAAACGACAACGAGCCTAAGTTCTTTAAAGTCAGTTTCAGGATTTCGAAGGAGGCATCCATTGCGCCTGCAATTATCGGCCAACAGTTGAAAAACTCACGTCTGAGAGAGGTCTCTATCAAAAGGAGTTGGCACACTTGACCGGAGTTACACCGGACACGGCAGGAAACTGGGAACAAGATTGAGTTTTGTCACAGTATGACGCTATGGAGAAATTGGAAGAGCTGACTTAAAAAATAGTCTGTAAAGCATTCGTTGCGGATTGTTTGGGGAGCGAAGAAGAGGCCAAAGCCAAGCGATGATACCAATGGCCCAATATCTCAGTGGCCAACGAAGTCATCTTCATCGCTCCATCTATTCTTGTCTATAAACAGCCAACTAGCTCAGAACAATAAGGTAATATCAAAATCACCAGGGATTGAGCAGATGATTAGTGGCATGGAAGCGGCACTATGAGAAGAGGTGCTAAGTCTCAACTTGTGAATCCAGGCAACCATCGGCGGAAGAGGAGTGTCTGCTTGTATAACGTCAAATCGCTTTCGGACATTTCTATTTGCGTGTTGTCGAAACTAGGCGTATCTTTCCCCGCCATGTAATGGCAGGTTTTTACAGTTTTTTTTTGTCTAATTGAAATTATGTACGGGTGGTATTGATTGGTTTCGCTGTGGTCACAAAATGGTCTAGGTGGAATGGACGACGAGATGCATTGCCCAAAGCTACAAGCTCACCATATATGGTGATTTTTCCACATAGGGTGAGTTTTGTCGTATTGGCTCCTGAGAAAACTTGATTCGTAATATTAGTAATATCAATTACCTAATACCCCACAGTTTCTTGGCCCGAATTTTGATTAGATATATCACTGCTCTGCAAGAAAAATGAATGGTTTTTTATGGAAAAGAAAAGAAATAAAAAGTTAATGCAAGGAAAGGACAGCCCGCTATCACAGCATGGGAGCGATATGCTCCGCTCTATTGTAGAGGGCGTTGCTTCGGTTGTTGGGGAAGAATTTTTTCGTTCTCTGGTCCGCAGTCTGTCCGAAACTCTTGACGTGAATTGCGCCTACGTCGCTGAATTGACAGAAAACAATGCGCGGTTGCGGCTCCTGGCGTTTTGGGGAGGAGCGAACTTCCTGGAGGAATTTGACTGTGATCTGTCAATTTCGCCTTGCGGAAAGGTAATGGACGGGGAAATCTATCATTGTCCGCGAGGCATTCAATCTCAGTTTCCAAACGATAAGAGTTTGTCCAATCTCAACATTGAGAGCGGCCTGGTGATTCCTCTTGCGGCTACCGATGGCGCAATACTGGGTGTTCTAGCGGTTTTTGATGACAAGCCGATGGAAATTCCGGCTGATGACCTCGCGATAATAAAAATATTTGCTGGACGGGCCAAGGCTGAGCTGGAGAGAAAATTTGCTGAGGAAGCGCATGCACGTATTGATGCACGACTTAATAGCATCCTGGCCACGGCTATGGACGCCATCATCACAATTGACAATAATTACCATATTCTCATTTTTAATCAATCGGCGGAGAGCATTTTTCACTGTACCGCGAAAGATATGCTTGGGAATTCTTTTGAACGGTTTCTGACTCCCAAATTCAGACGGCTATTTGAGCAATATGTCGTGTCCTGTGATAAAAAGAAGGAACTCGTTTGCTACGTTTGGGCATCTGAAGGAATTACCGCATGTCGAGCCAATGGTGAGGTGTTTCCCTTTGAAGCGACTATCTCGCTGGCAATGGAGGGAGGTACGAAGTATTACACGATTATCTTGCGGGATATAGGTGAAAGAGTCCGCGCGCACGCCGAAATTCAAAGATTGCTGCTCGAAAGAGAATATCTTCAAGAAGAAATCAATGTAAATCATAACTTCGATGAGTTAATTGGACAAAGCCCTACATTTATTAAGATTTTGGAGAATGTTGAAAAGGTTGCGGTGACGGATACGCCGGTTCTTATCACGGGTGAGACCGGAACTGGCAAAGAGTTGATCGCACACAAAGTTCATAAGCTAAGTAGACGTAATGCGCGAGCACTCATAAAAGTAAATACAGCCGCCTTGCCGGTGAGTTTGGTCGAAAGCGAGTTCTTTGGACACGAGAAGGGTGCATTTACCGGAGCCATCAGTAGAAAGCTTGGCCGTTTTGAATTAGCTGACGGCGGAAGCATATTTCTGGATGAGATAGGCGATGTTCCGCTGGATGTGCAGGTTAAGCTGCTCCGCGTTCTACAAGAAAATGAATTTGAGCGTGTCGGGGGAACCGAAACAAAGAAGGTCAATGCGCGTCTGATTGCCGCCACCAACCGCGATCTGACATTAGCTGTAGCCGAAGGAGAATTTAGAGATGACTTGTATTACCGGTTGAATGTTTTTCCGATTCGTGTACCACCGCTGCGTGAGCGGAGGGATGACATTCCTATGCTCGTTCATTATTTCATAAGTAAACATAAGAACCGGCTCGGAGTAGAGTACAAAAAGGTTGATGATAAGACAATGGAACGACTTGTTCAATACCAGTGGCCGGGCAACATCCGTGAACTTTCTAACGTCATCGAACGTGCGATGATCATTTCTACCGGCGGCAGGCTGCGCATTGAACTCGAAGAGACGCTGGTCAAAAGTGCTTCAGCCAAAATGGAAGATGCAGAGCGGAACCATATCCTTAAAGTTCTGCTTGAAACGAATTGGGTCATTAATGGGCCGAAAGGTGCCGCGCAAATTCTGGATCTACATCCAAACACACTGCGAAATCGCATGAAAAAACTTGGGATTGTCCGCGAACCAAATGAACCTTAGATTGAGCATTCTCATGGAAAACTCAACCGGAGAAGGGATGTGCCTCTGCCGAGTTCTAAGAGCCCGAGTGTTGAGATTAGAAATTTCCTGAAAAACCCCCGATAGAATTTCCACGTTTTTAATGGCTAATACTGACTCAGATGGTTCGCTGCTTGTCATCAGAAGTCAGGATCCATGTACTTGTCAGAATCATTCCGAAGCGTCTTGATCGGCATTTCCTTCATACAACTTTTTTGAATTCCACCATATTAGGTAACATCTCATCTTATCTGGTGAGTTGATTGCAATTCAGGCTGGGCTGCGAATGCTTCTAAAGTTATAACAAACAATATAATACGCGGAAAGATGGTCTCTGGCACGCTTCTTGGGTAGGGAGCTGATGTATTTTAGTAAATTAAATAATTGATACAAATGTCAAAAATGATCGAAAGTGTCTATTTTGACGACATTATTTGGGCTGGCGCTTACAACGTGAATGCATCCGAGAGGGCGTAAATGACAAAAGAAAAAGAAAGACTAGTAGCAAGTACAGGCAAAGCACCCTGGAAAAAGTGGGGCCCCTACTTAACTGAAAGGCAATGGGGGACAGTCAGGGAGGACTACAGTCCTTTTGGCAATGCCTGGGAACACGTTACGCATGACATGGCGCGCAGCAAGGCTTATCGCTGGGGCGAGGAAGGTATTGCCGGGATTAGTGACGACCAACAGCTTTTATGCCTTTCCCTGGGTTTGTGGAATGGCACTGACCAGATTCTCAAAGAGCGAATATTCGGCTTGACCGGTAATGAGGGCAACCACGGTGAAGACGCTAAAGAGTATTATTATTACCTGGATAGCACGCCGACTCACTCTTATATGAAAATGCTCTACAAGTATCCGCAGCAGGAATTCCCGTACTCGCTGCTGGTTGAAGAGAATGGTCGACGCGGCAAAGGAGACTCCGAGTTTGAATTGATCGACACCGGAGTTTTTGACAACGATCGCTATTTTGATGTGTTCGTTGAATATGCCAAGGCCGACTCCGAAGATATTCTGATTCGCGTCACTGCGTTCAACCGCGGCCCTGAAGAGGCTGCGCTCAATTTGTTGCCACAGATCTGGTTTCGTGATACCTGGTCCTGGAGCGCGGATAGGCCTAAACCGAAAATGACAAAAGCCGGTAATAATGCGGTTTTGATTGAGCATGCCGATCTGGGGAAGATGCAGCTTTATTGCGATGGTCATCCAGAGTTGCTTTTTTGTGACAACGAAACCAACGCCAACCGACTTCATGGGGCCGAAAATGCGAAGGGGTATTTCAAGGACGGCATCAATGATTATCTCGTTCACGGCGTGAAAAAGGCGGTCAACCCAAAGCATAAGGGGACTAAGGCGGCCGTCAATTACAAGGTCAAAATTTCTCCCGGAAAGTCGGTCGAGACTCGAATGCGCCTCAGCAAATCCGACCAGGCAAAACCTTTCCAGCAGTTTGACGAGGTTTTCTCGGCTCGGCTGAAAGAGGCAGATGAATTCTACAGAGAGCTGCAACAAGGTATCAAGAACGAGGACAAGCGGAATGTGCAGCGTCAAGCATTTGCAGGGATGCTTTGGTCGAAGCAGTTCTATTATTATGATATCAGTGAGTGGATAAACGGTGATCCCCGCCAACCCGAGCCCCCCGCAGCAAGGAAAAACGGCCGAAATCATGAGTGGATTCACCTCAACAATGCCGATATCATCTCAATGCCTGACAAATGGGAATATCCATGGTATGCTGCGTGGGATCTGGCATTTCATTGTATTCCTATATCGACAGTAGACTCGGAGTTTGCAAAAGAACAGCTTCTTATGCTCACCCGTGAGTGGTACATGCACCCAAATGGTCAACTGCCGGCTTATGAGTGGGCGTTCGGCGACGTAAATCCGCCGGTGCATGCATGGGCCACCTGGCGGGTTTTCAAGATCGATCAGAAGCAGAATAATGGCAAAGGTGACCTCGACTTTCTGGAGCGTATTTTCCACAAACTCCTTCTCAACTTCACCTGGTGGGTTAATCAAAAGGATGCCGAGGGAAACAATATTTTTCAAGGTGGATTCCTGGGGTTGGACAATATTGGCGTTTTTGACCGTAGTTCCGAACTACCAACGGGCGGCCATATCGACCAGTCCGACGGTACGAGCTGGATGGCAATGTTCTCGTTGAACATGATGCGCATCGCTTTGGAACTGGCGTTGACCAAGCCGATTTACCAGGATATGGCGACAAAGTTCCTCGAACACTTCTTCTATATCGCCGGGGCAATGACCAATAGCGGCGGTGAGGGCATCGATTTATGGGATGATGAAGATGAGTTTTATTACGACACGCTTCACTGTCCCAATGGCAATCTGATTAGACTTAAAATTCATTCCATGGTTGGCCTGATTCCCATGTTTGCGGTTGAGACGCTTGAGCCGCATTTCCTTGAAAAAGTCCCCGCGTTCAAAGAAAGGCTCGAATGGTTCCTAAACTATCGAACTGATCTCTCCCACCTGGTATCTCGGTGGAACGAACCGGGTTCAGGTGAGCGGCGACTGCTCTCTTTGCTGCGCGGACACCGTATGAAAAGCCTTTTGAAACGGATGTTGGATGAGACCGAGTTCCTTTCAGATTATGGTATACGAGCCCTGTCGAAATATCATCAGGAGCAACCTTACGTTTTTCACACAAACGGTGAGGAATTCAAAGTAACCTATCAACCCGGTGAATCGGACACAGGCTTGTTCGGCGGCAATTCGAATTGGCGGGGCCCGATCTGGTTTCCGGTGAATTTTCTCATTATCGAATCGTTGCAGAAATTTTACCATTATTATGGTGACGATTTCAAAGTCGAATGCCCCACCGGCTCCGGCAACTATGCCACTATTCTTGAAGTTGCCAACGAGCTGAGCAACCGCCTGGCGCGCCTTTTCTTGCGAGATGAAAGCGGGAAACGAGTGGTATTCGGAGATAATGACAAATTTCAGACTGACCCGCATTTCCGTGATTACATCCTCTTTCACGAGTATTTTCACGGGGATAGTGGTCGCGGCATAGGGGCGTCACATCAAACCGGATGGACCGGTGTCGTCGCGAAATTGCTCCAGCCAAGGCGGCCTGAAACGAAGATGAAGGCTAAAACAGCCGCAAAGAAACCACAAACACGGAATTGAAAGGATAACCAAAAGATGACTGATTCCAAGCAAGAACAGTACCCTGGCGTTGTGATGCCAAAATGTGAACCCTTGAAGATTCTCAAGAATCAAAAAGCGCTTGTGACCGGCGCTAATTCCGGAATCGGAAGGGCTGTCGCCATTGCGCTGGGTGAAGCCGGCGCCGATGTTGTCGTCAACTACCGTTCCGGCGAAGATGCCGCTCAGGAGGTTGTTGACAAAATCAAGCAGTTCGGGAGTAATGCCATCGCGCACCAGGCTGACGTTTCGCAAGAAGATCAGGTTGGTGCCATGTTCAAAAGGATGATTCAGGAGTTCGGCAACACTGACATCCTGGTAAACAATGCCGGACTGCAGCAGGATGCGCCTTTTGACGAGATGACTTTGCAGCAGTGGAATACGGTCATCAATGTGAACCTCACGGGTCAATTCCTGTGTGCCCGCGAGGCGGTACGCGAATTCAAGCGACGCGGTGTGGTCAAAGATGTCTCAAGTTCCGCCGGCAAGATCATTTGCATGAGTTCGGTTCATGAAACCATACCGTGGGCTGGTCACGTTAATTACGCTGCTTCTAAAGGCGGCGTGATGCTGATGATGAAGAGCATCGCTCAGGAAGTTGGGCCTTATCGGATTCGAGTGAACAGTATCGCTCCCGGCGCCATTCGTACCCCCATAAATACCGAGGCCTGGAGTACTCCGGAGGCTTACGATTCTCTTATGGGACTGGTGCCTTACAAGCGCATCGGTGAACCTGAAGATATTGGACGCGCTGCCGTTTGGCTTGCCTCAGACCTGTCGGACTACGTCAATGGCACCAGTTTGTTTGTTGACGGTGGCATGACGCTTTATCCCGGTTTTGCAACCGGAGGTTGATTTACTTTACAAGGAATGACTATTTCCAAATGGAGGGAGGAAAATGATCTACGAAATTGGTGAGACTGCTGGAAATATCTGGCAAGTCTTGAACGACAACGGAGAATCGACGTTTGCCAAAGTAAAAAAGAAGGTAGGCGGTTCAGATGATATCTTGCATCAGGCCATTGGTTGGCTTGCCAGAGAAGATAAACTGACTATCTCGAAAAAAGGCTCTTCTGTTAAACTCTCTGTAAAATAATCCGACAACGTCTTGCCGCCAGGAAGGAGGGTTTCTATATGGCACAGATTCTTCTCAATGAGAGCGATCCGATCCGGCATCGTCTACTTCAATTGCGCCTTGAGGGCTCAGGACACATTGTATGGTCATTGGGTGGCGTGGAAGAAATCTCCGATGCACTAGGTCAGGCTGCTATAGACATTGTGATTTTGGATATGGATGAGCAGTCTTTGGGTGACTTGCCGCAGCGATTCCGCGATTTGGGTAGAGCCAAATTGGTACTCCAGACCAGCAATTGTGACCTGAGATTCGACTTCCGTTCCTGGATTGCTGATGAGGTTTTCTGTAAAGGCAAGGATGGTGCAAATATGATGTTTGCCGTAAAAAAAGTGCTACACAACTGATAAATGGGCAATAACTAGCAATTCTAACAAAGTTCGGAGGATTAAGATCATGAAAACTTCTTCAATCAAAATCATTGTACTGTTCTGCCTAATGTTTGTTACACTGTCATTAAATAGAGTATATGCGCAACAGGGGTATCTGACGAATGTGAATGACAAGGGCGTCATTATTGATGGCTATGACCCTGTCGCTTTTTTCACCGAGAAAAAAGCAGTGCACGGCGACAACAAATACCAAACCACCTATGCCGGTGCTGTCTACTATTTTGTATCTGACAAAAATTTGAAAAATTTTGTCAAGAATCCTGAAAAATATGCGCCGCAATATGGCGGTTTTTGTGCGATGGCGATGTCAATGGGCCATTTGCAACTAATCGATGTCAACTTGTTTCAGGTCGTTGATGGCAAGCTCTACCTGCAGCGCAACGCCAAAGCGGTCGGGATGTGGAAGAAAATGGGCCCCAAAATGGTCATCATGAAAGCCAACGAGAATTGGCCGAAGGTCCAGGAAAAATATGGCAGCTTTCTCACGGCCGCTCAGCTCAATGACAATCTCGACCTCTCACTTGCGGCAGCAAAAGTCATTGCAGGGGTCGGAGCCCAATATGCTAAGGAGCATCGTGCGCCGGGGGGCGCAATCGCCATCGTGGATGCCGGCGGCCATCTGCTCTATTTGGAACGCCTGGATGGGACGTTTCCGGCTGCTGCAATGGTGGCTTACGAAAAAGCACGGACAGCAGCGATGTTTCGATTTCCTTCTAAGAAACTGGAGGATGGGATTATTGGCGGCAGGGGTTCTCTGGTTACGGTTGGCTACAACATGCTGCGCGGAGGGTTACCAATTTACTTCAGGGGGCGCGTGGTTGGCGGTGTCGGCGTAAGCGGGGCAGCCAGCGCTGATCAGGATGTTGAGATTGCCACGGCTGGAGCACATGCTGCATTCGAGCAGGGAACGAACTAAGTATTGCGGAATTACACAATAGTGTTTTGCAGCCTTTTCCATAAAAATTGGTTTCCGGCAAAACGGGGACAGGAACTTGGGATTGATCTAATGCAGAAGGAAGATTATTTATGAGATTTTCTAATATCTATCTTACAATAGCAGCTTTATGTTTAGGGGTAAATTTACCTGGCATGAATGTTTTCGCCCAGGAATCCGTCGAATTAGCCATTGGCATGCCTGACGCAGTTGTCGATCTTAGAACCCGTGAAGGCGTCGATCTGCTCAACAGCCAATGGCGCTATAGTGACGCCAGAATTGTCGGGGTCGATTTTAACACCCCGGGGTCAAAAGGTCCGGATAAGCTGAAACTTTACCCGACCGGAAAGTCGATTAAGACCAACGACATTGCGCCAAAGGCCGGCGGCGCTGATTTTGCCGATAGTCAATGGCAAGTACTGGATCCGCTATCCCTTAGTTTTGCGCTGCTTACTTTCTGTCTTTGTTCCAGCGCCTCTTCTCTTGCTGCACAATCTGGGGAAGTCAAATTACCAATGGCACGCGGGAAGGAAAAAGAAACCATACTTAACCCATCTGTGGCTCATTTCGGTGCAGCCTTCAAGCAAGTCGTCACGGCGAAAAGCAACCTTTTTCTGTTGGGCGCTGGCACAGCCGCAACGCTGATCGCACGGCCATTTGATGACGATATTTCAAGGGAATTAAAAGAAGATGACTTCGGTGAATTCGAGGTAGAGTTGCCCAATGCGCTAGGTAGTTTCTTTGTTGTGGCTGGAGCCACTCTGTTCACTCACATTATTGGCAGAGCGACAAAAAAAGGCGACCTTGGCTAACACTGGTTTGTACATGTTCGAGGCAGTCATGACGACACAATTGCTGACGTTCGTCATCAAGGAATCAGTGGGGCGCGCCCGCCCTGATGGTTCAAACAATCTTTCCTTTCCATCTGGACATACTTCCGCCATGACAACGGCTGCTGGTGTCCTGCAAAAAAGCATGGCTGGAAAGCTGACATTCCGGCCTATCTGTTTTCGACCTATGTGGGGGTTACCCGCATAAAAACTCACAAGCATTTCGCCAATGATGTCCTGGCCGGCGCTACGATCGGAACCATTATCGGACTAAGTTTTGTTTCCACAAGTGAGGATACCAAGTCTTTCGGAATAATGCCTTTGATAGGCCGAAAATTCGCTGGTTTTCATGCCGAAATACGGTTTTAGTTAATTAGGTAGGTTTAAGTGAAGGGAAAAAACAAATGACGAATTCAAAAATTGAGACATTTAAAACGGATAATGACATAAACGTCGTTGCTATAACTACCGATCAAATGCGCGAAGTTGACCGCATTGCAATGGAAGAAACCGGACCCAATCTGTTTCAAATGATGGAAAATGCCGGTAGAAATTTTGCTCTGCAAGCAATTGAAGTACTGGGAGATGGCTGGCAGAAAGCCAATATTGTCGTCCTCGCAGGTCTTGGCGGAAACGCCGGCGGCGGAATCTGTGCTGCCCGGCATTTGGCCAACAGACAGGCGAATGTACAGCTCGCTCTCTCCAATCCCGATGGCCTCGGTGAAGTTCCATCGTTGCAACGCAAAATATTTCATTCAACCTCAGGCCAAGAAGTTGACACCACCGCACTGTCCGGCCTGCGCCCTGATTTAATCCTAGATGCAGTGATAGGGTACAGTCTGAAAGGTTCTCCACGGGGCGTTGCGCTCGAATTCATCCAATGGGCAAATAAAACAGAAGCACCCATTCTTTCATTAGACGTGCCTTCAGGTGTGGATTCTACTACCGGTCATTCCGAAGGGGAGTACATGAATGCAAAATGGACGATGACTCTGGCGCTGCCCAAGACCGGCCTGCTGCCTGAAAAGACCGGTGAACTTTTTCTGGCGGACATTGGCATTCCGGAGGCGGTTTACGCCAATATGGGTTTGGAGTACGCGCATCCGTTTGGAAATCGCTACCGCGTTCCTCTTTCATTATCTTAGATCTAATCAAAGGAGATCTTCATGGAGCACCTTACGTCAGCTTTGCAAACCATCAGTCTTGGAATTGACCTTGTTGGGATTGGTATTTTGCTCACCGGCTTTATAAAAGGCCTTATCTTGTATGTTAAATCAGAGTTCCGACAGCAAGGAGGCAAGTCCGGAATAAGACTTATCCAGGAGTTGCGCTGCAAGGTTGGGCTTTACATTCTGTTGGCGCTTGATTTCCTGATTGCTTCCGACATCATCCATAGTACTGTGCATACTGAACTCAACGAACTGTACGAATTGGGGGTCATCGTGGTGTTACGAACTGCTATTGGTTATTTCCTTGGAAAAGAGATCCAGGAGATTCAAGATGAGTCCTTGAGTGGCGCATGAATTAATGAAAAAGTGGCGGTGTTAGAAAATGGAATTAACTATTCAATACTGGTACCTGCTGCCGATATCCGTTCTCATTGCAACCATAGCAATGTCCAGCGGCCTCGGCGGCGCGGTTTTTTCTCACCACTTTTTATTTTATCACTGTAATTGGAACCATCTATTGCTATCGGCGCAGCTCTGGCAACGAAGTTTTTCGGTTTCAGCTCTGGGATCTATGCATATTTAAAAAAGAAACTGGTGGATTTCAAGCTGGGAATGAATCTGCTGATGTTTTCGGTTCCGGCTGGTATCTTTGGTGTAATTTATAGTGACGCACTGCCCGCGATTGTGCTGAAACCGGTTTATGCGGTCAGATTAGGCTGTTTTGCAAACTAAATTGAACCCGGATGTGATTAAAGGTCGGCGTCTTAATTCTCTTTATCATCGTTGGGCTCTTTATGCTTAAAACCTTGATATAATTTTCAAACGTGGACATATTTTTGCATTCACCCATTGAGCGACTCTATGCTTATTCTCATCTGCTCCAACCTGTTGGACAAATAAGCTGTCAAACTCGCCAGGTTAATCTGCTCTTTAAACGGACAGGTGTGGTCATTGTTTAAGAGAGATGTAATCAGGCGTACTATGGATTCTACTGACCGCTTTTCAGGGAAAGTATTTGCGCTCGCTATTCGGTTGCTGATCGTTCTTTCGCTTGTAACATTTTCCATCGATACGCTACCTAATATCGGAGCTCAGGTTAAAAGGAATCTTCATATCATAGAGGTGATCACGGTTAGTATTTTTACGCTTGAATACGCTCTGCGGATTGCAGTAGCTGAGAATCGGTTACGATTTGTATGCAGTTTTTATGGTTTGGTAGATTTGGCTGCAATACTTCCATTTTACATTTCATCCGGCCTCGACCTTCGCGCTGTCAGGGTTTTCAGGCTTCTTCGCCTGATTCGCATACTAAAACTTTTTAAGTACAACCAGGCGATAGTGAGGTTTCAACGCGCTTTCGTTATAGTGCGGGAAGAACTGATTTTATTCGGTTTTATTGCGGCAATTACGTTGTATTTGTCGGCAGTTGGAATTTATTACTTCGAAAATGTTGCCCAACCAGAACAGTTTAAGTCGGTCTTTCACAGCCTTTGGTGGGCCATAACGACACTGACAACCGTCGGGTATGGTGACATGTTTCCAATTACAACCGGTGGAAAAGTATTTACTTTTTTCGTTCTCATGGTAGGGTTGGGGGTTGTTGCTGTGCCAATAGGACTCATAACATCTGCCCTCTCACAAGCACGAAGTGAAGAGGTACGGTAAAACGAGGTGGTCCCGGCAAGCAGGTATTGTGTATTCAATGAAAGTGTTTGGAGGGTAGGTCAGGCCGTTGTGAGAAAAGCACACTTCAACCGTATTTGGTTAGGCCTAACCTAATGTGGTGATTTGTGCGGTTTTCCGCCTAGGTTGACTCCAAGCGTAAACCGTTATATAACTAAACTGTACCTCGTAATTCCGTGCTCTGGCATGGCATTTGTACGAGCAGTTCAGAAATTATGACGTTGATATAACATAAAGAGCGGTAAGGTGGACTTATGTTAACCATGCCGTGATGGCCCAAGTCTTAACCGGTGCTTTATCCTTTTTCTATGACTGCCATGAGTCCAATATTGTTTCCAATAATCAGTTTATTCGGAACTGCCTTTTTGGTTTTCATTGTATCCTATGACTATAGGATTGTACAGAAAGAGATAGCTCAACTTTTTGCTCATACCACTGAGTATTCAAGAGGAAAGCTTCAACTTGCGCTACGACAAGCCCTTGATTTGAGAAATGCACTTATTGGCTTTCATTTAAGTTCGATTTGCTTCTTTCTTTCTGTGCCGGCGGTGAGCGCCGATTTTTTTGGGGTCAATCCCGTGCTTTTGGTCACATTTTTATGCCTCTTGGGCTTTGGCTGTATGGTTTACGGAATTATTAACCTCCTTGAGAGGCTTGGTCATGAATCGCGTTGAGGTGGTGACCCAAGTGCAAGACCATCGCGTCGTTCTTACCCAATGCAAAGAACGAAAACTGGTATATAATAAGAAATGTCCTTTCGAAAAGTTGATAGCTGTTTCAAGTTGGAAAAAATACTTAAACTAAGTAACCACAAATAATAAAAAGAGGTCAAACAATGGGCAAGAAGAAAGACAAGAAGAGCAGGAAAAAGGACACCAAGAACAAAAAGAACAAAAAGAAGAACAACAAGAAAAAAGACAAGAAAAAAGACAAGAAAAAAGAGAAGAAAAAGGGCCATGCCAGGACAGTTCAAGAAGAAACACCTGCGAATGAAGACGAGGTAACGGTTGATGTGATTGATGTAATTAGTAACCCTGCCGCAACGTGAGATTAAACTAAATTAATGTAACACCCGGTGCCACACAGCTTGGGATAGCGGTGTTGGACTCAGTCTGTGTGGTTATCGTATGTCATGGCCAGTTGCGTAGCGCTGATTCCATACTAAATTCAAGAAATAATTACTCCTTGATGCAAGAAATATCACAGAGGAAAAAACAGGAGGAATTGCCAGTGAGATCGACGATTAAAGTGGTCAACATGCTGCTTTCGATTACTCGAAAAAAAAGCGCGGGAAAAAAGCCAAGGTATCGAGGTCAATGTTGGCGGAGTACCGCTTTACTCGCGGTGGCGCTCATTTTTATTGTTCAGGGAGATTTGCGCGCTCAGGAAACACCATCTGCTGCCGGTCGCAAAATCCACAGATCCATCCCACCTGCAGGCGCCAAAACCCACACCGTCGTCCCAGGTGAGCGGTTTCGGGTAGGCGGGTTCAAGAAGTGGTTTTACGGAAGCGATTACAGGCATCTTTGGACCACGCCAATCGAGGTTTCGGTATTGGATCTCGATAGCGTCGGAGGCGGCCTAACTCCGCTTCGCACTGGCGGATTTGGACAGTCCATCTCCCTGCACTTTACCGGGAATGACGGTCGCCGGCACACGGTTCGTTCTTTGGACAAAGACCCGACCAAACGCATCTGGGATGAACTCAAGAATACTGTTGTAGAGGATGTTCTGCAGGATCTGATTAGTGCGCTCCTGCCAACAGGGGCCCTCGTCGTTGATCCACTTATGGAAGCCACCGGAATTCTGCACTCGAAGCACACGCTGGTCGTTATTCCGGACGATCCAAAGCTTGGCAAGTATCGCGAAGAGTTTGCCGGTCTCATCGGGACGCTTCAGGAGCATCCGTCCGAAGGAGCTGACGGGACTCCTGGCTTCGCCGGTTCAGTGAAAGTCAGCGGTACCGAGAAACTCTGGGAGCACCTGGAAAAAGGCCCTCGTAATCGGGTTGACGCCCCCGTCTATCTCAAAGCAAGGCTCATGGATTTTCTCATTAACGACAAGGACCGGCATTCCGGGCAATGGAGGTGGGCGCGTTTTTCCGATGGCGATCTTTACAAATGGGTGCCGATCCCCGAGGACCGCGACCAAGCTTTCATCGACCTTGATGGTTTTTCCATGGCTCTGGGTCGAAGGGCAGTCCCAAAGTTAATAAAGTTTCAAGACAAGTTCCCGAGTCTAATCGGTCTCTCAATAAATGGTTGGGAACTCGATCGCGAGCTCCTGGCTGAACTCAGGAAAAGTGTCTGGGATTCAGTGGCAAGCGTTTTCGTTAGTGAACTGACTGATGCAGTCATAGAGGGTGCCGTTCGAAGGTTGCCGAAACCTTATTACGAACTGATTGGAGCGTCTCTCACGCATGACCTGAAATCGCGTCGAGACAAGCTACCCAAATTTGTCAGCGATTACTACAAATTGATTACGCGCCAGGCTGAAATCAAAACTACGAACAAGGCCGAACAGGTCGAATTAGAACACAAGGAGAACGGTGACCTGGTAGTCCGTGTCGCGCTCAAGAAAAGCGAGGCCGATGGGGTGAATAAACCGTTCTTTCAAAGAATTTTTCACCCGAAAGAAACCAAAGAAATTCGATTTTATCTGCAAGGCGGGGATGATGCAGTAACCGTAATGGGAGATAAGGGGAAGATTGCTGTTTTGATTGATGGTGGTGGCGGAGATGATGTCTTCACAAATAAGTCTCAGGCCGGGGCAGGAAAGACGCGTTTCTTTGACTCCCAGGGCAACAACCGATTTGAGAAAGGGAAAGGAGCAAAAGTCAACCAGCATCCTTACGAGCGCCCTGCAGGCAAGAAATCGGAGAATACAAAATATGCTCTCGATTGGGGCAAACTGGGCTTTTCATTTCCGCTGCTTACAGCCAGCCCGGATTTAGGCGCGTACGTGGGAATCATCGGCGGTCGCCAGTATTTTGGCCATCGTAAAGATCCTTTCTCGTCGCGGCATGCCATCAGTCTCGGATTGGTCAGCAATGGTCTCGAACCTTTTATCGCCTACACGGGCAGGTTTCGTCACTTGCTGCCCAAAGTCGACGGAATTTTCCACATTGAGTTTTCCGGAATTGAGGTAATTCGATTCAATGGGTTCGGAAACGAGACAGAAATACCGTGCTCAACCTCTTTTTACGATGTGGATCGCAAACAATTTCTTTTCGCCCCGAGTGTCGAGTTTCAAGCGGGAGGAAACCGCGGTGGCAAAGAGGGGGGAGGCAAAGAGCAGCTTCGTCCTGTCTTTACCGCTGCTGTCGGCCCAATCGTGAAGTATTCTGACACGCCTCTCGATGACAATGACGATCAATTTATAGGCCCATTGATTCCGGCACTCTATGGTACGGAATCATTCGGTCAACTTGGTGCACAGGCTGAACTCAGTTTCGATACTCGGGATAATCCGGGGTACACCACGAAGGGCGTTTTGCTTAAGGTTGTCGGTGTCGTCTATCCGGAGGCCTGGGATGTGGAAACCACCTTTGGTAGCGTTAATGGCGCAGCCTCGACTTATCTTACAGCTAATATTCCGACAAAACCGACCCTGGCCTTGCGTGCTGGAGGTGAGAAAGTGTGGGGAACCTTTCCGTTTCACGATGCTGCCTACCTTGGCGGACCCAAGAACCTGCGTGGTTTCCGGCAAGACCGGTTTGGCGGCGATGGCTCTGCCTACGGAAATGCTGAATTACGCTTTGTAGTAGGAAAAATTAACTTGATGGTGCCGGGAGAATATGGTTTTTTTGGCGCTGCGGATGTAGGTCGTGTCTTCCTGGACGAAGATCCAGGCGATGCCGATGAATGGCACAGCGGATTTGGCGGTGGCATTTGGTTGTCGTTCCTCCAGCGCTTGCAGACCCTTAGTGTCGGAATTGTAAGCGGCGATGATCTGACAGGTGTGTATGTTAGCGCAGGATTCATGTTTTAACGACTTCGATATTTTAAATGGTATTCAAAATATCAAAATAACACTTAACCTGATTAATTCATGGAGCCACATTTTAAGGTCAAAAATCATAAACTCGGTTGTCACTCAGGAGGAGTCTTGTTTGCCTGTTAAGATACTGTAAATTAACAAGATTCCTGCGGAGTGACGTAACTATTCAGTCCCGATAGTGGAGTGCACCGCTTTAGCGTTGCGATTTTCATTGAATTAAAGCAAAACTAAAGTTTTGCACTCCGAAGCTTCTCAAGCCTGAATAGTTACGGAATGACAAAGATGTCGTGAATTATTCAGGCTAAATAACTTATGCTTGAAAAAGTCACTGCAAACTTGCGGGGATTCAGTCTGTGTGATCATTTTAGACCGCAACCTGCGGCATATGGTTGTTTCGAAGAAAGGCTAAGAAAGCATTCATATAATCAACGATGAGGTGATGGCCGTGTTAATTGTTATGGCTGTAGAGACAATACGCAAGATAAACTTGCACCGAAGCCGAGGGTGGTTGGGCGCAGCCCTTCTCGCATTTGTACTGGCTTGTACTATTCCTGCAAGCGCACATGCTCAAGAAGCGCCATCAACTGCCGCCGGCCGCAAAATCCATCGGTCTATTCCAGCTGTGGGCGCTAAAACCCACACCGTAGTCCTTGGCGAACGCTTTCGCGCGGGTGGTTTCAAAAAATGGTTTTATGGCGAGGATTACCGCAATCTCTGGACTACTTCTATTGAAGTTCCCGTGCTTGACCTTCATAATTTTGCCGGTGGCTTGACGCCGCTTCGTACCGGAGGCTTTGGTCAATCCATCTCCCTGCATTTTACCGGGGAGGACGGCCGCCGGTATACAGTTCGTTCAGTGGATAAGGACCCGACCAAGCGCATCGTAAGCGATCTCAAAAACACCCTTGTGGAGGACGTCCTGCAGGACATGATCAGTGCGCAGTTCCCGGTCGGTGCGTTAGTGGTAGACCCACTGCAGAAAGCCACGGGAATTCTCCACTCAAAACATACCTTGCTGGTTATACCGGATGATTCCAGGCTTGGCCAATACCGCAAAGAATTCGCCGGCCTGGTTGGAACACTGCAGGAACATCCCTCAGAAGGAGCTGACGGCGCCCCTGGATTTGCCGGCTCATCAAAAATCAGCGGTACGGAGAAGCTGTGGGAACACCTGGAAAAGAGCCCCTGCAATCGCGTCGATGCCCCGGCCTATCTGAAAGCAAGGCTCATGGATTTTCTTATCAATGACAAAGACCGTCACTCCGGCCAGTGGAGATGGGCGCAGTTTCCGAAAGGCGACTGCCATATTTGGCTGCCGATCCCTGAAGATCGTGATCAGGCTTTTATCGATTTCGACGGCTTTGCCTGGGCGCTTGGCCGCAAGGCCATCCCCAAGATGATCAAGTTCGAGGCGGAGTACCCGAGTCTTATTGGCCTCTCGATCAATGGTTGGGAACTGGATCGTGAATTTTTGGCGGAACTGGATAAAAGCGTTTGGGATTCTGTGGCAACTGTGTTTGTAAAAGAATTGCCGGATCCTATTATTCAAGATGCTGTGCGCAAACTGCCGCAACCCTACTACGAGATGGTTGGTGAATTCCTGACTCGGGCACTTAAGTCGCGCCGGGACAACCTGCAGCAATTCGTTGATAAATACTATTGGCTGATTACCCGGCAAGCCGAAATACAGGCAACGGACAAAGATGAAGCCGTAGAGTTAGAGCACATGCCGAACGGAGACCTCGCAGTGCGTATTGCCCGTGTCAAAGGTTCGGGTAAAGAAAATAGTAGCCCTTACTTTCATAGAATTTTTCACGCCAAAGAAACCAGGGAAGTTCGGCTTTACCTGCATGGAGGTGATGATAATGTAGTCGTATCCGGAGAAAAAGCCCAGATTAAAGTTCTCGTAGATGGTGGCGGTGGAGATGACTCCTTTAGCAACAAATCACAAGCGAGCGCAGGCAAGACACAATTCTTTGATTCGCGCGGTGACAACATATTCGAGAAGGGCAGGGGGGCAAAAATCAATCGGCGATCCTACAAACGCCCACCTGGCCTGGCGTCGTTGAACACGAGATATGCCATCGACTGGGGTGGTTTTATCTTTGTATTGCCGAGCATAGCAATAAGCCCGGATATCGGGGCATATTTTGGGATTACTGCAGGGCGGCAAATTTTAGGCTATCGGAGAGACCCTTTCTCTTCGCGACATGGGGTTAGTCTCGGCTTGGCCAGCAAAGGACCGGAACCTTTTATCGGCTATAAGGGCGTATTTCACCACTTGTGGCCGCGAATGGACCTGACAATCGAAACACATTTCTCCGGAATCAATGTGCTTCGTTTCAACGGTTTCGGTAACGAAACCGAAATTCCTGGCTCCTCGACTTTTTATGATGTAAATCGAAAAGAATTTCTTTTTTCTCCGAGTGTCGAATTCCAGGCAGGTGGAAATCAGGGAGGCAAAAAAGGTGGTGGTAGGGAAGCTTTGCGTCCGACATTCACTGTTGCCGGTGGGCCGATCCTCAAGTACTCTGACACCCCGTTCAGCGATAACGACGACAAGTTTATCGGTCCCTTTATTCCAATACTTTATGGCACGGGTTCGTATGGTCAGCTCGGGGCACAGGCTGAAGTTACCTACGATACTCGTGACAATCCAGGGTATGCCACCAGAGGATACTTGCTTAAGGCTGCCGGAATTATCTACCCCGAGATCTGGGATGTGGAATCCACGTTTGGCAGCGTGAGCGGTGCTGCTTCGACCTATCTCACTGCCAGCATACCCACGTCGCCGACACTCGCGCTCCGAGTCGGTGGCGAAAAGGTTTGGGGGACGTACCCATTCCATGAGGCTGCCTATCTGGGCGGGTCCAGCAATCTGCGCGGTTATCGCCATGACCGCTTCGGAGGCGATGCCTCCGCCTACGGAAATGCTGAATTACGTTTTGCGTTGGGGCATGTTAAATTGCTGGTACCGGGAGAGTTTGGGTTATTTGGCGCCGCCGACGTTGGTCGTGTCTTCCTCGACGAAGACCCAGGCGGTTCCGGTGATTGGCACAGCGGATTTGGCGGTGGCTTTTGGTTGTCATTCCTGCACCGAATACAGAGCCTGAGTTTCGGAATCATACACGGCGATGACCTGACGGGTTTCTATGTCAGTGCAGGCTTCACCTTTTAAAAAAGTCGCCGAATCGAAGTTCTAAGCACAGCAATAGAAAACAAAATCAAAATTATTTTTATAAAAGGTATAATGATGCTTGAAAAAATCACCGACAACGTAATGTTTCGCCTCGTTGTTTATTACGCGGCGATAATTAGTATTATTTTTGGTCTCTTTAATATGTTTCCGCAGATCCCTTACCATCTCGCGCAGGAACGGTCGCACCAGGCAAGAGCCTCAAGCTCTGAATTGGGTGCAGGTGTTTCGGCTCCGCTGGATACCAGAGTTGAGGGGTTGGAAGGTTTGCTCGACCCAGCGACCTCCATACCTGTCTTGATGGCTCTTGTTTTGTCGTTTGCACTAACATTGCCCGTTGCGTGGGTATACCGATGGACGCATAACAAGAAGAAATATGCTCAGACATTCGCACACACGCTACTTGTCTTACCCATCGCCATTGCAGGTGTTGTTTTTCTGGTTAAAGGCAGCCTTGCGCTGGCGTTTAGTCTGGCCGGCATTGTTGCTGCTGTTCGGTTTAGGACCACTCTCAATGAACCAATGGACGGAGTATTCGTTTTCATTGTGGCGGGAATAGGGCTGGCTGCCGGCGTCCAGCTCCTCAATGTGGCTTTTATCTCATCCATGTTTTTCAATGCCGTTGCTATTGCCGTATGGTACACTGATTTTGGTGCGAAACCAGCGGTAATGATCGGGTGCAATGTCTGCACCCTTGACGAAAAGGGCGCCCGGGTTAACGGTAATGCTCAACCAGTTGCTCCAGTAGCAGCGCCCGTTGCGGAAAAACCTCATGCAGCAGAGTTTCACGACGGCAAATCCTTTAATGCGCAGCTTCTGGTTCATACGACGAAGCCCGAAAGATCCGAACAAACCACGATTCAAGTTCTCGAGTCCCATGGCAAACGATGGCTTCTAGATCCCACCATCACGAAAGAGAGTGGAATTTCTATTTTGGTTTTTGATGTTCGCCTCAAGAAATCCGTGGATCGAGCCACCCTTCTCGGGCAGATTGAAAAAGGCGATAAGCACCATATCACCAAGGTTGAATTGAAAAAGTATAAAGTTGAAAAGGCCTAGGCTCTCATGCAAATAACTAGTGACAAAGTGCTTCTGGGCTTTCTAGCCGGCAGCATTGTTTTTTACCTTTTATCCTTACAATTTGTTCGGGATACAGCAGTTGTACCTTACAGAGATTCGGTAGCGGTGGGTGCCGACACTACTTCTGTGCAAAATTCACCCAATACAAAGCAGGTAACACTTGATAGCAGCAGCTACGAGCTGAAGGCCGCGACCGCGACGCGCTGGAAACTTCCGAAACGCTTACGAGAAATATCGGGTCTGGCCATGACCAACGACAACCGGCTTCTGGCCCACAACGATGAAAGTGGAGTTGTTTTCGAGGTAGATTATCAGAACGGTTCAATTGTAAAATCCTTTGGCCTGGGTGATCTTAAAAAACCTGTCTCAGGTGATTTTGAAGGAATTGCCACGGTTCAAGATACCATCTACCTGGTAACAAGCTCCGGGCGGCTATATGAGTGCCGTGAAGGCGTTGACGGAGAAACCGTTCTTTTTAATGTATATGCTACCGGAGTAGGGCGAGAGTATGAAATAGAAGGCCTGGCTTATGTCCCGGGCGAACGGGTGCTTTTAATTATGAGCAAGAACCCTATGGGCTCTGAACAGAAAGGCAAGTTGACTATTTATCGTTGGTCGGTTGACACCAGGCAACTCGTCGAAAACGGACATACGATAGTCCCTCTCATTGATATTACTCGCTACATCAAGGGCAAAAAGTTTCAACCGTCTGGAATTGAACGACACCCTGTATCAGAGAACTACTTTATCGTGGCAGCTCGTCAGAACGCAATGGCGGAAGTTACGCCGACCGGGCAAGTCGTTGGCGTTGTGAAATTCCCTGCCAAATGGCATCGCCAGATCGAGGGCATCACCTTTGCCTCTGACCACACACTTATCGTCTCCGATGAGGGGGCAAGGAAACGCGCAACACTGACAATCTACCCCATGAATAAATAGCTGGAAGCGGTGTGAATCTTCTTTGTATAAGCGCAGGCCCGACAACGAAAATAGAAAATGTTGACAGGAACTGTGGGCCGTTACTTTCTGAAGATACCTGGAAGGCTGTCTACACAAAAGAAAAATAATAGTGAAAAAGCACTTTGAAAACAAGGAGATTAGCTGGCTCGCATTCAATGCCAGAGTATTAAGAGAGGCGGCCGATCCGACGGTTGCATTGATGTCGAGGATTGAGTTCTTAGGAATATTTTCCTCAAATCTTGATGAATTTTATCGTGTCAGAGTTGCCAATCTGAAGAGACTGACTCTGCTGGGAAAGAAGGCAACTGCAATTGTAGGCTCTGATCCTAAGAAGATTCTCTCTACTATCCAGGAAACTTCTCGTGCACAAGAGGTTGTTTTCGAAAAAATCTACACTCAAATATTACACGAGTTGGAAAAGAAAAATATTTTCATAATCGATGAGAAGAAAACAAATGTGGAGCAAGAGGAATTTGTTAAGAACCATTTTCTCCAAATAGTCCGTCCAAAACTTGTGCCGTTGATGTTAGGCAAGAGCTCTGAGGTGCCTCAGCTAAAGGATGGCGCTCTCTATTTGGCCATCCGTTTGCTAAAGAACAACGGCCATAAAGTGAAACATGCTATCATTGAAGTCCCGACAGGATCATTCGGGCGCTTTGTCACGCTACCCCGATGTGGCGAGAGTCAATATATTATGTTCCTGGAAGACTTGATTCGTCATTGTTTAGGAAGTGTTTTTACCATATTCAATTATGACAAAATTGAGGCCTACTCGGTCAAGCTTTCCAGGGATGCAGAATTGGACGTTGATGATGATTTGTCGGAAAGCTACGTCCGAAAAATATCAAAAAGCCTGAAGCAAAGGAAATCAGGCACACCGGTACACTTTGTTTATGACAAGCGGATGTCGGATGAATTCTTGAAGCTTCTGGTTTCCAGGCTTCATTTGAATAATGTTGGTTGTGACTTGATTCCCGGAAGAAAATATCTGAATCTTAGAGATCTAATAAATTTTCCTATAATTGAAATATCCAATCAAACAGGGGCCAAGACTTTACCGCTCTCGCACAGAGATTTTGATGCTCGCGGCAGCATATTTAAGGATATTAGTAAGAAGGACATCTTGCTTCATTATCCTTACCAGAAGTTTGAATACGTCATCGATTTTCTGAGAGAGGCAGCGATCGATCCGAAGGTGACCGACATAAAGTTGGCGCTTTATCGCGTGGCGCACGATTCGAATATCGTAAATGCCTTAATAAATGCGGTCAAGAATGGAAAATCCGTGACAGCAGTAGTGGAGTTAAGAGCACGATTCGATGAAGAGCCAAATATTAGTTGGTCTGAAAAGCTCCAGGAAGAAGGCGTGAAAGTTATCCATGGTGTCCCGGGTCTGAAAGTCCATGCAAAGATGATTTTGATTACCCGCCGGGA
>JAJDAG010000138.1 GCA_029262005.1 Candidatus Zhuqueibacterota bacterium | reverse complement strand
AGATTTCTCACGCCGGCAGAGAACGCGGGGTTAGAAATGACAGGGTGTGGTTGAGCGGGGAGATATGTACCACGACATTCATGTCGTGAGGTGAGAGGAAAACACATCCTGTAAATCCTGTTTATCCTGTCTAAAAATTGGCTTGGAAGACCTCCCTCTGCTTTTCACTCTTTGAGCGCCAAGCTGTCTCCCTCGAGAGGGAGATATTTGTTTATTGCAAAGCGTTTTTGTGGGGGCTTTGGGGCAAGATATGTTGCTTTTGGCGGCTTTCACGACAAATCCGTAACAATATTGCTTGATTCACTTCGTGCGCTTTATTATATTGACAGCGCGGGTGTTAATGACCTCCCCTGGAATATTCGACTTTCTGCACGCTCGCACTTTTTTAGTTTATCCAAGATTTTTTCCATATACAACCGGTGAGACCAGTCAGGAGGGACATACCGGATGAACAATGATAAATCTTATAAACTGCCCAACATACCGTTTCTGCGGTTGCGTTTTCAATTAAGCGCCCACAACAACTGTTATCTCCCCTCTTATAAAGGCTCGTTGTTGCGCGGTGCCTTTGGCCATGCCTTGCGCCGCACTGTCTGCGTTATGGCGCCGCAACAGGCCTGTGCATCCTGCATGTTGCGGCAACAGTGCACCTACGCCCGCTTGTTTGAGACTTTTGTCGAAGACTCTGCGCCTCGGTTTTTGCGCGGAGTGCCGACTGCGCCCCGTCCCTATGTGTTTGAGCCGTTTGACCGTGCCAAAGAATATGGCAGCGGTGATACCCTGAAATTTGACATGGTGCTTTTTGGCCAGGCTGTTGAGCTGTATCCCTATGTCATTTATTCGGTGGAGTGCATGGCCAAAACCGGACTGGGCAAAAACCGGCATCGCTTTTCTCTGGACAATGTGGTTTGGCAGGATGAAACCGCCTCTGCCCCTGCAGGTGGAAATGACGTTGCTGCAAAGCAAACGACGCAGGCAAACAGCAATGGCTGGCAACCGCTTTATAGTGGCAAAGAGCGCAAGTTAATTTCTCAGGCTGTGCCGCAAAGGCGCGAAGCCATGCACACCGATGCCTCAACAGATTCCGTGACTTTAAATTTTTTAACCCCGACCCGTTTGAAATTCCGCGGTAGTTTAAGCATTGATTTTACTTTTCGCATGCTGGTGTTTAAGATGTTGCGGCGGGTGCTGGAGCTGGCCCACTTCCATTTGCCGAATGCAGAACCAGATTGGGAGTTCCACGATCTGCTGGTGGCCGCCGATGCAGTGCAAATTGTCGAGCGTAACCTCAAATGGCGCGACTGGCAGCGCCGCAGCAATCGCCAGGATACCAGCATGAAAATGGGTGGTTTTGTCGGTGGGCTGACTTTGCAGGGTGAGCTTGCGCCTTTTCAGGCGTTGTTGCAGGCTTGCGAAGTGGTGCATGTGGGCAAGGGGACGGTTTTTGGGAATGGGAAGGTGGGGGTTGGGTGAGCGTAGTTTTTTCTACAGGTGGTAATTGGTGTAATGCCATGGGATGGATTGATAGATTTTCCATAGGCAGTCATTCCCCCATGCTCTTGGTGGGAGTCCGGAAAGGACAACTGTATTGGCATATTCAAATCTTGGTTTATTGGATGACAACATCGGTAGAGCAGTCCTGGGTTGTTTACAGAAATTTAGAGTAGTTGTTCAGATGTCATTCTGTAAGAATCTTGTTAGCCATGTACACTTCTGTCAATTAACAGGATTCTTACAGAATGACAAGGTGGATGTGAATTGTTTGGAGGGCAAAATCTTGTTTGTTAGTGAGAATTAACTGGCTGAACAAACGCACGGTCTGACGGATAGAACTGTGCTTTGAAATGGATGCCCGACAGAAGATTTCGAGCATGACATTAATCAGAGATTGGCTGGGCGACTGAGGGTTTCCTGTATGAGAGTTGTCTTTGATTTGTTGTTCCGAACAGTGCATTACCCAGCGATGGAGGAATCCGCTTCAGCACGATTGTTGGGGTGAAACAACATTTGTTGACAAGAATTAAACTTTTTGTTATGATTTACTTGACCTTGTTCTTCTCATTTTGTTATTTAATTGTAATCGGGCGGCGAAGTCTCCACCACTGATTTGGTCTCCTGCTCCGATCCCAATGAAGCAAGCAATGGATTGCTTCCCTTGCAGTGCCTTTTTTGAGGCAATCCTTCAGATAGATTTTGTTGTTTATTCTTACCGTATTTGATTTTAGTTGCTTTTGTTAGTATAGAACTACCCATACATATTGTACAGTGCAGCATGCTTAGCCGTTAATGTCATGACTATATATAGCAGGAGAGCCAATGCAGACTGAATCAATTGAAAACCCTCTTGATATTTTTAAAAATATCGCAGAAAAGTACACGGTTGCGAATGACTCTGTGAACACAGGCATCTTTGATGATTTTGTTTCTGAGCATGAGGAGTACTTAGGCGAGTTTGACTTGAAAAATATTAAGCAGAACGATGAAGAAGAACCATATCTATTGTTGGCGGGTGACCTGTCCGGGATTCAGGATACGGTTTACACCATTTCTTCCAAAGGCGCTTTGAAGTCACTGCGTGCGCGCTCGTTTATGTTGGAGTTGTTATGTGAGCATTGCTGTTACGAACTACTGACAGGCCTGACAGGCAGTAGCGGATACAAAGAGCTGCGTAAATATGTGGTGTTTTCCGGGGGGGGGCGTTTTTGCTTGTTGCTGCCGAACATCGACTACAAAAACAAAGTTGAATTATTTAAAAGGAAACTCAACGAGTGGGCCTTGCGGGAATTTAGTGGCCGGCTTTATATTGCTTTTGCCTGCCTGGAAGTAACTTCCCAACAACTCGATGTCCCTGCTCAGTTTAGTGATATATGGACAAAGCTTGGCGATGAACTTGATGCTGACAAGAATCGCAAGTTTTCATGGAAACTGGATTCTGTTTTTAAAGAGAGCGAGCTGAAAGAACCGACTCTGAAAACCAATGAGCAGGAATGTCAAATATGTCATCGCGATGATTTAGAACTCGAATCGATTTCGCCTCCCACTCTCCGTGAACCGTTGCGTGTCCTGACCAATGAAGAAGAACTGATTAAAGGATTACCGCCAAGTAAGAGCTTCATTTCCAATCCGAACCTGACGATTGCCCACGAACTCTGTTTTCAGTTGTTTCATTTGGGCGATCGTCTCACTAAGAAAGATTTAATGTCTATCGAGGTTGTTCGCATGCGCGCTCACCCTAATCCAGATAATAAAAACGGCCGCAATGGATTTCTGACGTTTCCTGATTTTAGAGGCGATGCTGTCTTTTACTGTATCAACGCTGGTAAAACACAGAAAGTGGAATACATGTGGCGGATCAATGCCCCTCCTGAAGCCTGCCCAGAAGAGAATTGCTCTATATTTCTGTATGCTGATTATGCACGTAAAGTTTCTGACCTGCCGGAGGCAGCAATAGGATTTGAAAAGAAGCTTTATTTCGAAGCCTACAGAAAAAAAATGAATGCGCCGGAAAAAGTTTCGGCCTCTTTTGCAGGGCTGGCCGCATCCGCCTGTGGCGCCGACTTGATTGGCTGCCTACGGATGGATATTGATAACCTTGGCAGTATTTTTTCGCTACAGGGGTGGAAAATTCCAGATGATTTCACACTTAATCACCTTGGACAACTGTCTCGTCTGTTGAACCTTTTCTTTAAGGTTTTCCTGAGTCAAATTTGCGCTGGTCGCATCGACAAACCTACTGATTTAACCGGGAAGGATTATGCCGCGTCACCGGAAACGGATGAAGTCGATAAGAAAGAAATTCTCAGTAAACGACGTGGAGAGCCGGGCCGAAACGTTTCGATTATCTACTCTGGTGGTGATGACCTGTTTATTATCGGAGCATGGGATGAAATTGCCGAATTGAGTTTCGATATTCAGCGCTGTTTTGCACAGTATTCGGGATTGGGAATTTCAGGCGGTGTAACATTACACAAACCGAAATTCCCGTTATACCAGATGGCGCGGTTGAGTGGTGAGGCTGAATCGTTTGCCAAGAATGATAAGAGCCACAACAAAGGACAACTCAAAAACCGTATTGCATTATTTTATGATTTGAATAAAAAAGTACGCAAGGAGACAATTTCAAAAAATCTCTTTCCACTGGCAAATAAAGCCGATGCAAAAGATCGATACCGGCTGGCAGTCACCTGGAGCGAGTTTGAAAAGTTTGTGATTCCATTCACACGTCAAATGCAAAATTTCGGAGATATTAAAGACGGAAAATGGCACCTGCAAAAGCTTCCGGCAGCGACCATAGAAAAGCTGTTTAGCGTTGCCGAAGAATGGCAGAGCAAGGGTCAAATTTATTTACCAACCATGGCGAGAATTATTGAACAAACAAAAAACAACTTATCTCGCGAGGAATTTAACAAATTTTTAGACCATGTTTATTCATTCGATACAAATAACATTAAAAAAATACACATCCCCTTGACCTGGATATCTTATCTGAGGAGATAAATATTATGAACGAATATAACATTTACGGAGATTTGCCTGTTTGGAAGAATAATTTTCAAAAGCAAAATGGCGAATTCCAACCGAATTTAAAATTTATAATTGCAGAAATTGGGAAAAAAGAACATTTTGCAGACTTTCAAACAGACCCGCAAAGTAATCTGGTGGTTTTCTCTTATGCCATCGCTAAAAAGCTTTCAGAAGATCTGAAACCGACCCAGTTGCGCAGGTTTTATACCTATGTCAAGAAACTCCAATACAAAGTTGAGCCGCATGAAACAAATCTCCCCCCTGAAGTTCTGGCAGGATTGGCTTTTTTGCCGCCCAAACTGGCCGGTGCCTCCACAAGAAAGGGTGAAGTAAAGCCACTGTTCAAGGTCATTTCTGCATGTCTGGCGAATGAGAAAATAAAGACTAAACCTGATTATGATTATTTTGTCGAATTTTTTGAGGCTATTTTGGATTATCACCAGGTTTTGAGTAAAGAAAAATCTAACCAGGAGGAATCAGAATCATGAATGAGGTTAAACAAATCAAACTTTTGGGATATGTCACCATTTCAGGGACAATCAAATGTGTTACCGGTATTCATATTGGTGGTTCGGCTGATTCCATCGATAAAGGCGGTATCGATTCGCCGGTAATCAAAAATCCTGTGAGCAACCAACCCTATATTCCGGGCAGTTCCTTGCGCGGCCGCATGCGTTCGATTTTGGAAAAAGCATACGGGTTGCATTTAGACAAACTGGTCAGCGATATTCACCTTCATCACTGGCAAGAGGATAACCGTGAATCCAAGATGATATGCCGGACTTTTGGTGGCTTTCCCTCTGAAGAAAAAAGCGGGGAAAAAGTTAAAAAGGATGGGACGATTCCGGCAAATCTTATGGTGCGTGACTGTCTTCTCACAGAGCATTCGCGTGCAATATATATGCACAAAAAACTCCCTATTACCGAAGCTAAGATGGAAACCGCCATCGATCGTATTACATCTGCTGCGCACCCCAGAACTATCGAGCGGGTACCGTCCGGGGCCGAATTTGAGTTTGAGATGATTTACAAAGTACAAACAAATTGTAAGGGGGAATATACAGAAGAAGACAACAACAATCTTCGGAGTGATCTGGAAAACCTATTATGGGTGCTGGAAATCATCGAAAAGAAAGACGGGCTGGGCGGCCATTCGGCGCGGGGTTATGGCCAGGTGAAATTTGAAATATCAAATGTGTCACCCACCCAGATTGATCTCAGCACAAAGAGATTAAATGGAGATTCTACCGAGCAGGAAAAGGATTACCTGTTTTGGAGAGAGGAAATCAAAAAAATCTCGTTTCCGGAACAAGCTGCCGGCAAAGATATAGCCAAAGAGAATCAAAACCAAACAGAAAACGAAGTAGGCACAGATAAAGACGGTGTTACGGAAGTTACAGAGGGCGATAATCAGTCTTAACATTTTAAACAAAGGTTGAAATGATGGACCGCTTTATCATAAAATTTGGTTTTCATAACGCAACTCATTTTGGCAGCGACCTACCGGGTATTGGTCAGGAAGCTTCTAAAATGATTTTGCATTCCGATACCCTGTTCAGCGCTATATGCAATGTATGGGCTCAGGTCGATTGGCATTTGCAGGCAAAAAATTTTCAGTCTTTCCAGAGCGTGCTCGAAGATTTTAGAACGGGCAAACCGCCTTTTAAAATTTCTTCTGCTTTTCCGTTTTCAGGCGAGGATTACTATCTTCCCAAACCGATGACCGAGCCCACTAATTTATATCGCGCCCCAGAACAGAGAATCAGGGATGCAAAAAGCGTCAAAAAAACATCTTATTTGAAATTGGACTATTTCAAAAAGTGGATGACTGAAACCGGCACCGAAAAGGGATTTGCTGAAAATCTGATCGACCCCGATAGAAACAAAAGTGTTTTCGGATATGAGGATATTCTACCTAAAACCCCGGTTGACCGGCGTGATAATCACGCCAATATTTATCACAGCAGCAGCTATTATTTTGACGAATACTGTGGCTTATATGCCATTGTTGAGTTAGAAAAAAAAATCCGAGAGCCCTTTGAATTTGTTTTAAAACATTTGGCAAAATACGGTCTGGGGGGCAATCGTAATATTGGCCAGGGTGTGCTTATCGACATTGTTATTAAAAAACCACCTCCTGAGCTTGACGAATTGTTTAGCCTCAAAACCAGATTGGGATACTGCCTGCTCTCACTTTATTTTCCATTATCAACTGAGCAAATTGAAAAAAAAGCATTGTCCTATGGTCTCGTGCAGCGAAAAGGTTGGATTGGTTCGAGTACTACCAACCGATCTTTAAAGAAGAAAACCTGTTTTGCATTTTCCGAAGGCTCTATGTTCAGTGAGATAGATAACGGCAAGTTGGTTGACGTGAGACCGGAGGCCTTTTCTGAACACGATGTCTGGCAATATGGATATGCACTAACCATTCCGGCCAGGAAGGAGGAAGGCAAATGAAAGACCCGGTTGACCACTATCAAACTGCTGTAATAGAACTTGAAACAATATCTCCGATTCATATTCGTGGCAAAGAACTCGGTTACGGCGAGGGTTTGATTCAGCTAAAATCACAAAGGGACAGCGGCTACGCCTATCTGGTGGATAATGACGTGTTGGCGGAGTGGTTGTATGAAAACTCCCGTGAAGATTTGAAATATGTGAAGGCGTACAATGACTTTTTTACCGAAGAACGAACCGACGAAAATTATCAAAGGCGTTATCCAAATCAACAAAACAACAAAATTCACAAGAGAGAGTACGACGATTATTCGTTGCACCGATTCCTAACAGATGTCCGCCTTCTCGAAAAACTTGACGACATTAACCCGGAAGATGAGTGGTTCAAAATATTCAAAGGCAATGTATTCCTGGGGCAAAAAACGTCGTTTATTCAAAGTCGAAAAGG
>JAJDAG010000137.1 GCA_029262005.1 Candidatus Zhuqueibacterota bacterium | reverse complement strand
CAAGAGATGGGATTGAGACCTGACCGCTCTGGAGTATTTCTCGTGCATCTTCAACACCGTTGGAAACTAGACCTAACAAGAGATGGGATTGAGACTTTTTGTGAATATGCGAGTTCTACACCCACAACAAAAAGTTGGAAACTAGACCTAACAAGAGATGTGATTGAGACAAAAAAAGATTAAGCATTTTATTCCTCCATTTCAATTAGTTGGAAACTAGACCTAACAAGAGATGGGATTGAGACGGCCTGCCCTTTACCTCAGACCAATCAAAACCACCATGTTGGAAACTAGACCTAACAAGAGATGGGATTGAGACATTAACACCTTCTCCATCACCGCGTAGAAAGGGTTTCTGTTGGAAACTAGACCTAACAAGAGATGGGATTGAGAAGACAGGTACTGTTCGGCCTTCTGAACCCGGCGGTTGGACGAAGCAATGCCATGTGTAATTTGCCGAAGCCGGGAGGCGCAATACATCTTAACATCCCGGTGAATCCTCCTTCAAAAGGGGCATTTCAGAACCTCTCTCCTGCCCCAATGTTGCCAAAACTTGACAACCATGTCAAAGTCTTCTAATAAAAAGCGCGTGGGTTTTGGGCCCTTTCTGTACCGGAAATTTGATTTTTCACCCGCGTAAACGCCCGGCACTTGCCAAAAATACCATCCTGCAACAAACTAACATTGAAATGGCCATTTACCGGCGTTGTATGAGTAACACGGTGAGTTAGCATCGTAACTCGGTGAGTTACGATCGTAACTTACCAAGTTAGAAACGTAACTCGGTGAGTTTTGCTATTAAAAAAGGGGTGTTTCAGAGCAAAAAATCGGGGAAGAACAAAAAAACGCCCGTGCCAACCAACAGCACGGGCATTTTATGAAGGAGTAAACCGGACTAAAGATCTACCTGTTGCACCGGAACATCGGCTATTTTATGTACCAGGCCGCGTCTTGGCGTGATGCGAATTCGTCGCTTTTTTATGTGGGACAAGGTATTGAATTCTTCGGGGGTATCAACACCGGTTCCACGTATGGAAGGGTAAATCATACAGATATTGCCCAGCTCCACCGCGTCGCCATCGCGCAGAACATCGATAATTTCTTCCTCAAGCGAGAGCAGAACCCCGTGCACATCGCCCACGCCCATGGTGGTGCCACGGGAGATCCGTTTTGCCAGCGCCATGAGATCTTTCTTGTCCTGCGTGACAATGTGCGGGTAATGCTTGGGTGCTGCCGCCGTGTCCAGCGGGTTTTTGCGCGGAATCAACTTAAATTTGAAGGGCATAACAGGCCTCCTTGCTCAATTAATAAATAGTTTATTGATTTATGTATCGGCAGTTGTCTCAAGAACTTTAGTGACATGCCGATACAATATTGTCATCTCTGCCCGCTCCCGCCTATTGTGCCCACAACCAAAGCCGCAGCCAACAGAAAATAGTTGACTGTATTAACGCATTGTCTTACTTTTAAAATGACATTTGTTTTCCCCGACGACCTGTCATTCCGAACAACGCGTTTCACAGCAATGGAGGAATCTGATGCAGCACAATGACAGCGTTGCGGCAATGACCTTTTGAATAGAACGAATGCTTCGGTGCTTCGACAGATTTCTCACGCCGGCAGAGAACGCCGGGTTCGAAATGACATTTGGGATGGGATTGAGAATCACCAACCATCCGGAGGCTTGGAGCCTCCGGATGGTTCATCGCGGGCAAAGTCTGTAAAGCAAAAACCACGACATGAATGTCGTGATACAATTGGGGCTGGTTCCCCCTGATAGTGGGTTCAAAAAGCTGAAACCAACCTGGTTGGCTAAGAATAATGATACAGCGGCAATCAACAGAATTAATTTAAATCGCCCGTAATTGACTTGTCAGTGACGGGCTTAACCATCGATTACGGAAATGGAAAGGCCTTATGAAGACTAAATTGCACACACGTATACTCGCACTATCGTTCCTCATTCTCACCATCCCGGCCAGCGCAAGCTTAACCAGCGCAGCTCAAAAAACCAAGGCCAATACCGGCTATAATGACCTGACAACCTTGTTCGCGGCGTGGCGGAGCTTTGAAAAACCCGCGCTGCGAAATGGCGCGCCGGACTATACGGCAGCGGCCATGGCAGAAAAACACAAGGCGCTGCAGGCGTATCAAGCACGACTTGCTGCCATTGATACCAGCGGCTGGCCTATTGAACAACAGGTGGATTACCACATCGTGCGCGCCGAGATGAATGGCCTTGATTTCAATATCAGGGTGCTTAAACCGTGGGAACGGGATCCGGCGTTTTACACCTCCGTTTTCAACTACCAAAGCGATACGCCCGCGCATGAGGGGCCCGCACATCATGCGCTCATCGAATTATGGACATACAGCTTTCCGTTAGCAAAAGTTGATGAGCGTAAGCTGGCCGCCGAGTTGCAAACCATCCCGCCTTTACTCGAGCAAGCCCGGATAAATCTCACCGGCAACGCCCGCGAATTATGGATCGGTGGCACGCTGAATCTGCATGGTCAGACCGCTGATCTGGCTGAACTCGCCGGCAAGACGCATGCGACCGGTGGTGAATTTCAAGCGGCGCTGCGCGAAGCAAGTGCTGCAACACGCTCTTTTATCGGCTGGTTGGAATCCCGGGCAGCCGGCAAAACAGGGCCTTCCGGCATTGGCAAAGACAACTACACCTGGCAGCTAAGAAACGTTCATCTGGTGCCGCTTTCGTGGCAACAGGAAGTCGATCTCCTCAAGCGTGAACTCGCCCGTGCCCACGCCTCACTGCGCCTTGAGGAGCAGAGAAACCGGGAACTACCACCGCTGCAAGCGATATCGAGCCCGGAAGAATTCGACCGACGCGCGCAAGCGTCGGTAACCCGGTTCATGGCCTTTCTAAAAGACAAAAAGGTGCTGCCAATCCGCAGTTTCATGGACTCCGCCCTGCGTGCACAGATTCGTCCGTTTGTGCCGGAAGACAAGCGGAACTTCTTCACCACCGCCATTCATTTCGAGCCCAATACACTCAACACCCATTGGTATCACTGGTGGGATCTCGCCAGAATGCGTGAAATGCCGCACCAGAGCCCAATCCGGCGAAACGCGCTGCTTTACAACATCTGGGACAGTCGCGCAGAAGGCCTGGCAACAGCCTTTGAAGAGATTATGATGCATGCGGGACTTTACGACGACAATCCGCATGTACGAGAGATTGTCTGGATCATGTTGGCCCAGCGCGCCGCCAGAGGTTTGGGGTCGTTGTATGCGCAAGCAAACGAGTTCAGCATGAAAGAAGCCCGTAATTTTCATGTAAAATGGACGCCGCGCGGCTGGATGCGTGAGGATTTGGACTTGCTTGGCTTCGAGCAACTGCTCTATATGCGCCAGCCCGGCTATGGTAGCTGTTATATCACGGGCAAGTATTTGGTTGAGCGACTGATCGCAGAACGCAGCAACCAGTTGGGTGACGCGTTCAATCTGTCTACCCTCTTTGAAGAAGTGAATGTCGCCGGTGTGATTCCCATGTCACTGTTAAGATGGCAGTTGACCGGCAAAGATGATGTCATTCGGAATTTGGTACGTGGCGAATAATCTGCACCATCCAGGCGCTGACGCTTGGTTGCATCTTAATATTGAACTAAGCCCGTTACGCGGGAGGGGGCAAAATAGCCCTGTCAGGCAATCCAGCACCGAACAAATAAACCCTGGATTGCCTTCCTTAAGAGACTTAAACTTAGCACCGGAAGCTTAACCGCAGGAGGAACAGAAGAACTAATGAATGTATTTACAGGTGAATATAAGCGCTACAAAAGTCTTCTTGAAAGTTCTATTGAGCAAGTGTCGGAAGAAGATATTTTCAAACAGGTCGGGGAGCATGGGAATTCTATTGCTGTCATTTTCAATCACATTTCAGGTAACTTGCTATCAAGATTTACGGATTTTTTAACAACAGATGGTGAAAAGGAGTGGCGGGATCGAGAGTCCGAGTTTCATTTAAGCAAAACAACAAAAGCAAAACTTATGGAAAAGTGGAACAGGGCATGGCATGTGTTGGAGGACGCCGCCTTCTCTCTCCGCCCGGAAGATATGACTAAAGTGGTAAAGATACGAGGCGTGCCATTCACAGTCGAAGAAGCATTAGCTCGTTCACTTTCCCATTTCAGTTGTCATGTTGGTCAAATTATGTATCTGGCAAAATACTTTGCAGGAAAAAATTGGCAATACTTAAGCATTCCACCTGGAGAAAGTAGCAACTATAATAAGAATCCAACCAAAGAGAAAGGCTGAATAGAAACGCGGTTTGAGATGAATGCTCGAACATCAACCGCGCATCACGATTAATCAAACAATGGATGTTGTATCCACCCTTTAAATCCGGAGGTGTTTATGCCAAGAGTTTTCTCAGTAGCTTCGTGGAATGTAGAGCATTTTGGTAACGAGGCTGCCCGTGTCAGGAGAATTGCTGAGTTTATTTCAGGCCAACACGGTGGCCCGGCCCGAGTTCCAGAAATCTTTGCTTTGTATGAGGTTGAGGGCAAAGAAATATTCCAGGAGTTTATGACTCGGTTTCCGGATCATCGTTTCCATGTTACGGAAGGTCGCCAAACTCAGGAGATTTTTATTGGCGTTCACAGACGGTTACAGAGTTTCACCACACAGAGACTTGAGTTCAAAACGCAACGCGAGTTTCAACGTCCTGGATTGCTTTTAACTGTGAATGTCGCCGGCACAAATTATTCCTTGCTCTTTCTCCATGTTCGTAGTGGCAGCAGTACAGAAGATTTCGGTCTGCGGGATGCAGCGCTTAATCATGCATTTAGCCTGAAGCGGGCTTTGGACAGGGCTGTACAAGGGGCAGCCAATTTTTTATTCCTGGGCGATCTTAATACCATGGGTATTGATGATCCTGTTCCCTATTCCAGGGTTTTGAATTTAAGTACAGAGGATGAAGTAGAACGACTTCGCGGCTGGGCACTCCGTCGGGATATGGTGCTTTTGAACAAGGAGACGACTGAGGTTGAAGGCCTTGAACGGGAAGTCTCGTGGTATAACGGGAGCAGGCATTATGAACCGACGAATCTGGACCACGTTCTTGCTTCAGACCAACTCGATATCCGGGGTCCCGGTGTTGGCAGGAATGTCGTCTCTGTTCTTGGTTGGCCTCGATTGCCGCAAAACCAATGGCAAGATTGGTTTACTCAATATTCAGATCACGCCATGTTATTGTTCGAGGTTTGGTCATAACGCAGGCCCCAGGCAGCAGTCGTTCTAACTCAGGCTGCAACAAAAGCAGGGCGACAAATTTCTCCGCTCGCGCTGGGTTTGCAGCATCGCTCTTTACAGAATAGTTAACAACAATAGCAGCTCAAATGTCGCGAAGCGCTGCCCAACAAAGCGGTTGGAAGAAGAGGCTGCTCACACATCAACCGACCGCCACGTTCTACTCGAGGAATATGAATAGTTTAAAACGAGCAAAGTGGATGTTAGGCATTATCGTCTTCGGGCTTCTTGTGTCCGGCATCACTGTATGGCCGGCAATCCCCGAACTGAAAATGGCCGTTCGTATAGTCTGGGGAGATGCTGAACCCATTGGTGTGTTGCACGGTTTTGTCCTGCAAGCCATTGAGGGATTCGAGTCTGTTGAGGCAAACTACCCCTTTATGTTGTACGCACATGACTGGCTCGCCTTCGCGCACATTGTATTGGCAATTCTGTTCGCAGGTGCAATCCGTGACCCGGTTCGGAATATTTGGATTGTTCAGTGCGGACTCATCATGTGTGTTCTTGTTCCTGTCCTTGCAGGTATCTGCATTCCAATTCGAGGACTGCCCCCGGTTTGGTTCTGGATTGATTTTGCATTTACCCCTGTTGCAGCATTGCCCCTTTGGATTGCATTAAGAGACATCAGGCGAGTCGAATCAGACTCTAAAAAACATAGAAAGTAGAACAAAGTCTTGCACTTTATTTCAAAATGCCGCATTTTAAGCAGGGTGCAAGGTACAGGTAATTTCCTAAGTTGGAGAAGTTAAATCAATGAATCCTTGCTGCAAAAAATTAAAGACACCGTCTATGATTGCAAACAAGATGACTTTTCTTTGCGCAATCGTATTTCTGCTAGTATCTTTTACTGCGGTGCCAAACAGCTTCCCACAGGACAAAGAAGCTCCGATTAAGATATTTGGCTACTTCCAGAATTCATTCCAGCAGTGGACAACCTTCCAGAGCCGGCCGAAACAGAATTCCTTCAGCTTACAACAACTCAATCTTCTTTTTCAAAAAGACCTTGGTACCAATTGGACGGCGTTTATCGACTTTGAATTCCTGAACAATTTCTCGTCCGGCCGACAATGGGGTTCAGCCAAGCTTGAAGAAGCCTGGGTGAAATACCGGGCCAACATGAGATTCAATTTGAAGCTCGGATTGCTTGTACCCATTTTCAACAATCTCCATGAGATTAAGAATCGCACGCCATTGTTGCCCTATATTATCAGGCCATTAGCCTATGAAACAACATTCAGCGAGTTCATTCCAATTGAAGTATTGACCCCTGTCCGGGCGTTTGCACAGGTTTATGGTTTCTTTCCGGTAGGCGAAGCGAAATTTGACTATGCGGCTTATGTTGGCAACAGTCCGAACATAAACAATGATCCAAGCTTCACCCAAACCGGCATCGACACCACCTCGACATTTCTTTTTGGCGGCCGGTTGGGGTTGCGCTATGGCGAACTGAAATTAGGCCTTTCGGCGACCTACGACAAAGACAATTCAGCAGAAGTTCTGGCGCCGGAGCTTGACATATCGCCTACCGAACTAAGCGCAATTCCCAAGATACGCTTAGGAGGAGATCTGTCTTACAGCTTTGCTGATTTCTCATTTGAAAGTGAATTTATTAAAGCAAGCCTTGAAAGAGAGAGTCCAAAGCTGGAACGAAATCTCGACTTCTATTATGCCACCTTAGGCTATAATTTGACAGAAGCGCTTTTCATTTATGGCAGCTACTGGTTCCTGGATTCCCATACAGCAATACTTGCGCTTCCAGGTGATAGCATAGAAGAAGATGAGGATATCAAAACTACAACCTTTGGCGCTTCATACAATATGATGGACAGAGTCAGGTTTAAAGCTCAGTTTGCCCGGGTAAAACTTGACCATGAATCACAACTACTGCCGGCGGGTGTAGTCACAAGAGTTGAAGACGATTTTAGCGTATTCTCGCTTGCTGTTTCGGTGTTCTTTTAATTCGCTATTCCTATGACTATCAGCAGAAAAAGACAATATATGAAAGCCGCCATTGTAACCATACTCCTTCTGCTCGGCTGGGCTGAAACCTCCTTTTCCCAGGTGGCGGTGATTGCTCACAAGTCAGTGCCAATGGATACGATTAAGAAGTCAGAGCTACTTGATTTCTACACCGGTGACATAAAAAAATGGAATGCCGCGCAAGCTGTGGTGAGACTAGACCTCAAAGCCAGGAGTGATACCAAGAAAGCGTTTTACAAGTTCCTGGGTAAAAGCCCATCCCGAATGAAATCCATTTGGTTGAAAAAGATGCTGTCGGGTGAAGGAGATCCTCCCTTATCGATGCACTCTGAGGATGCCTTATTGCAGAAAGTCGCTTCAACCCCGGGAGCAATCGGGTTTGTCAGTCAGAGACGAGCAACCGGCGATGTCAAAACGCTTTTCTTAATCGAAAAAGAGAAATAACAAAGCCTGGTAAATCTCTGGTAAATCTTAAAGATTACCCAATCCATCAGGAATCATCATCAAATTAAACGACCTAAAACTCGGTGCGAAACAAGGCATTGGCTTCGCTATCATCCTCATCATCATGGCTGGGGTCCACGTTTATTCAGCAAGAAAGATGGCTGAAATTAAAGCTGAAATTGACGAAGTGACGGCAAGTTGGCTGCCAAGAGCCGTCGCTATCTCAGACATCAATTTCAACACAGCTAACTTACGCATCATTCAATTGCAGCATGCTTTTGTCACCGACGCAGCAAGAAAGCAGAAGCTGGCAATTACGATGATTTCTTTACTGGATGAGATTAATGAGACTCGCGATACCTATGAGATGCTCAAGGCCTCTTCAGAGAAGCGCAAGCTTTACTCTGAAAATGAAGACAAGCTGTATTCCGAATTTGATCAGCAGTGGGATCGCTATCAAGATTTAAGTTTAACAATATTCCAACTCATCAGGGAGAATGAACATGCTGCCGCAGTTGCACTGCTGAATGGGGAGGCACAGGATGTATTCAACGACTTGAGCGCCGACCTGAGCGAACTTGTGAGTATTAATAAGCAAGATTCTTTTGATGCTGCTAAACGCGCAGATATGACTTATCAATCTACTCACAGAATTATGATCAGTCTTTATATCTTCACGCTCCTGTTGTCTGTCTTTATCGCAGCCGGGTTGGCTCGATCCATTATCGGGCCTGTGCAACAACTGCAACAAGCTGCAGGCAGGGTGGCTAAGGGCGACCTCGCTGTCCGGTTGGATATGCCAGGCAAGGATGAGATTGGCAATCTTGCTCAATCCTTTAATCAAATGACTGCCTCGTTACAGGACGCCAATGAGAAAACACGCAGTCAAGCTGAAACACTTGAGGCGCGGAATCAAGATCTTGGCAGAACCATGTACCAGCTAAAGAGGACCCATAACGAGCTTTTAATGAAAGAAAAAATGGCATCATTGGGCGATCTGGTGGCCGGCATTGCCCATGAAATTAATAATCCCATTGGCGTCGTGATCAGCGCGGCTGATGTATCTATGCGCTGTTTTGATAAAATTGAGTCTGTCTTAGAAGAGAACGGGGCAACAGAAGAGACAAAAAACGGCAGCCTGTTTTCGAAAGCTTTGAAGATTCTCAAGGACAACATTAAGGTGACATCATTGGCAGGCGATCGAATTGCAACAATAGTGAAGAGCTTGAAGAACTTTGCCAGATTGGATGAAGCCGAGTATCAGAAGGTGGATATTCATGAAGGCATCAACAGCGGCCTGACATTGCTTGGAACAGAACTAACGAACCGCATCAAAATCAAAAAAGAATATAGTGACATACCCAGGATTGAATGTTATCCCGGTCAACTAAATCAGGTGTTTATCAGCTTACTGAGGAATGCCTCGAACGCAATTGAGGGTTCCGGTACTATTGGGATTAAGACCTTTGCGAAGGAAAATCATATTCATGTCCAGATTTCCGACACCGGTAAAGGCATCCCACAGGATAGATTAAAAAGAATCTTTGACTTTGGCTTTTCCGCGGATGGTTCACGGGTTAAAATGGGATCGGGTTTGACAACGGCGTACAGCATTATTCAAAAGCACAATGGCGAAATCAAGGTAAAGAGTAAAGTTGGAAAAGGAACAACCTTTTCGATTGCCTTACCTATAAAGTAGGATGCCATCCGCAGGTGGTTTAAGTACAAGAATGTATTATAATTTGCACCTTAACGACGCAGTCCCGCAAATTGAATTCGTCATCTTGAGCCCAACATTTGGGCTTGTTGCTAATTTCAGCGAGTAAAAGGTGGGGTGAGACTTCATCCTACAACTAAAGAAAGACCAATTTGTCTCGACATTTATGTCGAGGAAAGACTGTACAAAGAAAGCCGCGACATGAATGTCACGATACATTTAACCGGGACTTCCTTCTTTGCGTTGTGCTGACGCCGGCGTGCCCATGCATGAATTTCCGTTCGGTATCAACGTCAACGCTTGTCTTGCAAACAGCCTTGACCGCGCAGAACGCCAGTAACATTCCATCGCGGTATGCTTTATAAATCCGGCATCTACGCTCAGAAGAACGATTGGGTTATTTCTTTGTTACCGCTGATTGTGCGAGTGAATCCAGATAGGCATACACATTTGCCATATCTCTGCCGGTCAATTTCGGCCATTCCAGCTTTCTTTGTTGTATCTGATCTTGCATGGCCGGAGCATGATTCCACATCGCTGCTATCATATTCAGCGGAGAGTCCATCTGATCGAGCTTGGCCAGATCGCCGGCGATGTCCGCGCCTTTTCCCTGCAGCGCATGACAGGAAAGGCATGCCTTGGCGCTGACAATTCTGTGTCCCTGCAAGGCGTCCCCGGGTGCGTCTTTGAGTCTGAGTCCGTAGATGTAGGCGATGACGTCGGCCATCCCTCCTGCCTCGAACACCGGAAAGGCAATGTCTTCATTTTCCATGAATTCCCACATCGCGGGCCCATGATTCCACATCCTGCCGGCGATTTGGGTCACCGAGTAGTCGAGGTCGATCTCAGTAAAATCAGGTCCTGTCGAGCCGCCGGTACCGGCCACTGCATGACAGTACAAGCACCCTTTTTCTTCTGCCAGTTTTTCACCTTTAATGGGATCGCCAAAAGAAAAATCGTTTGACGAAACTTTGGTCGGCGACATATAGGAACGCAGCGCCGTCGCAAGGTGAACAATCTCATTGCCTTTGAATTCGGGTCGCTTGATATTGTGCTCGCGAAAGAGTTCGGTCATGCCGGGGCCATGGTTCCAAAGGGATTCCGCCAGCTTAATCGGTGACATGTAGTACTGAAAGCTAGCGATATCCGGGCCAATGTCGCCACCCATTCCACCGAATTTGTGGCAGGATACGCAGCCTTTGGATTTCAGCAGCCTCTTGCCCTTGAAGTCAACTCCGGGCTCTCCCAGGTAGCGAAAATAGGCGAGATATGAAATGAGTTGCGACATTTCCTGTTCATCAAATTCCGAAAATGTCGTCCCCGATTCCAGCATCTTCCGTGACATTCCGGGAAAGTGATTCCACAGCAACGCTGCCACCTCTAGATAGGTACCATAGAATTTCTCCTTGCCCAGATCCGGACCCGCGCGATCCTTTTCGCCAAACACAGCATGGCACTGAGTGCAGCCTTTTTCTTGGAAGACAACGCGTCCCTTCCATGGCGCCTCAGACGATGTGTTGATCTGAGCGCGAGCACCACCAAAAGTAAACACAAGAAAAATGGCTACAAGCCAAGGGCTGAAATGGCTGATTTTCGGTCGGCGTCTGTTGTTTGCTGTCATGGTTACCTCCCCTGTGTTGGGTAAATGGATACATCACGCATGCCCGTCGTCTCACTTTTGTTTCTGCAGTTCTCAACGCGACGGCTCAATCATGCTTGTATTTAAAAGGGAAATTATCGTGAGTGCCTTCATATTTTCTTTTTTCAAAGTCAAACGGTTCATCCTTATTGAAAAACGGACTCTTTTCATTATGGCAAACTTCAACGCATGTCGCACCGGTTACAGGACTTATAAGCCCCACTTTTAGAATTCCAGCGAGTTTATAATTTTTGTTTTTAAGGGACATATGTTCCGGTTTCGTATACTCGCTTCCTGCGCCGTGGCACATTTCACAACTCACTCCCAATAATTGCGGCGTTTTTTCCACACTTTCAAAACCACCCGCTTTTCCGTAACCGGTTGTGTGGCATGGCAGGCATTCCAGGTCGGAGGTATAGTCCTTCTTCGCATCAAGTCCGGCGGCCGTTTTCTTGTCAGCCCGCACGCCGGGCTTCAAGAGCTCAAATGCTTTCGCCATGTTGGTTTCCTTCCAGGACTTGAATTGCTTGATATGGCATTTCTTGCATTTTTTTGTGCCGATGTAGGCGTAGGTCGACGCGTCCGTTTTTTCTTGTGCCGGAAGCACCAGACCCGGCACAATCAAGATGGTCATAATCGCTGCTTTGAGAATCGCTTTCATTTTTTCAACTCCTGGTTGCTGTTATTTAGGTTCCGCATTATCTGACTTTGATAAAACACGCAAAAAAGCGTAAATGTCTCGCATTTCCTCACCCGTGAACGTCGGCCAACGCATGACTTTTTCGGTGATTCGCTCTTCCATCACGGGTGCATGATTCCACATGATTTGTGCCATATCGAGAGGAGACGCCGCCCCTTTTGATTCCGACAAATCAGGCGCATATTCTCCGCCGCGCGCATCCTGACCATGACAATTAACGCACCCCTTTTTTGAGAAGACCATTTGGCCTTTTTCGGAATCACCAGGCTCGTCGTGGAAGCCCAGGAAATACAGATAGGCAATCAGGTCAGCCATTTCCTTGCCGGTGAACTTTGGCCAATCAATGTCGCGCTCATCCATCAACACCGCCATTTCGGAACCGTGATTCCACATCACACCGGCGATTTCGGTAACGCTGTGGTCCCAGTCGGATTGTCGCAAATCCGGGCCAATATCCTCGCCTTCACCGTTTAGCGCGTGGCAGGCCAGGCAGCCCTTCTCCTTGAACACCCCTTTGCCGCGTGTCGGGTTGCCGGGGGACATGTAGACCCGCTCTCGTTGCGTGCCCTTGCTGGCCTCACGAATATAAGCGCTGAGATCGACAATCTGCCCTTTTTCAAATCTCGGGCGTTTCAAACCCATTTTCACGATTTGCCGCTCCATTTCTGGCCCATGATTCCACAGCGCCTGCGCCATGTAAAGGGGAGAAATGTATTTCGCTAACTTATCAAACGCGGGTCCGGAGTTGCCGCCCTTACCGCCGACGGCATGGCACGCCAGACAACCCTTCTCCCTGACCAGTATTTTACCGCGATACAAGTCGCCCGGCTCACCCAAATATCGCAAATAGTAGAGGTAGGCAAAGAGCTCGACCAGTTCGGAACGGGAGAACTCGGGATAGGCCAGATCCAGCTCCTGCATGCGCCGAAGCATTTCCGGCGCATGGTTGAGCATGGTTCCGGCCAGTTGCAGAAAGCTACCGTAAAATTTGTTTTGCCCTAAATCCGGGCCAACATCGCCGCCGGCGCCCTGGATTGAATGACAGCTTGCGCAGCCTTTTTGCTCGAAAACAAATCGACCCCGCAGTGGGTTTTCCGGCAAAGTTATTTCCTGAGCCAGGCACGGAATGGCGAATAGGGAAAAGGCCAATACCAGCCAGGCAAGCCTGAACTTCGATGTTTGAAAAAATGTCATTTTATCCCTCTCCAAGATGAATCGATTCCACCAGTTTGGTTGGTGCGCACGTCACCCTGATGTTTGTCTTTTTGCAGTCCAACAAACACGTAAGTCAGTATCGCCGCCAGCGTGAAAAAAACCGGAATAGCGACAATGCTGATGCCAACGGAAGCATTGAGCGCATCATTGATTTTGTGAGCGACTCGTATCAAATTAAGAATCCAGATAGCCACGCCCAGGACAAATATCCAGATCCAGGACACCGAGGCGATTTGCAGCCAAAAAATAATTTTGTCATTTTTCATCGTCTATTTCCCAATTCTTCACTTAAAAGCTGTTCTGAGGGCGGATCCGGCAGGTAGGACTTAAGGCGCTCAGCGACCGCATGTACGCTTTTTTCGCGACCTTCTTGAATTTCCCAAATTGAAATGAGCGGAAACAGCTTGGCAAACAGCATGAAGGCCAGAACAAACACCGCCACGCCACCGGCAAAAAGACTCCATTCCGTCAGAGATGGGATATAAATGCCTGTTGGATAGGGCAACCGCGGATTCGCCAGCGAGGGCACGACAACGATGAGACGCTCCAACCACATACCGATGACCACGGAAATGGATGCGATGAGAATGCCCGGTATTTTCTTGGTTTTAGGGTTCACCAGAATCACCACTGGTATGAGGAAATTACAGATGCCCATCATCCAGAACCAGGGTGCATAGTCGCCGGTAAATTTGTACAAAAACACCCGCATCTCGTTCGGCTCATGTCCGTAAAAGCCGGTCAGGTACTCGGCAAACGTGAAGTAGAACCACAGGAAAGACATGATGAGAAGCAGGGTGGAAAGATACTGAAAGTGGATCAACTTCAGGTATTTGCCCAAATCGAAGGCCTTGCGGAAGGCAATCATGACTATCAACAGGGCGGCGATTCCGGAAAAAATCGCACCAACCACAAAGTATGGCCCGAAAATCGTACTGTGCCAGCCAGGTTGAATGGTCATCGAAAAAATGAACGAAATGACGGTGTGCACTGATATAGCGATGGGAATCACCATGACCATCAAAATGTTGATGGCTCGTTCGAGCACCTTTTTCTGATGCTCGGTACCGCGCCAGCCCCATGCCAGGAACTCGTAGAGCCAGCGTGGTCTCGTGCCACGATCGCGCAGAATGGCAATATCAGGTATCATCGGCAGGTAGAGATAGACCGTGCTGGCGGCAAAATAGGCCGTGATGCTGGTCACGTCCCAAAGCAGTGGCGATTGCAGACGACCTTCCGTGAAGAGATGCAGCATGCGATCCGGACGGCCGAGATCCAGGATGGGGTGCAGACCGCCAATCGCCAGAACAATCGCCGTGATGACCTCCGCCATCCGTGTAATCGGGCGACGCCATTCTGCTTTGGACAGCCTGAGAATGGCCGAAATCAGCGTGCCCGCGTGGCTGATGCCAATGAAAAAGACAAAGTTGATGATATAGAAACCCCACGATACGGGTTGCGCCAAACCCGTTACACCCAAACCGAAAAGAATTTGGCGGATATAAGTGTAGCCGGCAAACGCAATGACGCCCACCAGGACGGCGACCATGAGATAGAACCCCGGCCCGGTTTGCTCGATCGGACGTATCAGTTGTTCATCTTCAAAAGTACTGTGTTGTCGTTCAGACATTTATTCTACCTCTGACAAGTAGTAAACCTTCGGTTCGGTACCCAAGTCTTCCATCAGTCGAAACGCACGATGGCTTTTTTTCAACTGGCTGACCATATGCTTTGGATTATCCAGATCGCCAAAGTACATGGCTTTGGTAGGACAACTTTCCACACACGCCGGCACATAGTCGCCTTCCCGCAGCTCCCGCCCCTCGACGGCCACCTGTTCCTTGGCTTTTTGAAGACGATGCACGCAAAATGTGCACTTTTCCACGACGCCTTCGGGACGGACTGACACGTCAGGATTCAAAGCTGCACCTCGCTCTTCCGGCCACTCCGGCTTGGTCCAGTTGAAGTACTTGACCGTATAAGGACAGGCCACCTGGCAATATCGACATCCGATACATTGCGGATATATTTGCGCCACTATCCCCTCGTCATTAATGTAGGTCGCCCGCACCGGGCACACTTTTATGCACGGCGGGTGCTCGCAGTGAAAACAGGGTCGCGGCAATGTGCGCATCTTTACATCCGGAAACTCACCCTCGTAGGTACTGAGGATGTCCATGCAGAGTAAGGTGCGCCCTTTGGCTGACTCCTCGGGTCCGACAACGGGTACATTGAGTTCCACTTTGCAGGCGGTGACACATTCACCACAGCCGGTACACTTGTTCAAATCTATGACCATGCCCCATTTCGCCATATTACGCCATCTCCTTTCGGTTACCCTTTTCTACAATAACTTTCGTGCTTGTCAGAGAAGACATGCCGCTCAAATGGTCAAACTCCTCCAGGAAAATCTCATAGGGATTCACGCCAATACCCTTGGCGTAGCGTCCGTTGGCCTTATGTCCAAGACCAAATGGGACGTAAACCACGCCAGGCATGATACCCGGAATGAGCCTTGCAACGACTTCCAGGCTGCCTTTCGGAGAAATTATTCGAACCATGTCCCCCTCACTGATTTTATGATCATGCGCGGTTTCCGGATTGATCTCAACCCAGGACTGCCAGTAATTTCGGGTGAGCAGGCCAAACAGCTCTTGCAGCATTGGCAGATTGCTGCCCTCTCCGGTGATATTTGTTATCAACTTGAACGGCAGCAATTGCAGGGGAAAACGACCTTCATTGTCACGAAGCTTCTGCGCCTCGTAGTGAGGCAGAAACGCCAAATCTCCTCGCGCTTCGACTTTCCATTTCTGCAAGACCGCGTTCTCCTCGTCCTTCGATACCTTAGTCGTCTGCAGGTGTCTCTTGATTTCCTCTTCAAATACCTGTGAATAGAATTCATATTTTTTCGATGGTGTCTTGACAAGCCTGCGAAAATCCGTCGGATCAGGGAATGGATTCCACCACCCGCCTTTGTCAAGCAGCACTTGCCGGAATTCATCGAAGGTTGAGTATTCGAATACTTGCCAGCCCCGTTCCTTGAGAAACTTCAGCCAGTCTTCATCCATGCGCTCGCTGAAAATCGTTCCGGCGCCGGTCTCATAAACGCCTCTGAGATGGTCATCAAGATAGGTTTTGGTGTCAGCCCACGGCAAAGACGACGCGACAGTGCCGCCCAGCGACTGCGCAATTTGCAGAATCACATCGCCGGTATGCCGGGTGTTATATAATGGCGCCACCACAGGCTGCTGCATGCCGAAATGAGAAAAGTCCACCATTGGCACGCTGTACGCCACATCATGTTTTTCCAGGTAGACGTGGTCAGGCAGCACCAGATCGGCATACACGCTGGTTTCATCCAGCGAAGACGAGAAGCTGACAATGAACGGAATTTCCTCCAGCACAGCGGCAAAGTCACTCTGGTTGACGGCATTGAACACCGGGTTTGCGTTTGCCAGGAAAAGCACCTGTATCTGGTAGGGTTGGTTTTCAAGCATAGTCTTGGGTAAGAAGGCAACGGCGTCATCGGCAAAACAGATGTCCGAAATCGACTGCAGCAAATCGGGCCGCTTTAAACCGTTTGCGGCAACTCGGTCCACATTTATTTTCGGCGGCTCCCTGAATGGAGGGGCCTTCGGCACAGAGATGACGCCGTTGTCCGCGTAGTTGCCCTTGAGCGCATTCAAGCACTCAATTGCCCAGAGCGTGTACACGCCATTGCTGCTGTTGATAGCCTGGCCACCGGCCAGCACCAGGGCCGACTTGGCCGCACCAAACTCGCGTGCGACTTCGACAATTCGTCGGGCCGGCACGCCGGTTATTTTTGCTACTTTTTCGGGATAATAGTTGTCTTCAACCAGCGCTTTAAACCCGATGCGGGAATTGCCGGAAGGATCGCGCCAGTCATCAAACCCGAAGCTGTGGGTCTTGATATACCGTTTGTCGTAATTGCCATCTTTGATCACCACGTTGGCGATGCCAAGAGCCAAAGCCGCCATCGTGCCCGGCTTTGCCGGCAGCCATTGGTTTGAATTACTGGCGGTGCGAGAGAGGCGGGAATCAACATGAACCACTTTCACATTTCGCCCTTCGCCGCGATTTCTGAACTCAGAATAGAGTTGGTTGAATCGAATCGGCGAGGGACCTTCATCCAGGAAGTCAGCGCCGAAATTGATCAGCATCTCGATGTCTTTGAAATTGTAGGCCAGCGCTGACTTGTGGCCCTGAGTCAGATAGGTCGCTACCGTAGATGGCTTGCTTTGATCAAAAACAAACAGGTTGGGCGAGCCAAAGGCCTGCATGAATCGCTCATTCAAGCGCGACGACAGATTGTTGTCCTGTCCGGTAAAGAAGGCCAACTTGTGCGCAGCATTCTTCTCGCGCAATCCCTGCAAGCGAGACACCACCGTTTGCATCGCCTCATCCCAGGAAATTTCCTGCCACTTGTCTTCCCCGCGTTCGCCGATGCGCTGCAGCGGTTGTCGAATTCTATCCGGATTATACAAAGCTTCGATCCCGGCTTCGGCCATGGGGCAAACGCCACCGCGATTTACTGCGTGCAGAGGGTTCCCCAAAATCCGGACCGGGATGTCATCTATCAAACGCACTTTGATGCCGCATCCCCCGGAACACAAGCCGCAGACGCTGGTCTCCCAGGTTTCGATTCGCGGCGCCCCGCCAATCTTTTCAAAGACTTCGTCGGGCACCGACCACATGGAATCACAGCCCAGGCCGGTCAAAGAAACGCCGGCGGTCGTGATTCCCAAATACTTTAAAAACTCTCGACGGGAGATTTCCATTCAGTGACTCCTTAACAGGATTAGGTCTTAATTCTCATCACCAGCTTTGCTGAAGCGAAGTCCAAAAACGCGTCTCCAGAAAACCGGAAGCAGCGCCCAGGCCCGGCTATCTATGACAGGCGTAGCAGTCGTTGCTGACATTACTCGTTTCATGGCAATCCATGCACCATTCCATTGTAATTCTCTCATACTGTTCGGCCACGGGCACGGCGAGACTGCCGACGTCCCCATGACAAACGGCGCATTCCATTTGCCCGAGTTTCACGTGGCGCCGGTGAGAAAAAAAAACGTAATCCGGGACTGAATATACTTGCCGCCATGGTATCTTCTTATTTTCTGAAATATACATCAGTAAAGTCGCTTCGTCCTCGCTCTCAGATATGGCTTCGTCGTGACAATCGATGCAGACCTTAATGTTGGGGATCGAAGCTGCAGATTGTGTTTCGGCGTACTGGTGACAATCCAGGCATTCCGCCCCCCCCTCTTCAACGTGCGTGTAGTGGCTATAGACGATGGGCTGAACCGCATCGCTGTTTTGGCCGTCCGCACAACCTGCGATTATGATCGCCAGGAGAAAAAAAACCGAAGCGGCGACTCTATTGGGTTTAACCATGAATGTGTTCCCTATCTGCATACTGAATGCTCCGTTTCAAAAATCTTTGCAAATTATGACGAGAGAGCGTCGTGGTGTGTAGCGGTGCGCGATTCATCCGTCTGCTCTTCGCTCCCTGCGCTTCTGCTCATCACTGCAAAAAGTTTGCTCCTCCTCACCTTGCGCTTGCTTTCACTTAATTTTTGACCTTGTATCCGGGTGATGGTAAGCAGGCAAACAGATGGCGTTGTAACTACAATTTCTGTACCAAACATCAGAATCGAATGTTACCGTTTGAAAATATAGATGTTATGCCGATCTGATGCAGGGCTGCATTATTGAGAAGGTGACGGAAAACCGTCGGCGCGGAGCAAACAAATATTCGTTAATCGTTAAAAATGGTCAAGTTAGCCCGCATGAAGAATATGACGGATGGCCGTCAGGGGAAGTTACAAATCCGTCAGGAGTCGGAGTTGTCCGGAATTTGCAGGCGGGTGAGTTTGTCGCGCAGCGTGGTGCGCGGGATGCTCAGCAGCTCGGCGGCCTTCACTTGGTTCCCTCCGGCTTGTTTCAGAGCCCAGTAGATTAACCTCGCCTCCAGCTCGGCTACGGCCTCGGAGAAGTCGATCTGCTTGTTTTGACTCATCTTGAGCGTAAACATGTTTCCCAATGCGCCTCCGGCTTCCTGAAGGTAGTCCGGGAGGTCATATTCCTTTACCTGGTCCGATTTACACAGGGTGACGGCGTGCTCCACGACATTTTCCAACTCCCGAACGTTACCCGACCAGCCGTGGTTGATGAAAATCTCCTGTGCCTCCGGTGAGAAACTATTCACCTGTTTCTTCTTCTTGGCGGTGAGTCGTTTTAAAAAATGTTCGGCCAGAAGCATAATATCTTCTCTGCGTTCCCGCAAAGGCGGCAATTCGATTTTAACCACGTTCAGACGATAATACAAGTCTTCGCGGAATTTACCCTCAAAAACCATTTCCTTGAGGTCCTTTTTGGTAGCACAGATCACTCGCACGTCCACCTTCAGGGATTGTTCAGCCCCGACCCGTTCAAAGGTCCGCTCCTGAATCACCCTGAGCAGCTTGACCTGGAGTTCCACTGGAATATCATCTACGTCGTCCAAGAAAATCGTGCCCTTATCCGCCAATTCAAACCGACCTCGTTTGCGGCGCATCGCGCCGGTGAAGGCGCCTTTTTCATGCCCAAAAAGTTCGCTTTCGAGAAGCTCCCGGTTCAATATGGCACAACTCAGCTTGATACAGGGGCCGTATTTTCTATGACTATTGTAGTGCAGGGCATTCCCCATCAGCTCCTTCCCCGTGCCGGTTTCCCCCTGTATCAAAATGGTCGTGTCGCTGTCGGCCACGGCATCGGCTTTCTCAAATACCGTTTGCATGGCTTTTGAACGGCCGATGAGGTTCTGGTAGCGGTATTGCGATTGAATTTTTTTCTGCAAGGCCTCAATCTGAACCTTGCCCTTGTGATGCTCCAGCAAACGATTTAATTTGATGGCTAACTCGTCATAAGGAAAGGGTTTGGTAATGTAATCATATGCGCCTTCTTTCATGGCCGCCACCGCGTTTTCGATTGTGCCGTAGGCCGTCATGAGTATCACTTCTGTCTCGGGCGAGAGCTTCTTAATCTCTTTCAAAAATGTCAAACCGTCCATCGACGGCATGCGGAGATCTGTAATGACCACGTCAAATGCGCCCATGCCGAGATGCTCGAGGCCGACGAAGGCATTTTCACCGATCTCGACATCGTAACCCTCGTCTTCAAGCTGGGTTTTCAGCGTGACGCGTTTCAGTTTTTCATCGTCTATAACAAGAATTCGGCCTTTCATAGTTCATCTCTCGCCGGTAGTAAAACAATTACGGTTGTGCCCTCATTGGCCTTGCTGGTGATGGTGATGGTCCCGCCATGGTCTTCGATAATTTTCTTGCTGATGAACAACCCCAGCCCTGTGCCCTTTTCCGTGTCTTTTGTTGTGAAAAAAGAACTGAAAATTCTTTCAAGGTTGTCTTTGGTAATACCGCAGCCGTCATCTGAAATCGTCACCCGGACAAAAGGCCTCGTCACCCGTTTTTGCATTTCGGTTGTAATCACGATAGTGCCGCCGTGTTTTTCATCTAATGCGTCAGAAGCATTGATCAACACGTTGATGAAGACCTGTGAGAGGTTGTACGGGTCGCCAAACACGATTGGCAGCGCGGGCGCCAGTTGAGACTCCAGTTCGATGCCCTGGCCCTCGAATTTGTGCTGCACCAGAAGCAGGGATTGTTCCACGACTTCGTTCAGGTCGATCATTTCCATCCTGAGCTTGTGGTGCCTGGAGAAGATAAGCAGCCTTCTCACAATAAAGCCAATTCGTTTTATTCCCTCGGAGAGCAACTCTAACATCGCAGCTGCCCTGACAGTATCCGCCGGATTCTTCTTTATAATATCCACGCAGTTCTGCATGCCGTCCAGCGGGTTGTTGATCTCGTGCGCCACACTTGCGGACAGACGGCCGATGGAGGTCAATTTTTCAGTGTGAATCAGTTGTAGCTCCAGAAATTTGCGTTCGCTGATATCCCGCCTTAACTCGATTACCTGAAACACCTGGTCATTCTCATCGCGCAGGGGTGAACAATAAATTTCTATATATTTTTCTTTGCCGTTTGTGTCCAGGAACGTGTGCATTGTTTTCTGCAGCATGCCGGTCTCAAAGGTTGTTCTGGCCGGGCACGGTCTCGATAAGTCCTGATTGCAGGCGACTTCTGAATCCTGTAAAATCAGGGAGCATTTTTTCCCGACAATGCCCTTTCTTGAGCCATTGCTCCTGCTCAGATACGCATCGTTGGCGGTTACGATCTGAAAGCCCCGGTCCACCACAACGATTTCATCATCGATTCCGTTGATCACATGTTCCAGATAATCTTTGTGCCGTTCCACCTCACTGAGCGTTTCCTTCAGATTAGCTGTCATGGTGTTGAAGCTTTTGGCCAGATTGCCGATCTCGTCCATCTCTCTGAAATCAATGACCTCGTCAAGGTTGCCTCCGCTGATCCGAAGCGTGGTGTCGGTTAGCGTTTTGATTCTCCTGAGAATCAATTTGTTCACCAGCAGGCCCAGCACCACGCCAGTGACCACCACCATGATGAAAGCCATGCCGAATATTATCTTATTGTTCGAAGCCAACTGCCCGCGCGTGTCCACCATGGACAGTTCCATCACCAAAATGCCGTTGATTTTCTCCCTGGCGTCGTGACAGCCAAAACACCGGGGTTGATTGTAAATCAGGCTCATGTTCCTGAAAATCTCTGTGCGGCTTCTATCCTTGGCGATGGTCGTGTTTTTTCTTGTCACCGGCGAGTACTGGTGGCAGACTATACACATCGGATCGACATTGTTTTTATAGACTTTGCCGATCAAGTCCGGGTCCGATGAAACTTTTAACTCGCCCGTCTTATCCAGGATCATGATACGTTCGACGCCGGTTTGCTGTGAGAGCCTTTTCACCTCTTCATTCAGTATATGCGGCTCCCCCTTCAACATGGCCGTTTCCAGTGTGCCGACCACCAATTTGCTCAGACTGGTCGTACTGACTTCGAGACCATCGATGAGCTGATTTTTATGAAAATTGTAGAAAAAAGCCAGGAACGGCAGTCCCACGACCAGAAGGGACAAAATCAGCCCCAGGATCAATTTAAAGTCCAGCCTTTGGTAAAAAGGAGTGTTCTTCATGCTTTTTTACCTGCTTCTCTGTTCCCGTCGTTCAGGGATTGAATGGCAAGAGACGAGAATGAAGGTTGATAAGACGAAAAATAATCGGGTACGGCTTCTGCTTGCACGGCTTTCAATGCGATTTTATGTTTTTGCAACAATTATGCCACACACCAGAATCATAAATCACAAACGACCGAGTATTATTGCCGCGCCTGCCGCCTCAAAATCAATATACGCAGCCGCCGGCGTGCAATCAAGAAAAAGGTAAGATGATTGGATGCGCAGGTTGGCCGGCAAGAGAATGTCGACTTTTGCGAGCCCGCATTATTCACGAGCTTTTACGGCGAAGCTGCTGAGGATTCAGCGACAGGAGGGGCAGGCGCGTGTTAGAGGAGACGGCAAATGGTAAACTCATGACGCGCACAAGTGCTTAAGACGGGGAATGCTGAGGGGTGAGATTCACCCATTTGCTCACGGCAATCTGCAGTGCATCCATTTTAACCGGTTTTGAAAGATAATCATCCATGCCGACTGCGAGGCATTTTTCTTTATCTCCTTTCATCGCATTCGCAGTTAAAGCAATAATCGGTGTCCGTGGCAGTTGTCCCGATAAATTTTCGTCGCTCTTCATTTGGTTTGTTTTTTCCGCCATTCGGATATTTGTTGTTGCCTCAAATCCGTCCATAATCGGCATCTGGCAATCCATTAAAACGATATCAAATTTAATATTCGATGCAAGTGTCACAGCTTCGAGACCGTGCGATGCGATAGTAACCTTGCAACCAAGGTTCTTTAACATTTTAGCGGTTACTTTTTGGTTGGTCAGATTGTCATCTACTAGCAGGACGCGGGCAGACGACAAGTCGGTTGAATGGCGCAACATGCTGGACTTGCGTACTTGCCTATGAATTTTTTCATGACTGCATGGTAATGTGATAGTAAAACTAAATGTGGAACCTTTATTCAGCTCACTGGTCACTGTGAGTTCACCTCCCATCAGTTCAACGAGGTGTTTAGATATTGCCAGTCCAAGACCTGTACCGCCAAACTTGCGCGTTGTCGATGCATCTGCCTGAGTAAACTTATCAAAAATTGCATTGAGCTTGTTTTGTGGTATTCCTATACCGGTGTCACTTATTGATATTCGCAATGAGGCATGAGTCAACGTTTTCTCAGGACATTGAACCTGGAGTGTCACATGCCCTTCAGATGTGAATTTTATTGCGTTACCAATCAAGTTCACCAATATCTGCCGAATTCGAGTCGGATCTCCGGTCACGGTTTCCGGGAAATCCTCAGGCAACTGTACAATGAGTTCTATCTGTTTTTCTCGAGTATGTTCTAAAAAAAGAGCACTTACATCTCTGCAAGTTTCCGACAAATCAAAGGGTATTGGGTCCAATGTAAGTTTCCCGGACGCAACTTTCGAAAAATCCAGGATATCATTGATGATTTGCAGCAGAGATTCAGAGGATCTGAAAATGGTATCAACATAATCACTCTGTTCTTCATCGAGCTCAGTGTCGAGCAACAGGTCTGTCATTCCGATAATGCCATTCATCGGTGTTCGAATTTCATGACTCATATTTGCCAGAAACTCGCTTTTGGAGCGATTTGCATCTTCGGCTTTGCGCTTCGATTTTATGAGTTCTGTTGATTTTTTCTGAAGATCGGCTATTGATTGCTTGATGTTTTTTGTCATCTGGTTGAAGGCCTTGCCTAGAACTCCGAGTTCATCCGTGGTTTGAACTTTGATTTGAACGTCGTTATTCCCTTTGGCCACCTCATGGGCAGCTTCGGTTAATTGCAGCAGGGGTCTGGTGATCATATTGCTAAAGAACAGCATAAAAATCACCCCAAATGCCAGGAGCGCCAGACCGATATAGAGCGTAGTAAATTTGTTTTGTTTAATGTCATTATTCACCTCCTCAAGTGAATATCCCAGCAATAACGTACCGTAAACTTTCTCCTGAAATTGAATCGGTACGGCGGCATGTAGATTATTTGCATCTTCAAACAATTGCCCACGAACCAGGTGGGCATCCACATCCAGAGCCAAACCCAATGCATTGTACTTGGCAAACTCCTCATTTTTCTTATCGAGTAAAACAATGTAACTTAGGCTGCTATCTCTTTTTGCCCAATCAAGCGCTTCAGTAATAGCGGCAAAATCATCGGATTCCATGCCAATTCCAACGCCGATGGCAACCATTTCCGCCATGCTTTGTACTTTATTTTTGAGAGTTTTCAGCGCCTGCTTCTTTTCACGCGCGGGATAGTATGTAAAAATGAAGGTCGTTATCAACACCAGGACGACAACAAAGCTGGCCAGTAGCTTAAATCGTATTGGCAGGTGTAAAATCAGTTTGGTCATTCTTGCTGATTTCGCTCACTAAAAGACAAGTTGGCGATACTCTCAGTTAATAGTGAGTAAGATGCGTACCGAGTCATCGACTTTTTCTGAAGAAATGAATCCAATCGCTCCTGGTGTTTTTGCAACTTTATCCAGCATTTCTTCTTCACTTTTGAGCGCGACGGGTGGTTTCGCTTCACCGGTTAAGTGCAAACGCATCCAGTTTTTTCGCAGCTCAAAAGAAGTTTTCTCAAGGAAGCTGTAAAATTTATTTTTTCCATCTGATTTGGATTTGAGGTTGAATAATGTAATCCTTGAACCATTTGGCCACCTGGAAGTCCTCAGCATATAAATAGCCACAATCGTTTTTTGATCGGCTGTTGTTAGCTTGACCGATTTATTGACGATTATAGCCACTTTGGCAGTACCATCACTCCATCCTAAAAGCACAAGGAGAATTACGGATATCAAACTTTTCATTGCATAGTTCCTTATGTACATAATGGAGTTAAAAAAAGACACTCACCGCTACGCTGATATTTTGGATATCGAAATTTATATCAAGCGGCACTGGTAAAATTTGAGTCGGTGGTATAACGCCATTATCGAGATGAAGTTTGATATACTGAAATTTCAAAACGATGGCATCGTTTGGCCGGTATCCCCCGCCAACAAAATAGCCCTTGAGGCCGTCCCGAAACGCTGTATTGAAGTTGTCTTCAATATGGTTGTAAGTCAAATATGCGTACAGTTGTTCTGTAAAATCATAACTCAGCGTTCCGTAGTAAAAGAGCTTGTTCAAATTAACTCCCGGAACATTTAAATCATGACGGACTGTAATGACTTCGCCTTCAAACGCCAATTTATTGACTCTTACCGCAATATCCCCGCCAATTCGAGTTCGTTGAACTGCTCCCAGGCCAATTGGATTCTGGTTGTCTTTATCAAGCGTCGCAGAAATACCTAACTTGAGGTGATCGAACTCGACACCGAGCCTGCCGCCAAACAACAGAATTTCAGTAGTATCGATACCGGTCTGAACAACATCGAGTGGCTCACCATTGATAAATTCAGCTTCACTATTTCCAACATAAACTACATAATTAAAAATGCCGCGCGCCAAAGGTGACTCTCCATAAAATTGAAAATAGGCTTGCTCAGGAACAAAGTCGCCTAATGGCAGCAATTCTGAAAGAGAGGATTCATAAACCAGCGGGCGCACAATATAAGGAAGGTAAGGCATCCGGTTTTTAACCTCATTCAGGTTGTTGAACTTTGGTATGAGCAACCCCGCCTTCATTTTCAACCAATTTTTGTGCGTGTATCTTAGCCATGCTTCTTCCAGGTTGAATGAGCCCCACCTTTTATCGCTGGAAAAGGAGTTAGTCAGCTCAAAATTAACCCAGGCTGTAAAATCAGCGCTGATTTCTTTCCTGAAAAACAAATTAAGCTGTTGTAGCAAAAAGTTGTTGCGCTCGTTCTCGATTTTGCTAATGTAGTTAATCTGAGGATTGCTATAGTTTTCCTTTGAGTCATATCTGGAAAAATTTGCTTGAAAAAATCCGAAGATATCCAGGCGCTCTTGTGCCTGAGCAGAAACTGCTGTGACAAATAAGCATAGCAATATTAGCTTTCTACAGTTTACCATATTATGCTCCGGAATAGTAATCTCATCATCTGAGTTTGATCCTGTTTGAAGATTGTTTATTGGCGTTAAGCCGGCTTGTCAGTAATTATTCGGTATAATTGAGTGAGTTCTTTACTGTTGTTTTAAACGCTATCTTAGGGCCTTCTCTCACACGGAACTAAGTCCGCAATGCTCTGCGGAAATTTCTTACCGCTGTGCCCCCAAAAATAGAAGCACAAAACGTGGCTTGCTGTTGCCTGGCGGATGCTGCAAGTACAGCAACTACCTCCGGAACAGGATAGAAGCAACTGCGTTTTTTCAGAATTCTCGCAGCGGAAAGCAGCGTCGGATTCGGAATGACCGTGTGTGGTTGACCTGAGGTTTTAGAAGGGGTTAACAGTGGTTAACAACGCTGTAATTTGACATCCCTCGACGTAATCGACTACCGTCAGCAGCGACTTGTGCCGTATGTCAGCACACTGCTCAACAATGAACATCAATAAATAAAGCAGCACTACAAATAATACGTTGAAATTTGTATATCAATATACTATTATTCTCCATGTAATTAATCGTAACCACTTTTAATTTATAAAGGAGCTCAAATGGCTACATATGAATGTGCAAAATGCGGCATGGGTGTAAATGCGACCTGTGCTAAATGTGATGCCCCACTTGTTGATGATATTTTGAAATTAGATAATGGGACAGAAGTTCAAATCTCAAAATGTCCAAATGGACATGGCAAGATCAAATCTCCCATGTGTTGTGGTGCAGATATGAGCTGTTCTTTAGGCTAGTCTATAAGGTTCAACAGCAGTCCCCAAAAGTTTGTTCGCAAGCTTTTGGGGACAAATTTACAATCCCTGAGAATATTGTTGAAAATGCAGTAGGCATGGTAGGAGTAAGATGAAAGGCTGAAGTGTCTGTCGAACATCAAAACACTCAGCCAATAGAAAAGAAGTAAGTCAACCCGCCGAACAGGAGTTTTGTTCCAGAAACCGGAAGCCCTGCAGTAAACGAGTATCAATGTATTTTGGAGCCAGGCCTTTGAATCACCCGGCTCCTGATTTTCATAATATCAAAGTCTCTCAATTACCTGCTTTAGGAGACTTTGAACCTGTTCGGCAATGCCGCCCAGCTCTGGATTATTGACTGCTGACATAGACGCAATCGGATCAATCGCCGAAACCTCAACGCCTTCATCAGCCTCCTGAACAATGACATTGCAAGGCAGCATGGTGCCGATCTTATCTTCGGCCTGCAACGCTTGGTATGCATAGCTTGGGTTACATGCACCAAGAATCATGTAGGGTCGAAAATCCACATCAAGCTTTTTCTTCAGCGTAGCCCGAACATCGATCTCAGTTAGCACACCAAAACCATCTTTCTTTAATTCTTCAGTGACCTTGGCAATTGCCTCATCCATCGATAGATTTAGTTTTTTGCTAAAACAGTAGCTCATCATATTCTCTCCATTAAGCGGTTTAGCCGTAGCTTTCCTTCTTGATTCTTTTTTTGTCAACACCGATTTCATCCAAGCCAGTCAGAACGCTCCCAAGAAATGAAGGTGGTAAAGTCGCACCACTTTCTTTGGCAGCTCTCTTTTGCCAAATGTTATGATCCGGACCGCAGGCAAAAACAGCGGTATTTTCAGGATTTGTTATAACTTCAGACAGCAACTCCCGGGTAATTCTACCGCTCCGGAAGCGTTTGTCTGCCCCGGACTCACGCGTTAGCGTGTTAATCACGCGAAATCTGTCTGGAAATATCCTTTCAAGTTCTGCAAGCTGATTAAAAAATATCACATCCTCGGCTACTTTGCTACTGTAAACCAACGTGTGTTTCAGGCTTTCATTCATCCGTAAATCATGTTTGATAATGCTGAAGCTCGGGACAATTCCACTACCGGCGCAGACATGCACAATTTCCTCGAACTTGGTCTGCCACTCATCCGGCATGGTGTATGGTCCGGTAAAGCCTGTGATCACCATCCGTGAACCGGCGCGGGTTCGTTTTGCTAGAATTGGTGATAAGAGCGGCGGATAGGGTGTGTTGTTGGAAATATACCGCTCCTCTTTTACAGTAATCGCCAGGTATTTTTCATCGGGTGAACTTGCCAGAGAATAAGCGCGCCCGGGTTCTTTTTTGCCCTTTATATCTTCAAGATATGATACCCACCTCTGCAAACCGGGGAATTGATGCGGTGAAATAGTCAGAAAGTGACCCGGTTTGTAATTCAATGTATCATTGCCGGTGAAAAGCACCAATGTGGTTGTCTCAGGTGTTTCCTCAATCACTTCTGCCACCATTACTTCAAGTTCTTTAATTTTTTGGCTTGATGGATCCATAATTCTCCTTTTCTCTAAAATTGTGTCTGAAAGTGACTTCCATTGGAGCAATCGGGGAAAAATAGTCGACTAAAATTTATACCCCAAATGTTCATATCGGAAATTGCCGGCGCAACTGGAAGGAATAGATTCGAATCAGACGAAAACCTTTTTCCTGATAATAATTAGAAAACTACTCAAATTCAACCAATTATTCCGTAACAATCAACATTCCGGAGTTTGGGGATTTAAAACAGAGGGAAATACAATTTCTATTGAATTGACTGTGTAGCGAAAACGATTTAGATATTTATGGCCAAAGTATTTTAGATGCTGCCCACACGGGCTCGATTGAAACAAAAACTCTGAAGTATTGAGATCACAGTGCCCAGCTATCCCCAAAAAAATAAGTTGCTCTTAAAGCGCCTCTTCTACCAACTGAATCATATCGCGTATTTCAAACTTACCTTCCTGCCCGGCAGTCTTGATGGCATCTGTGTACATGGCATTGTCCTTCGGGCAGGCGACGACAAAATAGTCGAAGGTTCCAAGGCCCAGCGCTTCTTTAATGCGCATTTCACTGGGCCGTTCCTCCATGCCAGAGTCATCCATCCAGATGCGGCCACCGCCGGCGCCACAGCAAAAAGTATTTTCCCCGCAGCGCGGCATTTCGAGCAGTGTTACACCGAGTGCCTTAAGTATCTTGCGCGGCGCGCTAGTCTCTTTGTTGTAACGGCCCAGATAGCACGGGTCATGATAAGTGACTTTATAGTCCAGCTTTTTGGAAAACGTTAACTTGCCGTCGTCAATGAGATTGGCCAGAAGTTGTGTGTAATGATAGATAGTAAAGTTGCCGCCAAATTCAGGGTACTCATTCTTGATGGTATTGAATGTGTGCGGATCCGTGGTAAATATCTCCTTGAATTTTGCCTTGTGCAGAACCGCGAGATTGTCCTCAACCAACATCTCAAACAGTCCCTCTTCACCGACGCGGCGCACATCGTTGCCGGCATTTTTCTCACCCTCATATAAAACACCAAAATCGATACCAATTTTATTCAGAACCCGGGCAACGCTTCGCGACAGCGCTTGCACGCGCGGGTCATAAGCAGCGTAATCGCCCATGAACCACAGATAATCAGCAGCCTCTTTCCGAACATCCTTTGGTTTGAAATCGAGGCCCTGAATCCATTTCCCGCGTGCGCGTTCAGGCTGACCAAATGAGTTGCCGTAATCACCAATATTCATCAGGGCGTCCTGCAGATTGTCATCCAAACTGCCTTCGTCTACAAGACGGCGGCGTAATTGTACAATACTTGTCAAATGTTCAATGCCAACCGGACAGGACTCAACACAGGACATACAGGTTGTGCAAGCCCAGAGCGTTTCTTTTTTTATCACCTGACCTGCAACTTTCACCCCATTTTTACCGGGGTCCGGCCATCTCGAACCACCATCAAACTTTTGCCTGAACCACTCGGAAACACCAATGGTTGAGTCAGCATAAGTTCGCAAATCAAGGATCAGATCCCGAGGTGAAAGCACTGTGCCGGCGGCACGTGCCGGACAAGCAATGTGACAGCGTCCGCATTTTGTGCAGGAATCAAAATCCAGAAGCTCCTTCCAGGTGAAGTCCTCAATCGAGCCGTACCCCATACCTTTTTTCATATCTTCTTCAGAGATTTTGGGCAACCTCTGCGCCGCCAATTCATCGGTAAAAACAAGATTAGCAAAGTCGAGTAACATATGCATGGCTTTTGAAAACGGAATATAGGCTACAAAAATCAAAACAAAAATGCCATGAAGCCACCAGGTCCCTGCGTGAAAAGTATTTCCAGAGTCAGACATTCCAAGGGAATCGAACAGGTTAGCCAGAAACCAGCCAACAGGCGAAGCCCAAGCCTCAAACTCAGGGCGATCCACAGCAATGCGAAATCCCTCGATAAAGAACCCGGATAGCCCAATTAGCAGCAGTAGCCAGAGAAAGATCCGATCGTCACGTTTGTAACCGGAACGATCGTACTGGTCTTCTTTTAAGTCAACTCTGGTATAATCTAATTGTGGCTGTCCCGTGCCGCTGCGACGCAGCATCATCAACACAAGACCAATTAAAAATAAAACGCCAAAGACATCGAGAACAAGCGAAAACCACAGGTAGAACTCGCCTTGCAAAAGATGAACATCAAAAAATCGCAAAAGGTCGTGGTCGAGTGCAACAATTACGGTGCCGACAAAGAGCACGGCAAAGCCCCAAAAAACCAGGGTGTGCGCAAAGCCGGCCAACGCATCTCTTTTCCAGACAGAAGCGTTCTTTAGCACAATGATTTTGGCCTTGATAATTCGCTTGCCAAGGTTGTCAAAACGATAGGCAGAATGTCCCCTGCGGTATTTTTTAACACGCAGGTAAGAACCGTAAAGGAAGACAGCAATCGCACTGAAGCTGACGACATAGAACAGCATCTGCATTACAAATGAAAAATTTCGAAAAATCTCTCTGGTAGGTACTGCTTCCGGCATGTTTCTCCCTCCTCAAAAATAGCTATTGGCTTTTGGCTCTCGCTTGACTTTCTACCCCTTCAACTTTTCAACCAAGGCCGGCACAACATCAAATAAGTCCGCTGTTGAACCGTAATGCGCGTGATCAAAAATGGGGGCATTCTCATCTGTGTTTATGGCAATAATACATTCTGCGTCTTTCATGCCTTCTATGTGCTCAGGTGCGCCACTGATGCCCACCATCAAATAGAGTTTAGGCTTGACTTTCACACCGGACTTACCAACTTGTCGGGTCTTGGGCAACCACTTATTATCGACGATGGGGCGCGATGATGACAGAGCGCCACCAAGGGCTTCGGCCAATTCCTGCACCATTGGTATATTGTCCTCATTCTGAATGCCGCGCCCAACACTGACAAGAATCTCCTGCTGAGTAATATCCACATCGCCGGCCTCCGGCTCGATAAGCCGTTTGAAACGCACACGCGGATCTCCAAGAGACGGAGTCACATCTTCAATTGCCGGCGTGCCCTCTGCCCTGCCGGCATCCGCTGAAAACGAGCCCGTCATTACCGAGACCACACACTGCTCGCCTTCAAACTGAGATTCGACATTCATTTTTCCGCCATAGAGCTGACTGGTAACTGTAAGCCTGCCATTGTCGGCGCTCATTTCCGTCACATAAGCAACAAGGGGCAAACCGGCTTCTATAGAAACGCCGGCAGCCAAATCCATGCCCATCGATGTGTTGGCCACCAGCACGACCTTTGGAGAATTGCTTTTTACAACTTCAGCCAAAGCCTGCCCGTGGGTTTCCGGGTTAAAATCGGCCACCTCAGCGTGTTCCACACAAATCACTTTATCAGCGGCGCCCAACTCACCGGCCAGCTCCCTGGCGCCGCTGCCCAAAAGAACAGCTACCAAATTGCCATCAAAATTCCCTGCCAGGTCTTTTCCCTTACCTAACATCTCAAACGTGACTTCTTCGAGCGCGCCTTTAATATGCTCAGCAACCACAAAAATATCGTTACTCATACTTTTATTCCTTTCTCGCGAATGATGTTCATTATCCTGGCGGCAACTTCCTCCCCTGACCCGGACAGCATTTCTGCGCCGGCGCCGGTTTCCGGTTTAAACATACGGGACACGCTGGAACCGACCGCAACAGCACAATCGCCGGCCGCGATTTCCTCCAACTCAGTGTTGCGCATGGCCTGGCGCACGCGGCTAACCGGTGCGTATCGAGGTGTTTCCCGCGCAGCCTGCACGCCGAAAACAGCGGGTAAATCAACCTCAAATTCCCCCATAAGGCCGCCTGAATACTCTTTATTCACCAACGCTTTTCCCGCATCAATATTAACGCCGGTTACAACGCTGACGTGCGGCACCCCAAGATAGTGCGCGAGCAGAACACCAATCTGGCCATCGCGGTCATCAGCCGCCTGCACGCCGGTGAGGATGAGATCATATTCCAGACCCTGAATAACATTGGCCATTGCTTTTGCCGCCACGTGACTCGCAACAGCAGCATCAAAGTCTCCGGTTACTTTGATCAGTTTATCAGCGCCTTTTGCAGCACAAGTGAACAGGGACTTGTCGATGTCATCTGTGCCAAGGGCCATGGCGGTTACCGTGCCGCCAAGCGCGTCTTTAAGTTGCAACGCCTCTTCAAGTGCATGATCATCAAATTCATTGATTTTGTATTTTAGCCACTCCCGGTTCAGCGCTTTACCAGAGTCATCCAACTCCAGTTCTTCCACCAGGTCTGGTACCTGTTTAATGGGCACAATAATATTCATGCTGTCCTCCAGTTTAATTAAAGCTTCAAAATCAAAACAACCAACTCAGGCGGCCACGCTTGCCGGACACACAAGGTGTTCAGCCAGTAACCCTACTCTGGCATGAATCTGCGGCAACCGCTGCAAGCCGGTCTCATAATCAACAATTCGGTTAAGAAGATAAAACAGATACATCGTGGTCAACCAGTTTGTGAATGCCTGCCTGGATACGAGATGCTTTTTCAAATTTAACATCACCCATGAAAAGTGCTCCCACACGTCAAAGCAAGTGGCGCAGTCCCGTTCCATGCCGGTGCAACAGCGGCGAGTCGTCACAAAATCCGCATTGTAAGCACGAAAATGCGGATTAAACGGTTTGCCGTTTTGAATGCGCACCCGGTTCATTGCATGATCCGATGTAATGCTGGTGCAGACGTCGTAACCCCATTTTTCATCGAATAAACGGCCGGTTGAAGCCACCCTGCTGAAATACGATGTCATCAGAATTCGGTCGGGGTAGCGCTCGATCATGCGATCGATTTCCCGACGGGCAGCCGCAAAGCCATCACCAAAATACAGAGAATCGCCGGAACCGGAAACAGCGCCGTAGAAATTAAACAGAACAGGGTTGCCGTTATCAACGCACTGCTCAACCACGCCGGCAATTTCATGAGCTTTGCCGGGTATGACGGTGTAATAAAAAAATGCCCGGTCATCCCCGCGATAATTTTGCAATGCCTTTGAGAAAATATCATGTTTGCCGCCACCGCGAAGCTGTTTGTCTGTTTCGTGATCTCCCCAGACGGCAACGCCAATTGGCATTTTTTCAAATCCGTGTCGCGGGATTTTGACAAGACCGTTGGTGGCGACATTCATAGCGAAATTGTCATAGATTTTTTTGAGTCGTCCAAGCTCCAGACTCGGCTCACCACCGACAATCGTGACAAAATTGGTGCCACGCTCTTTTTCCTTTTGTATAAATTCATCGAAAATCGCATCGTCTTCCGGGGACTCGAAGCGGTCCATTTCCTCTGCAAAATAATAACAGCCGCTGCAGCGCAGGTTACAGTTATGCGTGAGATCCAGAGAGATTGAACGCAGTGACCCTGCCTTGCGCACATCGGTGTACAAGCTTCGAAGAAAAGGATCCTGTAAATAATCTTTTAATTTTGAGGAAATCAACCTGCCAGAAACTCCTCAAGATTTAATTCCATTCTGATACCGGCAAGAGCAAGTGCATCGGGTTGAAATGGAAAGTCGCGATAAGCTTCGCTGGGACGATAGCTGCCGTACGGCCGGGTGCAACCTGGCTCGCCATTGGCGCTGGTGCACCCATGCGTCATAAAAGCTGTTCCCTGATCGACAATTGCCGCGACCTGACCCGGCAGCGCTTTCAGCTTCGTCATGGCACCCGAATCGTCAAAGGTTATTTTATGCCGCGGCAGATCATGTTCCTCAATCAAATATTTCACAAGCTGAATCCGACGCCAGCGGTTGATGCTGGATTTGGGATGATCGCCCATGCGTGAATCCGGCTCCGGATTAAAGCTGAAAAGAAAAGAGAGAATTTGCCGCGCCTTCAAATCGTAAAGCACATCTACCATTTCCGCATCGCTTTCACCCAGGCCGACGACCACATGACAATTTACTTTCCACGGCCCGAAAATTTCGCGCGAGGCGTTTACAATATCCATGTAGTTGTCCCAGCGCAATCCACCGTTTGGCACATTTGTGCGAGTCGCAGCAAAAACACTCTCACTGACTGCATCGAGTCCGATGCCGATTATATCCACGCCAAGTTTTTTAAACACCAGGAGTTTTTCATGCCCAAGTACAGGGGGCGCAACCAGCAGCGACAAGGGCGTTCGCACTTTTCGGACGATGCGTTCGGTAATGTCGACAGTATCTTCGAAGGCCCGGCCATGCGTTACCATTGAGATACAAAGCCGCGTGAGCTTGTCCTCATATTTTACCATTCGCTTGACAACAGCATCGGTTTCAAGCAGCGGCCACTCGACGCGAATGAAAGACTTGTCTGCATAATTACCCGGGCGTGTTCGTGCCAGGCCGCAATAGCCACAATCTGAGAAACATCCTTCTGCATAATTCAAAAGCAAATTAATGCCACCAAACTCAAAGTCACGCGAAAAGCGGCCTGAAGAAAAACGCAAAGCCATGGCGCTGGCCTGGCTTAGCCGTACATAATCCGGACTCACTTTGGCCGAGTCGTGGGTTTGCGGCTCTTTGTTTGTTAGCACCGGTAAAGGTGTGTCAGCAATGATGCTCATTTAGCTTTCCTGTTATTCAAAAATCAATTGTGAAAATCGTCAAATATCAGCAGGCGTCTTCGACAATGGGTAGTAACAAGAGCCTTTGTTCGTCAACCGATTTTTTGCTCGTGCGTTCATACCGGCTTTGCAAATTGCTTCCACCAGATCCGCTTCCGGGATGGCCAACTGGCACTGTTGCTCTGCGGACATTGTTTTTCTTACAGCCTGCTGAATTTTCGTTCGGTCAAATGCCCCCCATTTCAGTCTTGCCTCCAACTGATGCAGCACGTTGCTGTGGTCAAAAAAATCACCCGTAACCAGCACGCTTTTTATAACTTGCCCCTTGAGGCTGATGTAAGTTCGCAACAAACCGGCTTTTGTTTTGATAATGCTCGTGCCAATCATGTCCGGTTGCGGGGTGCGTTGAAAAATCCAGGATTCGCTTGTATACTTTTCTTCAGCCAGTTTCTCAATGGCCGCGGTCTCAGCAACAGTCCATGGTTCAGAAACAAACCTCGCGCCGAAAGTGGTGGCGTAATGTTCTTTAACCAACTTTTGCACTTCCGTCACGGTCACGGTTCGATTTAATTCGCTTGAAATTGTTGTGATTCTATCCGCCACCGATTGTGTGTGAACTTTGTCCGCAATCTTTTCAACCGGAACTTTCAGCACTTTCAGCATCATGGAAATATCAAGCCCAACCAGCAAGCTCGTGTGAAAAAGCATGGCCCCGTTCGCATCGTAGTAAATGCCTAAACCGGCAATTTTTCTTCCGCCTGCCTCCAGGTCATTTCTGGGTCTGAAACGCGTCGCAATTCCGAGCTCAGACAATGCTTGCAGAACAGGCGCGGCCAATTTGCGGTAAACTTCTATTGGCTTAATTGCCTGAGCATCAAAATCCGCCGGCGCGACAAAACAGAGACCGAGTTGCTCTGCCCCCATCAAAATGGCGCCGCCACCTGTTGGCCGGCGGCAGAATTGCACCCCAAGCTCGCGGCAGGCTTCCAGATCAAGTTCAGCCTCGATATTTTGAAACCGGCCGACCAGAGCACAATGAGAACGGTAGGTGTAAAGCCGCAACACAGGTGGACGCAATTCAGAACCATGCGCATAATAATGCATTAAATATTCATCTGCAGCCAAACCAAATTGAGCGGACACACCGGCATCTTCCAGATATCGCCAGTCTTTAGGCATTTGGCATTTGAGCATTGAGGAAGTAATTTTTTCAGCATCCACAGGAACAGGAATTTTCAATAAAGCCGGGGCGAAGGCCTTTGGCGCGCGCGTATTCAACCACGCCTTCAGCAGGATAAGCGATGCCGTTTAAACCACAATCTACTGCCAGGCGGTCAAGCTGTGCTCTGTGTTCGCCCAAAGGCCGGGCGCAACCAACCATGATGGGCGTATCCGGCATTCTTAATCTTGATTTTTGAAAAAAGGCGGCCAACTCAGCTACATCCGGTGGCGCCACATTTTGCATATTGGTGCCGGCCATGGGCGTCAGAACTACCAGAACTAAAGCATGAACCGGGTACTTCGCAATCATCTCAAGCGCTTTGTCCTCTCCCAACATTTTGCCGTAGTGCAACCCGAGAATTATGTGTGGTCGTACGCTGTGCTCATATTTTTGCAGCAGTTCCAGCGAACGGTCAAAATCTTCAATGGTAGCGTCCAGGTGGTAAACATCGCGAATGGTTTCGTTTGCGCCAATAATGTCGAGCATAACCGCGTCGACTTCAGCCTCTTTTAGCGCCGCGCAAGTCTCTTCAGAGACCAGGCCACAATGCACCATAACCCGCAATCCGAGTTCTTGTTTCACGCGCTTCATGTCGGCAAAATGTTTGTGCAAAGGAACCGCGCCCACTCGATTCGAACCCCCGCTAAGCAAAATGCCCTCGGTGCCGGAGTTGGCCAGACGTTCACACAGCGGAAACAGCCCTTCCCTCTGATCGATTGCAAACATGGGCTCGAGAATTTTTGATTCACAATGGTCGCACTGCAGGACGCAGGCATTTCCGGTCAGACTGATCGGCAGGAAAGCGCGCGGACTTTTCTGCTCGAATTCAGTGGTGCAATAGCGTTTAAGCCCGGGGGCATAAAAACTGATTTCATCGGTAAAATTGGCCCTTCGCACTGCAAACGCCTGATCCGTGAGATCGAGTTTTGTTATATTTCCGCTAACCAACCTTTATCCTCATATTTTTCTAATTCACGCTCAAACCACTCTCGAACAGCCGCCTCTCCCGTCACCAGAGAGGCGCTTTCCCGGGCAAAATCAGACAACTTAATTTCCACAAACCAGCCATTGCCAAACGGTTCCGTGTTGGCCAGGCGCGGGTTTGCAATGACCTGTTCATTCAAAGCGATAATTTTTCCTGAAACAGGTGAACGCAGCGGCCCAACGTATTTTTCCGCTTCGATTGTGCCGAACGCCTCACCGCGTTTCACCACACTCAGGTCATCTCGTAACTGGACCACAACAAAAGCGCCCATCGATTCCTGCACAAGTGCGTCGTAGCCGACACGGGCCCGGCCATTTTTTACATCCAGCCAAAAATGTTCTTCCGGGTCGTAAGACAACTCTGGATTTATTTCATACTCTCTGATTTTCAGCATTTTCCTCAAATGGTTGCATTCATCATTTCGGTCAAGAACACGCTAGCGCATGGCCTCATCCACTAATTCGATGATATCTTTCACCAGCAACTTACCTTCATTGCCGGTAGATTTGACGGCATCTTCAAACCGAGAAACCTCGTATGGACAGCAGACTGCAAGCACATCGGCGCCGGTCTCCACCGCCTCTCGAACCCGTTTTTCAGAAAGTCGTTCGGTCACATGATCCACCATAAATCCATCCAGCCACATGCCGCCGCCACCGCCGCCACAGCAGTAACTGTTTTCACGGCATCGGCCCATTTCAATAAGTTCAACGCCGGGAATGGCCTTGAGCATTGCCCGTGGCGCTTCAAACTCTCCATTGTGCCTTCCAAGGTAGCACGGGTCATGGAATGTCACCTTAATGTCCAGTGAATTCTTCAAGTTAAGCCGGCTCATCAGTGGCGCTAGATAAGTCGTGTAGTGGATGACATCAAACTTGCCGCCAAAACTTGGATACTCATTCCGGAGCGCGTTGAGTGCATGCGGGTCGGTGACCATAATTTGGTTATGTTTGTATTTTTTCAACAGACGGATATTTTCCTCTGCAAACTCCTCAAACAAGCCAATTTCACCCGCGAGTCTTTGTGTGTCACAGGTGCACTTTTCTTCGGTGCCAAGAATGCCGTAGTCGGCTTTTAATGCCGTCAGAATTCGTGCTAACGCCTGACTCGCCTCTTTACCCCGTGGATGATAAGCCGGGTAGCATTCAACAAGCCAAAGCAGGTCCACGGGCTTTTTAATTTGTGACAAAACGGGCACTTCCACGCCAGCATCTTTTACCCAGTCCGCGCGTTTGCGAGGGGATTCACCCATTGGGTTTCCATATTCAAAGGTGTTTTCAAAAGCTTCCTGCAATTCGCCGGGGACATTACCATCCAGCACAGCTTGCTCTCTGACAGCAGGCATGATTTTGATCATATCCACTTCTTTCGGGCAAACACGCAGGCAGTTTGCGCAAGTGGTACATTGCCACAAGTAGTCATCGTTAAACAAATCTGCTCCGACCTGGACCGCACGATATATTTTGCGCGGGCCGTAAGAGCCGACCATATCGACAGGACAGACAGGCACACACTGGGCACATTGATAACACCAACCGAGCGACTCGCCACCGTCAAGCTCCGTAATTTTGTCCATGTATGTAAGATCATAGTCCCAAATTACACGCTGCTCGAACATGCGGTTCCAGTCACTGCTCAGCTCAATGCCCTCAACCACGGCCTTTTCTTTTTCAATGATTTGATGTTTGTCAACCGGCATGAATTTCCTCCAATCTATGAACGCCCAACAATCTGCACGAAAACTCCGCCAACCCGGGCATCACTTTATTAAACTCCTGCGTCATTCTCATTCGCAATACGGTGTAAACATACACGACATACACGCAGCTCAAATAGACATCCGTGCCGAAAAGCGTGCGGCTAATCGTTTGAAAACCAGCAGCCTCGCCAACGCTGTGAACAAAGGCAACAGCCTCGCCAACCACTAAGTATCCCTCTCCAGGCGAGGAACAATTCAAAACATAATCCTCGCTGATTACCAGCGGTAAAGCCCCGGTTTTCACTTTCGGATCCCACATCCAGCGCGACCAGAGCCAGTACTTTTCCGGAAAAGTGAAATGCAAAAGTTCACCCGCTAAATCAGTGCGAATATTCATATCCAGATTATCAAAATGCTCGCAGAAATTCTGAAACCGAATTCCGATTTCGTCTGTTGCATAAAGCAAGTCATCAATCCAGACTTTGAGGTTTTCGGCTGAGAATGTGTCGAGCAGCTTTTGCGCCTTTCTGCGGGTAGAAAAAATCGATCTCAGAATTTGATACAACTGACGGTCAGAAAGATTTGGCAGGGATTCGGCATTCAAAAACTGCTGAAACTGCCGGCTCTTGCTTTCCAAAGCCGCACAAATATTGCTCAACTCTTCCGGAGATATTTGTGAAAACGCTTCTTTCATAAATTCTTTGGCGCTTTCAGTGTCGACAACCTGACTCATATTAAATCCTGTAAAAACAAGTTCTGCAAAAATCTCGATTATTCATGAATTTACTGTTTTGAGCCCTTTGCCTTTCTCACGGTAATAACAGATTTCATGACTGCTGAACCAGCCATGGCAACACTGTCTTCCAGATCAGCAGGACCTGTGCAAGCGCCGGCAGCAAAAACGCCAGGCACGCTGGTGCTCACAGTATCCAATGCGCCACCGATTGTTTCGATAAAACCGTATTTGTTTTTTTCCAGGCCAAAAATCTCTGCCAATTCCTTGGTGCCGCGACTGGGCTCCATGCCCACAGACAGGATTACCATGTCCATTGGAATTTCCATAGGGCGTCCCAATGTTGTGTCTTCACCACGCACCAGCAGTTTGTCACCTTTCTGTAAAACCTCGGTGGCAATGCCTTTTATGTAATTAACCTTGTGTTTTTCCTGCGCTGGCCAATAAATCTCATTCTCCCAGTATCCGTACATCCGCATGTCAATGTAAAAAATAAAAACACGACAGTCAGGCACCTGCTGCCTTATTTCAATTGCTTGTTTTGAAGCAATGCCGCAACAGACTTTTGAACAGTATTCGTTGCCGATCTGACGATCGCGCGAGCCCACGCACTGAATAAAACAAACGCGTTTCGGCACTTCACCGTTGGACGGTCTAACAAAGGTGTCTGCTTTCAGCATTTTTTCAGCATCCACAAGCGTGACCACATCATCATAAAGATAGTAGCCGTATTGTTGCGTTTCCCGGCCCGGATCAAAATGCTGAAAACCGGTTGCAAGAATCACAGAACCAACATTGAGCTTCTCCGAGCCCTTACCATTTTTTACGATGACATTGAAATCACCAAGTGTTCCATTCGTTCCAGTAACACTCGAATCCAACCGGATTTCAACATTTTCATTGTTTGCAACTGCGGCAATCATCTCATCCATTGCCTCTTCAGCATTTCTAAGGTCCGGCGTCAATGCAGCATATTGTGCCTCATCAGGGGTGCCACCCAGGCGATCTCTTTTTTCAACAAGTATGGCTTTATAGCCTAAATCAGCAATGCCGCGGGCCGCCTCCAGGCCAGCCGGGCCACCACCGATAACAAGAATGTCTTGACTAGGCATCTGCGTCCTCCCAGGTTAGGAATTGTTGTTCACCAGATTTTAGTTTTTCACAAGCATCCTCAAATTCCTGCCACTTTGCTTCAACGTCAATGCCCAGTTTACGGAGGAATGCTTTGTTATCTGTGTTGTGCCAATGTAGTTGTAAAACTTTGTAGGGATGTGCGCCCATTGCCAAAGCGGCAATTTGTGAATCAGACATGACAGGCACACCAACATCTCGGTCGTGCGCCTTTGCCGCAAATTGACTCTGGTCCAAGGTTGTCACACAACCGGTATCGTGCGTAACCACAACATCCGGATTCACCTCTTTTTTCATGATTTCAATTTTTCGCATGGTTGAAAAAGAGCGTGAAAAGTCCCGCGAAACCAGAATGTGGCGAAAGCCAAAACCGCAGCAATCGTACCAGGTGGAATAGTCACCCACGTCTATGCCCAGCTTCAGCAAAGTGCCGGTAATGATAGCAGAGCGCTGTGCGCCATAGATTTCCTCATCATAAATGGCATCCTCAGCGATAAGTTTATGATAGTGACAGGCCGGATGCACCGCTGCTTTGATTTGACTCATGTCAATGGTTTGACGTTCAGCCACTTTATCACGGATAACGTGCACCCATTCGCTGTAATGCACAATTTCTTCAGGCATCACAAGTTTCTTGCCAAGGCGTTCCATAATTTTCTTAACCTGCCGCCGCAGGTCATGATGATGAATAATTTCATGTCGCGTTTCTTTGTAATGGCCAAAACTGGTGCCGCAATGAATGAGCGGAAAATATCCGGTTTCGCCCGCAGCAGCGAAGTTGCGTACGGCAACTGCGGCTTGCGCAGCAGGATTTGATGTTGCCGAAGCATAGTAATTCCAGGCTGTGCAGGAGGTTTGATCCTTGGGATCAAGATAGTCTAGGCCAAGTTGGCGGTTTAGCCAAAAAATAGATGTGGAATACCCTGGAATGTGACCACACTGGCCACAGCTCTTGTGGTGCCATGTGCGTTCAAGCGGAATTTTTTTGATACGGCCGTATTTGTTTTCAACCTCTATATATGGCTCCGGCACCCTGAGAATTTCCAGTTCTCCCTCCTTTTCCAGTTGCTCAAGAGCATCGTGGTAATCCTCAGTTGGTGCCTCATTCGGATCCCACTTAAAACCGCGCTCTTTTGCAGGTTTTATGACTTCGTGAATAGGAATGTTTGCGCCCATAATTTCCACCTCATTTTTCTAAATCTAATATCATCTCAATTTGGATGCAGGCGTTACTTCGTTGGTCTGGTTTAATCAAACGTCTCGTCGTAACCCGCCTCTTCCAATCGTTCTTCCATAACATCCTGCAAGATCATAAACAAGCCTTCGTCAATGTCCTTTATCATATCCATGACACCGGTCATGTGCCAGATCAGATACAGCTCGATAATGGTTTTGTCATCAATTTCCCAACCGGTTTCGGTTGTGTGCAAAGTTTCCGGCGGCAGTGCCCGGCGCCATATATCCAGGTTCTCTGCAATCTCGGTTACATGCTTGCCCCAATCAGGGAAAGCATCCGCTTGCAGCATGTCAGGAGAAACCTGAGTGCCGGTTGACATCACCTTATAAATGATGCGGCCGTAGCCTTCAAGTGCATCCCGGGCGGTTTGCAGCCCATTTCGCACCGCCACCTCGCGCATGACTGTGATCAAACCACCTGGAGAATTATGGCGTGGACAGCGGTCACAGGAAAAACATTGGGAGCAGTCCCAAATGCTGTCATTCATGAGTGTGTAAACCAAATCCTCATCTTCACGGGCCACGGCCTGAGCAATAATTCTGGGGCTAAAATGATAAAATCGAGCAGACGGGCAGGCTGCCGTGCAAATTCCACACTCGTAGCACCCATACAGAACGTCCTCGAATCGCATATCGGCCTTGACTTCTGCGAACAGACGCTCTTTCTCCTCGAACGGGATATCTCGGTACTTACTGCCGGTCAGGTCCAAAGCAGTGCTCGGCCTGCTTGTTACGTTTGAAGCCATGGTGTTTCTCCGCCTTTTGTAAGCCTAATCCTCGAACCCGTCAAGATGTTCGCATGCCTTGAGGCCGTCTTTCTCAATTTTAACACGATAAGCCGCCACTGCTGCATCACCCGTTTTTAGCTCGGCAATTTCGGCCTGCAGATTTGACGGTTGCAGCTTGACCAGCCAGCCTTTCTTATAAGGACTTCTATTGAGAATTTGAGCTTCAGCCGCAACCGCTTCGTTTCTTTCAATGATTTCGCCCGAAACAGGTGTTTTAACCGGACCGACCCATTTGCTGCTTTCAACAGTGGCCACCGGCTTCCCTTTAGCCCGAACAGCGCCAACCTTTTTTATTTTAGCATGCAGTACAGCGCCGGCTAAATTTTGCGCGACATCCGTCATTCCCACTGTAACGGTACCGTCATCATTGATCATGGCCCAGGTGTGATCATCCACTGCATAATGCAAATTGGTTAGAACCACACACCCTCTTATCTCTTCGCGCTCTGACATACCCTTTCTCCTTGCTTGTAATAAATCTCAAATCCTAAATTACCAAATCACCAAATCACAACCAGCTCATTTTTCAATGAGTTACGCCTGAATTTAAAAATACATAACGTGATCATAATTGAGCGCCAAGTCAATAATGCTGGTAGCCCCCAAAATTTCAACACCGTCAATTAAATCATCTTTGGTCATGTCCCAGAGCGCCAGACTCTGCTGGCAAACCCGTAATTCAACCTCAGAATCAAGGGTCTGCTCAAGCATGGTTTTTAGTGTGACATCGCTGCTTTTATCGAGTTGTACCTTCTCAGCCTCGCCCTTTTTTAGCTGATTGGTGCCATCCATGGTAAACCACACCATGACTTCCATTTCCATTGCAGCGGCTGCCATTGCGTAAAACAAAGGTGAGTAAGTGCGGGTGGGCGTTGCCACACCGTGCGTCTGAATCACCAGGATCTTTTTTCCTTCAAAATCATCCACAGTCTGCTCCTAAATATTGTAGAATGGTTTACTCAATTGAACAGGGTTTATTGGGATCAGCAAGAACAAGCAGGCAATTCTTGTTCGAGTCCCAGTTTTCATCTTGTAAAATGTAATCGTGCAGCGCATCCTTGTCAGGACTGGCAGCAATCAACATCAATTTTTTTGGCTCATTTTTCGAATTGGTTTCGAGTATTTCAAGTAACAGCCAATTACCGGCCTTTTCCACATAAAGCCTGGAAATATCTTTTAGGCTGAAAACTTTATTCCTCCACTCCGGCACGGCCGTCAGCCTTGCGCCTGGGTGGCATTTATAGACAAAATCGCCTGAACCCAATCGTTGAGTTGCACGCCGGGAGACTGAATATCCAATTGTCGATAAACATCCTCAATGGTTCGCCGCACATTGTCGGAGCTCAACTCAACGCCTAATAGTGCATTTTCAAGCGCTTGCACACTGTGCTCAGGTTGAAGCTTAAAATCCGGGAAAATAGAAATATCGTCAATTTGATTATTACGCTTGCGAATGGTCATTTGAATCGAACCACCCTTTGCCTGGCGGGTAGCGTCGTAAACCCAAACGTCATTATGAATTTTTACGCCGGCGCGCTGCAACCCGCCTTTTTGATGTAACCAATCTGCGGAGGTAAACTTCGCATCAAATGCTTCCATTGCCCGCAACTCAACATCGGTGAATTTCCCAACAACCAGTTCGTCACCCAAAACCCGTTCACACGCCTGCACGTAAAGCTCTTTTACCATCCCATGACTTGGCGCGGCGCCCAGTTCACGTTTCATAGTGGTCATGTATTGCTGCAAACTCTGGTGAACTTTTCCCCGAAACTGCTCATTTGGCACCTTTAGAACCTTGGCCATTTCAGTAAAATCAAAATCAAACAAAAAGTTACCGACCAACACCTCGGAGTTGCCAATCGCCCCGGCGCCTGTGCCGCCTATCTTTTTACCGTTGACCTGAATGTCATTGATTGGCCGAAAACAAGCCTGAATGCCCAGAGCTTTGTAAGTGGCCACCAAAGGATCGGCAAAAAACTCGAATCGTTTTTCAACGCGCAGCGGCAATCTTTGCGGATGAAAAATCCATTGGGTAAAAATTTGATTACGATCGAGATAAACAGCGCCGCCGCCCACTTCACGCCGAACGACAGGAATATCATTTTGGGCACAGTAGTTTAAGTCAACTTCTTTATCAACTTCCTGATGCAGGCCAATACAAACGTAAGGCTCCATGGGACATGCTAGAATAATCGTATCAGGCGTCCCATTCGTCCGCGCCCAGGCAACTCCGTGATAAACGGTTTGCGAGCGAAGGTACGGTACGGAACCGGCATCGACCAGGCGAATTGGCATTTACATACGCCCCTTATCAAAGACATTCACACAAACAGGCTGACATCAGCCTCAGAAGCGTACTCCAAAAAGGTTGCTGCTCCGCCAATTTCGCATTCATCAATGAAGTCCTCTTTGTCAAAACCAAAGACATCCATTGTCATCTGGCAACCGATCAAGCGCACATCCATTTCCACACAGGCATCGCGCAACTCGCCAACGGTTGCCACGCCTTTGTTTTTAAAAGTCTTCTTCATCAAATTGGTTGCCACACTTTCAAAGCCGGGAATATTGGACATAAGCGCGTTGGGAATATTCCAATTTGTAGCCTGGAAGCCTGCAGATCCAAAAGGCATTTTCATGGGCATCGCCGGATTCCCCAGCGGCGAAACAGCAGCGCTCAACTCCTTTTTCAGGAGCGGCAAACCATAAAATGTAAAAAAAATCGCGACCTCCCAATCCATCGCACCAGCAGCGCTCGCCAGAATGAAAGGCGGATAGGCCCAATCCAATGTTCCCTGGCTTGAAATAAGCGCCAACCGGCGTCTACCGTCTTCTTTTGACATGCTTGTACCCTCCTTAAAAAAGAATCAAACCCCGGGTAAATTCACATCGCCAACTTCAGACATGGATTCACCGGTTTGGGTCTTTGACATTTATTCAGTGCGTTTTTTTGATGAAGAATCGGTATGTATCGTTGCCTTCATCCATTGACTCCAACAACTCATGCTTTGTCTGGTTTGCCCAGGCAGTCATATCCGGCAGCGAACCAGGGTCGGTGGAAATCATCTCAAGGACATCGCCCACCTGAAGTTCTTTCATGCTTTTGTTTGTTTTCACAACAGGCATCGGGCAGAGCAATCCCGAGCAGTCCAGAGTTTTGGTCGCACTGTGATCAGCCATGCTTGTCTCCCAATTTGGTGAACGCAACGACGAATTGCGTTTTCGTTATTTTTTAATACGAACGATCAAGGCAGGTTGGACGTTGCCCCAATGTCCATTTCGATTTTGATGGCAGGGATGTACGGAAATCAATTTGATGAGTGCCTCCGCCGGCTTGTTTGTCGGAAAAAAGACATTCAACGCTACCGGTCAAGGTATTAATACTTGCCAGATAAAAATTTGCCTCATCGTCAAACTTTTTATAGCTTCTCAAAACAATAATCCCGACTAAAAGCAAACTCTATACCAGAATTACCCGGAACCAAAAGGCAAAATAGATTTTAGCTTTTAAGAAAAGCACAGTTCACGCAATCAGCATATTTTCAAAGTCTTAGATTGAAAATCAGGAAAAATGTCAGCCATGCATTGAGTTTATGGATAAAAATTGCGGGATCATTATTTAAGGCATTTACACCCTATTTTCGCAAACAGGCCATAAAGCCTGTGGGCTATTGCGAGGTAAAAATGGGCCAGAAAACCGGATCAAGCCTGAAGCGCCCGGCTCTTAACACTGCTTCCTCAGCCGTCAGTTTTTCCATAAGCGTAATATGAGCCGCCATGCCCGAAAGAGTAACGCCATTTAGCCGAGCCAGTTCATTCAAATCATCGAATTTTCCAGCAACACGCCTGGCGACATCGCCGATGACGTAGCACCTCTGTGAAAACACGGAAAAGGCCTCTTCCATGAAAGGCAGGATGTCCGGGGTGAGGACAACAATGCGCTTAAACCGAACCAGATTTGGCAGGAGTTGACCGCGCGTCTCATAATGCCTGACTTCACCCCAAAATTTGCAAACACTTTTGAGTTCGCCATTTTGAAATTTCGCGTAAAGATACGCGACCTCATCTTCTTCAGGCACGACATCCCACCCGGTCTCCAGGGCGCTTCCGATAAATATGACCCGAGCATCGGCCGATAAAAAGCCGGGCAGCAGTGTATTGAAAGTTTCAGCAGGAATGGCTGCTTCGAGCCGATAAGCATAGCCGCCGGCCGCATCCCGGTTGGGCGCTTTTTCACATGTGAAGACCGGATTGACCGCCGGCCACTGAGTAAACAATTCGGTCTCTGTACCCAAAGCCTGATCTGCGGTTGTCAAAATTTCCTGTGCGGACAGGTATTGCGGCCGAAAGACCATCTTTTGAATCTTCATGACTTTCTCAGGCAAGAATTACAGCTTCAGCTATTCCTTATAATCCCATTTACTTAGCTCGTGGCGTTTCATCTTTTCACAAAAATTTTTGTAATGCATGCCGGCGGCATGAGCGGCTGTGGTGATATTTCCAGCATGTTTTTCAAGAAGCCTGGCCACATATTCCCGTTCAAACTTCATGACCAGTTCAGCTTTGAGTTTGCTGAATGGAATGTGTTCATTAATAAAATAACGATAGCTTGCGTCTTTGGATCTCGGCATACATCGCGCCAGCAGCGCCAGCGAAATTTTCTCCGTTTTTTCAAGAATGACGGCCCGTTCCATCACGTTTTCAACCTCCCTGATGTTGCCGGGCCAATCCTGGCTTACCAAAAGTTGAACAGCATCCTGGGAAATATCTTGCACTTTTTTATTGAATCGCCTGGAGTGAAGTTGCAGGAAATGGAATGCCAGCAGCGGAATGTCATCAATTCGTTCGCGTAACGGTGGCAAAGTAATAGGGATGACGTTGAGCCGATAATAAAGATCTTCGCGAAACTCGCCCGCCGCAACTGCTTGTTCAAGGTCCCGGTTGGTTGCGGAAATAATTCGAACATCTGTTTTGAGCGTACGATTTCCCCCCACACGCTCAAACTCCTTTTCCTGCAAAACCCGAAGCAGTTTTGATTGAGTGGATGCCGGGATATGCCCTATTTCGTCCAGGAACAAGGTACCGCCATCGGCTTGTTCAAAACGTCCGATTCGCGTTTTGAGGGCACCGGTGAATGCGCCCTTCTCATGCCCAAAAAGCTCACTTTCCAACAAAGTTTCAGTCAGAGCAGCACAACTGACTCTAACAAATTCCTCATTTTTTCTCGGACTGTTGAAATGCAATGCCTTGGCAATTAACTCCTTTCCTGTGCCTGTTTCTCCGCGAATTAACACTGTGGCGTCTGTTTCCGCCACATCTTTTATCAAATCAAAAATGGCCAACATTTTTTGATTCTTGCCGACAATATTATCGAATCCATATCGCGTGGACACCTCACGCCTGAGCCGTTTTACTTCCTGTCGCATTTTTTGCTGCTGCACAGCATTGTTCACAACCAGCAACAATTCTTCATAGTTAACCGGCTTCGTCAGATAGCTTACAGCTCCCATCTGCATAGCCTGCACAGCCTGTTCAATGGTTCCATGCGCGGTAACGACAATTACCGGCACATCCATGTCCGCAGCCTTCATTTTTTGCATGAGTTCAATGCCACTCAGATTTGGCATCATGCAATCAAGAATCACCGTGTCATAAGCATCACATTTTAATTTCTCCAGAGCAAGCAATCCATCCTCCGCGGTGTGGACTTCATAGCCTTCACTCTTTAAGTTGGCCTCCATCACAGTGAGGATGGCCACCTCGTCATCAACTGCTAAAATCCTGTATCTTCGTTTCATGCTTGGTGATATTCAATGGTAAGTTCAAGGCAATTTCAGTGCCTTTGCCCGGTTGACTGTGAATTTCAATGCTGCCGTTATGATTGTCGATTATCTTTTTAACTATGGTCAGGCCCAGGCCGGTCCCCTTCGTTTTTGTGGTGTAAAACGGCTCGAACAGTTCGCTGTGGTTGCCCTCCGGAATGCCGGAGCCATCGTCCCGTAAAAGCATCTGCAGGGTTTCGTGCTCCCCACTCGCTCCATTCTTTCCATTGCCGTTTGCAGCGATGGAAATCTGTAATTGCCCGGCCGGCTGCATGGCGTCCGCCGCATTCAGAATCAGATTAAGACAGGCCCGCTCCATCTGGGCTGTATCCAGTGGTATGCCTGGCAAACCCGGAGCGAATTTCTTTGTGACCTGAATGTTCTTTTCTTTCAACTGAGACTGAGCGATGACAAGCGTTCTGTCCACAACATCCTCCAGTCGGCCGAGATATAAAACAGCTTGTAGCGGCTTCGACAAAACCAGCATATTCGTAGCCACCTTGTTAACCCGCTCCACTTGCTCCTCTATGAGCCGCAAGTAGCCATCGGAATCCTCACTGCTGGTTTTCCGCAGGTAATGTGCCGCTCCCTGAATGGCGTTTAATGGATTACGAACTTCATGCGCGACCTTTGCGGCCATTTCGCCGATGGCAGCCAACCGGTTAGAACTCTCCAGACGCTGCTGCATTTTAACTGCATCCGTCACATCTTTCACATATTCAATAATGCGATCAATCTCACCACTTTCGCCGTACAAAGGGAAATCATGAATTTCGAAGACTCTCTCTCCCATACCTTCCACAGTTTTCGTGCAATAAGACGTAAGGTGTTCGCCTTTCTGTAAAACGACATCTGCCTTGCAATAACTGCATCGTTGCGAAGTGCCGTTGCACATTTCATAACACTGCTGACCCTGGATTTCAGCAAGCTCACGCCCCATAATTTTTTCAATTACCGGGTTGGCGCTAACTACGCGAAAATCTTCATCAATGATCATAATGCCGTCGGACATGCCGTTAAAAATGGCTTCCAGCTTATTCCTGCTTTCAGTCAAATCAACAGAATACGCTTCGGCTTCTTCCTTTGACTTCGTTAAAGCAGCAATGTTACCTCGTAAATGCTGCACCATGTGCTCAAAGCCATCAAACAACCTATCCATTTCATCAAGGCGAGCGCCCGACCTGCAGTCATCCATGCGCACTTCCAGGCTGCCATTCTCGACATCCTGGATTTTCTTTGTCAGGGTAATTACCGGCTGAACCATCAGCTTACTGACTAGCAAAACCGACAACACGCCTATCGTTGTGAAAACAAGTGCGATTGTCAGAACGTAAAAAAAAGAATAATTCTGATTGAGTGTAATGAGGTGGTGTAATGCAACACTGCCGGAGACAGCGGAAAGAACGATGAGGCCAATTGACAGCCCCATAAATTTGTACTTGAGACCGGTTCGTTTCAGGAACATCAAACAATCCTCTTTTGTGAAGGATTTGGATTCTACGAATTCATCCGGAACAACCCAATACTAATGGGTGCACAAAACTATTTTGGTAAAGTAATTGAGTGGGCTCCTGTTAAATTGCAGGTCATCTTTCACCTTTCATTTAGCTTTGAAGCCAGCAGTTCCTCCATGACAAAATCGGATTCATCTCCAGGCCGGCCTCATTTAAACCACTCCGCAACCATTTGCTCTTCAATGCTGTTGCGTTCATTCACATTGGTGAATTCGTTTGAATGCGGATCGTAGCGATAATCCTCAGCCCACTTTTTATGATTTTTCACCAACTGTTGAATACCGTTTATGATTTGCCTGAGTTCGTCATCTGTCATGATCGGATGGATAGAAAGCCGCAACCAGCCCGGCTTTGCTGAAAGGTCACCCTCGTCAATCTTACCGGTTATTTTATTAGACACCTGTTTTGAAATGTGCAGAAGATAATGACCGTAGGTGCCTGCACACGAACATCCGCCACGCACCTGAATGCCGAAATGATCATTGAGCAGTTTGACGGCCAAATTATAGTGCAGATCATCAATATAAAATGAAATAACGCCGAGACGCTTTTCAGCATTTTCGGCCAGAATATGCAATCCGTCTATTTTTTTAAGTTCACCCAGCAGAAACGGGACCATTTCCTCTTCTCTCTGCATCATCTTCTCTACCCCCATTTCCTCCTTAAGCTTTATGCACAACGCAGCTCTGATGCTTTGGAGAAAAGCCGGAGTGCCACCATCTTCCCGCACTTCGATGTCATCGAAATAATGATGTTTGCCCCATGGGTTCGTCCAGGTCACGGTGCCGCCGCCCGGTTGATCAGGTACGCGATTGTGATAGAGGCTTGAATTAAAGATTAAAACGCCGGAAGAGCCCGGGCCGCCGAGAAACTTGTGTGGTGAAAAATAGATTGCATCCAGCTTTTCTAAAGGATCTGCCGGGTGCATGTCAATTTCTACATAAGGGGCTGAACAGGCAAAATCTACAAAACAAAAGCCACCGTGGGTATGCATCAGTTTTGCTACCCCACGATAACGGGTTTGAATGCCGGTTACGTTTGAGCAGGCAGTAACTGAAGCAATTTTGGTGTCTCGGTTGCGATATTTCTTGAGAAGTGTTTCCAGATTATTCAGATCAATGAGTCCCTTTTCATCTGGAAGAATGCATTCGACATCGGCAATGGTCTCCAACCACGATGTATGGTTGGAATGATGTTCCATGTGCGTCACAAAAACAACCGGTCGCTCTGAGTCGGGAATCTCAATAAATTGCTCAAGTCTTTCAGGCAGCTTGATGCCCAAAATACGTTGCAACTTACTCACAGCGCCTGTCATCCCTGCGCCTGCCGTAATAATTACATCGTTTTCTGCGGCATGAACATGCTTTTTGATAATTTCATGAGCGGTATGATAAGCCCGGGTCATAGAAGTGCCTGTAACCGTGGTTTCCGTATGTGTGTTACCCACGAAAGGCCCCAGCTCATTGGCTATTTTCTTCTCGATTGGGCCATACAAGCGGCCACTCGCAGTCCAGTCTGCATAAATTATTTTCCTGGTGCCATAGGCAGACTCAAAGCTCTGGTCATGGCCAATTGCATTCTTTCGGAACGGCTCAAAGTAACGTTCCAGTTGATCGTTGCCGGATTCAGCAAAACCCATAATTAAAAAATATTCCGTTTTCAGTGTGAAGTAAGGATGGTAATATCCCGGAAAAGTGTGACACCTCAGCCATCTTCCGGACTCTCAAATTATCTCATCGTACATGAGGTTTCTGTGTGGCTGAAACACAGCCTGAAGAGTTAACGAAATGTAAGAAAGAAGACGGGTCAATGCAAGTGGAAAATGCAAACTTCACAAACGCCGGATTACAAAATTTCAAAAAATGATGAATTTTCATCCTGCATAAGCTGAACAAAGCAGCTTGTCTGCATCCTCTGGAGTGCTTTATTCGGTATTATTTACTTCTGCCAGGGATACAAAAAACGACCGGTTAAACACAGAATCGACTTTCAAGTCCATTCAATAAGGTTCTCCCCGGAGTTATCCCGCAAAGATGCCGGAATATTGGTGAGTAACTCTTTCCTGAACAATTCTATGAGTTGTTTTTTCAAGTAACTCCTGCGAATAACAAGACTGACTTCTCTAACCGGCTTCGGCTCATGAAAAGTCTTTATAAGTCGTCTCCGGCGCTTGCCCAGGTTTAACGTCGCCAACTCGGGCAACAGCGTGTATCCGTAATGATTTTCAACTATCCTCATGAGCGTTTCGAGGCTGCCGCTCTCAAATTGCATGCGCGATTTTTGCAGCATTCCCTCCTGTTTGGGACAAATGTTGACCACTTGATTTCTGAAGCAGTGCCCATCACTCAGGAGAAGCATTTCACTTAAGTCTAAATCGTGCAAATCAAGAATAGGGCGCTCCGATAGCGGGTGATTTTCTGACAAATATGCAAAAAACGATTCATAGAATAACGGGATTTCAATCACGCGCTTGTCTTTTGTCGGCGTGACAAGTATTGCGAAATCCAAACGGTCCTGACTAATTTTTTCAAGAATTTGCTGCGACAGAAGTTCTTCAATTACCAACTGTATCTCCGGATACTTATCCAGGAATTTCGTAATAAAAAGCGGTAGAAGATAGGGCGCCAGGGTAGGTATAATACCGATTTTCAATTCACCGCTTATCTCGTTTTTCTGCTCCTTGATGATCTCATCTATCTTATTGAATTCACTTAGGTTTACTCTTGCTTGTTTGATGATTTTTTCACCAATAGGGGTCGGCAGTACCGGTTTTTTACTGCGGTCAAATATGATGACACCTAACTCTTCCTCCAACTTTTGTATCTGCATACTTAACGTCGGTTGAGTGATGAAGCACTCCCTGGCAGCGACAGCAAAATTTCTATACGTATCAACAGCGACAATGTATTTGAATTGCAGAATAGTCATAGCACAACAACCTGTTTAGTGTTTGAACGAAAACACGCCCGCAAAGTCATTCCCGCGAGCATTCGTATGGGAATCTCCTGCATTAATTATGAAATTACGGCATCAAAGAAAACCGGAATGACAGAATCATTCAAGTTTTCGGTCAGGCACCATATAGATAAAATCTATCGTTCTATAAAAACTATCTATTTGATTTCAGAGAATAATAATTGTATCTGATAAATACAATCAAAAACAATGGCAGGCTAAACCCAAAAGAAAGGAAGTTGAGATCATGAGCAAAAAGAAAACCTTAACCACAGCTCACGGCAACCCTGTTGGCGATAATCAAAATTCGCTAACTGCGGGCGCACGTGGGCCGCTACTCATGCAAGATTATCAACTGTTGGAAAAAATGGCCACCTTCAACCGGGAGCGCGTGCCGGAGCGAGTTGTTCACGCCAAGGGTTCCGGCGCTTTCGGCACTTTAACGGTCACGAATGACATCACCAAGTATACCAGGGCCAAGCCTTTTTCGGAAATCGGCAAAAAAACCGACACACTGCTTCGTTTTTCAACCGTTGCCGGCGAACGCGGCGCCGCCGATGCCGAGCGTGATGTCCGCGGGTTTGCGTTGAAATTTTACACCGAGGAGGGCAACTGGGACTTGGTCGGAAACAACACGCCGGTTTTCTTCATTCGCGACCCATACAAGTTCGGTGATTTCATCCACACGCAAAAACGTGACCCCAAAACCAACATGCGTTCGAACACCATGATGTGGGACTTCTGGTCTCTTTCGCCGGAAAGCCTGCACCAGGTAACCATTCTGTTTAGTGACCGCGGGTTGCCGCAGGGCTACCGCTTTGTCAACGGCTATGGTAGTCACACCTACAGCTTCATTAACGCTGAAAATGAACGCTTCTGGGTTAAATTCCACTTCAAGAACATGCAGGGAATTAAGACTTGGACCAATGAGGAAGCGGCTAAAGTCGTCGGACAAGATCGTGAAAGCTCACAACGCGACTTGTTTGAGGCCATCGAGCGCGGTGATTTTCCGAAGTGGCGTTTTTGTGTTCAGATTATGCCGGAGAAAGATGCCGAAACCTACCACGTCAATCCATTTGACCTCACCAAGGTTTGGTCGCATGCAGATTATCCGTTGATCGAAGTGGGCATCCTTGAGCTGAATCGCAATCCGGAGAATTATTTTGCTGAAATTGAACAGGCCTCTTTTGAGCCATCTAACATTGTTCCGGGAATCAGTTTCTCTCCTGACAAAGTATTGCAAGCGCGGATCATGTCCTATGCCGATGCCCACCGCTATAGAATTGGCGTAAACTACGCGGACCTGCCCGTAAACAAACCTCAGTGCCCGGTTCACACCTACCACCGCGACGGCAACATGCGTTTTGATGGCAACTTCGGCGGCGCAGTGAATTATGAGCCGAACAGTATGGCGGGCCCCAAAGAAGACCCTGCATACCTTGAACCGCCGCTAAAAATCTCAGGAGATGCCGACCGTTACAATCACCGCGAGGGAAATGACGACACCACGCAGCCAGGCAATCTTTTTCGTCTTATGAACGACGGCCAAAAGCAGCAACTCTTTGGCAACATTGTCGCTGCGATGCAAGGGGTGCCCGAGCGCATCAAGATTCGCCAGTTAGCCCACTTCTATAATGCCGATCCGGAATATGCAAACGGCGTGGCCAAAGGTCTTGGTCTGACCCCAGGCGCAATCAAAGAGTGGGCGAACCTGTCACTCGATAAGCTCAATGAGGCCACTGCAGAAGGCGTTTACAAAGGCTAGAACAGGTAACATCCAAACCCGGCCAAATCCAAAACCAGGGATGTAGAAGCATCCGCTTCGATTATTGGCTCTCTCTTTTGCAATCAGTTCCTGGAAGCTTTGGCTCAGCGGTGATGCCTTTGGCAGTTGGCATCGCCGTCTGAGCCAATATGATTTACACGGAGCGATATTTATCCACTGCAAAGCTTTGTTAGCCGGCTATTTTCTCAATAAAAACAATATGCATTTCTTTCGTTCATTTTAATAAACTGTTGGGTTCAAGAAGACGAGCCCAATGTGCCTGCTTACTTCAAAAATAGCATCCGGCGTATTTCGCTGTGTCCACCGACCTCGATTTGATAGAAGTAAGAACCGCTTGCAACTAGAATATTGTGATCATTTTTTCCATTCCATTCAATGGAATATGAGCCGGAAGACTGCAAGCCATTAAGCAGCGTTTTTATCTTACGCCCGCGAACATCATAAATGACAATTCTGACCTTGCCGGCACCAGATAAATCATATTTTATGGTGGTTGATGGATTAAACGGATTCGGAAAATTCTGAGAAAGGGCAAATTTCTCCGGTTGATTTGAAAAACGTGTCATCTCAGCAACAGGTTCACTTGCGGTCACTTCCTCCCCTTGTTTGAAAATCCACGGTTGTGCGCCACCGCTCAGCGCCGCTGCCTTTGCAGCAGAAAACGATACTGTGAACTGAAATTTGTCACTGGCAATGGTTTTACCGCCAATAACCGCTGTTGCTGCTTTCAGAATATAGTCGAAGACGTCCGCATCCACACGCGGAACAACCTGCTCAAAGCTATTGTTGAGTACCGCCCCCGGCGCCAGTGTCGGATTAAACGGGCCTTTCAAAGGGTCGGTCTCGCCGCCCGAGCTTCTCCTGGCGAAAGTCCAGTAGTTGAAGGCGACATTCGCGCCGGACTCGTTTTCAATAGTAAGATCAAACTCAAACGAGCCGCCGGATGCCGGCAAAATAATGGGTGGATTCTTCGGCGTTATCGTCGCGATTAAAGGCGGCCTTTTTGCCCAAACTTCGTAGAGGAAAGAAGGCGATTGCGCAATAAAATACAAAAGATTATTTGACAGCGCCATATCTGTGGGGTATGAATTACCAACTCCCGGCCAAATATCTTCCACCATAAACGTGCCGGCCAAAGTCCCGTCCGTCTGCCATAATTCCTCGCCGGCATCTTGCGTTTGCGCTGAAAAATAAAGGGTATCCTGCCGGACAAGCTGCAGTAACGGTCTCGAACTTGGCGCACCAGGATTTATATCTTTAACAAGTACGGTACCGTTAGTGCTTCCGTCACTTTGCCACAGCTCGGAGCCTGCGACGGGTTCTGTTGCAGAGAAATACAGTATGTTGTTCAGGCTATAAGTTTTTTTCGGATCAAAGCCACTTAAAAATCCCGGATAAATATCCTTAACCAATAGGGTTCCTGAAGCTGTGCCGTCACTTTTCCACAGTTCACGGCCTTCCGCCGGTGTGGTTGCACCGAAATACACTGTGCCATTCACATTGGTCATTCGAATCGGAGCAGAACTGTTCAGACCATTATAAATGTCCTTTACCATAACAGTACCGAATTCCGTGCCGTCGCTTTTCCACGGTTCAAAACCGTTAGAACCCTCTGTTCCCTTAAAAAAAAGCACGCCATTAGCATTTACTATCGGCCCAAAACCGTCCATACCATCGCCTGGTCCCGGATTCATGTCCCGCACACGTTGCGTTCCGCTAAAGGTGCCATCACTCTTCCACAGTTCAAGTCCGGTGAAGCCATCATCGGCAGCAAAAAACAGAGTACCATTGACATCGATTAAAAAATCCCCTTTTGAACCGACCGGGCCTGGAACGATATCTTTTACCATGTAAGTGCCCAAATCTGTGCCGTCACTCCTGTATAACTCACGACCCCGGACACCATCGTCTGCGAGAAAAAAAAGCAAACTGCCTGAAACCGTTAGTTGGGTTGGATAGGAACTGCCATTGGAGTTGATATCTTTTACAAGTTGTGTGCCGGCCTGTGTGCCGGCCTGCGTGCCGGCGCTACGCCAAATTTCAATACCGTTGTCGCCATCCGAAGCCGTAAACATAAAATTTCCATCAAAAGCTACCGGCGCCTGAAAACCAACACTCGCTCCGGACGGATTAATATCCTTCACCAACATTGTACTACCGTACGTCCCACCTGTTTTATACAGCTCTTGACCAAGAACGCCGTCATCCGCGAAAAAAAACAATGTCCCGTTGACATCAGTCAGGCCGAAGGGGTTTGACGCGGTTCCGGGATTTACATTTTTCAACAACATAACCGGCTGCGCATAACTTTGCTTAACCAAGAACATGCTAACAACTATCGTGGCTTGAATTGCTGGCCATAACCACTGCCTTTTGTTCATTGTTTACCTCCCGTGTAAAGTTATGGTTTACCTTGAAGCATTCTGGTTATTTCATTGATGGTTGTTGAGACTTAATGCGGTGGTCTTACTATTTTATACAGCCGTTATGCTCATTTGCAAAACTAACCAGGCTTCTTCTGCAACCCATCATTCACGCCCTATCGCATTCAGGAAGAATCCTTTTAATGAACAGCAGTTACCTTAGCTAACAAGACGCCGCCTGAGTGACAACCCGGGATATCCTTTGCTGCAATGAACATTCATTTGACTGGCAAATGCCTGTTTGGGCGCCCAATGGCCGGAGAAACGCCGTTTCAACCCCGGGCTTTACAGATGTTTTTTGCAGCGAGGGAAGTTTGGGAATGCGGTTAAACAGCACCCGGGAGGCTCGTTCTACATAATCTAATTCACTGCTGCATCCCGCGTCTTTCCGGAGCGTGTCGTCTATATTTTTAAAAGTCTGTTCAAACATTTAGGAG
>JAJDAG010000136.1 GCA_029262005.1 Candidatus Zhuqueibacterota bacterium | reverse complement strand
ACTTTGATCGTTTAGGATTACCCCGGCTCTCATGACCTCAACTTCTCGAAACGCCCGGTGCGGACCCGCATGCCGGGTGTTGTGGTAGGGGCGAAGGAGAAACCCGCCCGCCGTTACCGATTAGGATTTTACTCCGCTTTACGTCTATCCTTACCATCAAAAGCGGGTGAAAATACCGCAAAAACAACACTGGCTACGGAATCAGTATTCTCAGCCCAATGGAATGTTCCTTTTGGGATAAAGATGACATCTCCCGGCACTAAGACAACCGCATGATCCTTAAAATGAATCGTACTTTTTCCAGACAGGACGGATACATTCAGGTCATGTCGGTCATGATAATGTGGAAACTCATTTCCTTTTAAACGAATTAAATGCGTGCTTGCAGCGGTGCCGCGATGAAGGTGACGAATGGCGATATTTTTTTTAAGTTCGTCTTCTGTCCACTTCGTCTGTTGATAAATTTTATCAGGGTAAATCAGTTTAACATGGTTGCTTGATTGACAAGCAACCAAAAACAGAACCACAAAAACACACATTGCTATTTTCATTATAGATTGCCTTTGATTGGCTTGCAATATTCTGCCCATCGATTGAAGCTACCTGAAAAACAGCACACGAGTACAGGCTTTATAGAGCTATTCAACTGGCTGCAAAGACTGTAGTTACACGAGCAATGCAAATAGGCCTCATTTCGGTTCGGCGATATTCTTTAGAAAAACAGTAAGTTAACTGCTTTACATTTTACAACTATTCATTCACCACTGGAAGATATTCTTGCCAGGGCCCGATTTCATCTTTATAGTTTTTGGCCATAACACGCGAAATCTGTCGGATATGACTCAAGTCATGAATCACCCAGGTAGCAATAAGCTGTTTCAATGTCACAATTCCCAGTTCCGGGTGGATTCCTTCCTTCTTCAAATCGTTATCTTGAAGTTTCATCATGCTCAAAACATTTAGATTCTCTGAACGCAATAATTCAAATTCATCTAATAACACTTTGATTCCTTTACCGGCAGAATCTCTTACTTGTGCAAATCTGTCAAAAGGTGTGAACGGCTTGCTTTTCCCAAACTCCAAAATTATTTTTGCCCGTTGCACCCAGTCTGTTTTTTCACCATGAATGAAGTGGCCGACAATATCATAAGGGCTCCAGGATTCTCCGCCTTCATTCTGAGTTATCCAATCCTCTGATAAATCGCATAAGAGTATTCGTAACACCGCCGGAGTATTTCGAAGAATCTGAATAGACTGATTCAGGTTGAATTTGCTCATCGCTCATTTCCCATAGATAATATGCTAACTGTGATTTGCACCCTGCAGAGATGTATCAACATCTATTTGTTTGCAAGGCTTGTTGCCCTTGCTTCTTAAGTGAGACCGCGCGCCCCTGGGTTAGTCCAGATATTGTGAGCAGTCAAAGGCAGGCATTTTTAATTCATTGATAAGCTTTGGAAAATCACGTTCAGGGCAATCAAATTGTTTGGCGATTTGATTGCCCTGAACATTTTCTATGTTAAATTTTTTAACGCTTCAATCACTTTATCAGGCTCCAGGCGTCTTGTGTAATCCGCATCGACAAAAGCGAATTTAATAATTCCATCGGAGTTGACTACGTAAGTGGCAGGTATGGGCAACTCATAACTTTCATCACCGTTAAAGCTCGGTATGTCAATGCCAAATTGTTTGTACAGAGGTTGTAGTTGCGCATCAAGAGTAAAGACAAGCCCAAATTGACGCGATATTTGATTGCCGATATCAGTCAACACCTCAAAGGTTAAAGCGTGTTTTTCAATGGATGAAAGTGATTTGTCCGGTAAATTAGGAGAAATTGCCACCAATTGTGCGCCAAGGTCTACAATTTCAGGAAGTGCCTCCTGAAAAGCTTTAAGTTCAAGATTACAATAGGGACACCAGCCACCGCGATAAAAGTTGATTACGAGTGGGCCTTTATTAAGCATAATGTTTGAAGATATTGTTTCGTTTATCGCATTTGGTAAAGAAAAAGCCGGCATCTTATCACCTTGTTTGAGGCATCTTGCAGCAATATCCGACTCTATTAGTTTTGCAGTTGCGCTCTGCAGCACTTTCACGTCTTCTTCAGACACCTGTTTCATAAACTCTTTCTGCATCTCTTGAATTTGCGCCAGTAGGCTCATTTTTTTCTCCTTTTTGTTAATATTTTGAAATCTTGGATTCAAGTTAAAGTGCGACAAAACTATTTTCAACTAAACCTCTTCAAATATAACCTGGGACGGATAAACTCCGTTTTAGTGACCAAGGTATTGTTGACTTGTACTTGCAGTGAATTCCAGGGTGCCTGCGCCAATTTTTTGACCAGACTGAGAGCGATCTCACAATTTGAATGCTCGGGGACATTTTCCGAAATGGTGATAGAATGAAAAAAAGTCCGGACAATACGGCAACAACCGCCAAAATCGAGAGAATGGTGCTGTCGGGAATTTTCTTAAGTTTTTTTCAAGCTCACAGCCATCCGCCGGCAGCCTGCAACGGCGTCAAATCACCAGGTTTGTTAACCCAAATGGCAAGCCCGAATTTCTGCGCCCGCTCAGGGTCAAATTTAGGCAGGGAAACGCGCCAATGTCCGCTTGAGGATTTGTGAATTTCATGGCTCAGGGCAACAAAGTCCTGTGTAAGTGTCTTTTTCCTGTTTTCACCTTTTTTGACCCTGGTTGTCAATCCAACCCCCAAGACCACCACATTCAGCTCCAACTCCTCAGTTGTTCCGGAATAATCGACATTGATAATATTGCCCCTAAGTTTTCCAGTAAGCTCGGGGGCACGCCCCGCCGTTGCCGGCAGTTTGTCTCCCTGGTACCATCCGCGCCACTCCTGGCCGTTGGCCACGAAACAAGGTGTATAAACCGAGCCAATATCCCCCTCGCGATTATACTGATACTGACGCCGGGTATTGGCTTTGGAGGCAAAAGGATCGAGCCAACCGAGTCGATCCCAATAGTCAACATGAAAGGCAACCGGCACATAGTCGCGCCACAACTTCGGATGCTCCAGAAGTTGGTTAAACCATCGCTCTGCCGGCGGGCAACTGCTGCAGCCCTGGGATGTATAAAGCTCAATCAGGACAACCTGTTTGTCACCACTGGAAAAAACAACATCACGGTTATTTGTAGAAGAACTTTGATTGCTAAAAAGTAAGACGACAGCAAAAATAAGGAAGAATGAAAAAGTAGTTTTTATCATGGCCGGCAGATGTTTTTCAAAAGGGTTATCAATTGCGACACTTCACTCGTTCAACTTAAAATCATTTAGCGCCGATTTTTATTCCGTGTTTTTAGCCTGATTAATTCACAAATTTACAGTTTAAGGTCAAAAGTCAAAAATCCAGATGTCACTCCGGAGGAGTCTTGTTCGCCTGTTAAATATCTGTAAATTAACAATATTCCTCCGGAATGACAAAGGTGTTGTGAATTATTTAGGTTAGTTCATTTTTATATTTAAGAACGTCCTAACTCAATCCGTCGAAAGAAATTTTGGCGCTTGCCTGTGCTGTGTTCCCTGTTCATAGGCAAAGGCGATTTCAAGTAAAACGGGTTCACTCCAGGCTTTGCCAAAGAAGGAAATACCCACCGGCACTTCGCCAATAAAACCCATGGGCACATTAATATTGGGGTAACCGGAAAGCGCTGCATTAACAGAAGTGGACAGCACAAAATTATCACCGTTGATCATATCCGTTTTCCAGGCCGGGCCGCCGGTAGGGGCTATAATTGCGTCCAGATGGTGGTCGTCCATCGCCTGGTCTATGCCGTCATCACGGTAGGCAATCAGCATGTCCCGGCGAGCCTTTTTGTATTCTCTTGAGTCAAGGCTGCCTTTGGCCTGCGCATTTTCCATCCTGCCAAGATTAAAATAAAGCATTTCAAGGCTATCGGCCAGCGTGGCAGCGATGGCGCCTTCCAGGTCGGTCACCGGCGCATCTTCCCCAAGTCTGGCGAAATACTTTTTGAGTCCATCTTTAAACTCAAAAGCCAAAACTTCTCTTGAATTAGTCCAGGGGGTGCCTTCAACCAGCTTCTCCAATTCAATAATCTCAGCGCCCTGGCTCTTTAAAAATCGCACGGCCCGGTGCATCAGCCTGTCTACCTTGTGACGTGTTCCTTCTTCAGTTTTGAGGTAGCCGATGCGTTTGCCCTGCAAACCGTCTTGCTTTAAGAATTGCGTATAATCGCTGTGTGAGTTTCCTTTGCCGGCCAATGTTTTCTTATCGCCGGGATCAACCCCGATAACAGCCCCCAACAAAATTGCAGCATCGCTGACGGTGCGCGCCATGGGGCCTGCCGTATCCTGCGTATCGCTAATCGGCACGATACCCGAGCGGCCCCAGAGACCGACCGTTGGTTTAATGCCGACAATGCCATTCGCATTGGAGGGGCACATAATGGAACCCCAGGTTTCGGTGCCGACGGCAACGGCGCATAAATTTGCAGATACCGCCACTGCAGAGCCCGCACTCGAACCGCAAGGATTCCGGTCCAGCACATACGGGTTATTGGTCTGACCCCCGACGCCACTCCAACCGCTTGAGGAAAAAGAGCCACGATAATTTGCCCATTCACTCAGGTTGGCTTTCGCCAGGATAACCGCGCCGGCTTCTCTTAATTTTTGTGCAACCCAGCTATCCTGCAGCGGGTAGGAGTCTTTTAGAATTCTTGACCCGGCTGTGGTGGGCATTTTATCGTGCGTATCAATATTGTCTTTTAGAATAACCGGGATGCCGTGCAGTGGTCCGCGGTTTTTGCCGGCAGCAAGTTCCTGGTCCAGCGAATCTGCAATTTGCAATGCATCGGGATTAACCATGATGATGGAATTAATCATGGGGCCATTTTTATCAATCTCCTCAATACGATCCATGTAAAGCTGAGTAATTTGTCTAACGGAATAGGTGCCGTCTTTATATCCCTGCTGGATTTTTGCAATGGTAATTTCATCCAGTTGAAATGGACGAACTTTGTTTGGCGAGTCTTTTACCTGGCAAGAAAGAAAAAAAGCTGCCAATAAAAACGTGGGAAGTACAAATTGAAATATTTTCATGATATATCCTTTCGATAATCTCTTCCGTTTGGTGAGTATTACTTTCAGGTCAAAGATTTTTCCAAATCACATGGGAAGTACTTGACCGCCGGTTTTGTAAATGTGAAAGAACCATTTCGTATTCGCTGTTGATTCATTATGCAATAAACCTCTGGGTAACAGATTGACTACGAATTTTGGATTCCATGAATAATCCAGGTGAAGAATACAATAATAACATTTGCCACGCAAAGCAACAAAAAATTTCGACCCAATCCCAATGCCGGGCTGCTTGCTCAGGTTCGCGAAGTCCTGTGCATAGTCGACGCCATTGTGGACTTTGTGGATTTCCTTGAAAGGCAGGAAGCGCAGCTGGTTGGATTCGATATTGCCTTATGTAACCTCTTCCGGCTTTTCAGAGCCACGGTTCTTGATGGTGAGTTTGTAAAATTCAAAATTCGCAATTGAGATTTATTTGCTTGTAGCCGTAGTGACATTTGACTTTGTTCTTTATTTTTTGCAGATTAATCATTGGCATGACGCAAACCCTAAATCCGGGAAGGGCAATTTGCCACTGAAGAAGAAAAGCAAAATCGTCTGCAAAGTCACAAAGACCGTCGCATGGCCGGAAATGAATGTAATAACCAGGAAAGAAGAACATGACTGAAGAAAAAATTGAAAGACTGGCTGTGCTCATCGATGCAGACAATGCGCAGCCTGCCATTGTTGATGGACTGCTGGCTGAAGTCACAAAGTTTGGAACGGCAAATGTGAAAAGGATCTACGGTGACTGGACGATGCCGCGTCTGAAGGGGTGGAAAGAGATTCTCTTGCAGCATTCAATTCAACCGATTCAACAATTTGGCTACACTTCCGGGAAAAATGCCACGGACAGCGCCTTGATAATTGACGCGATGGATCTGCTTTACACCGGCAAGTTTGATGGCTTTTGTATTGTTTCCAGTGATAGCGACTTTACCCGGCTGGCTTCACGAATAAGGGAGTCTGGTCTTTTTGTTTATGGTTTCGGGGAGAAAAAAACACCAAAAGCATTTGTATCTGCTTGTGATAAATTTATTTTCACCGAGGTCCTGCGTTTCAAAGATGACCCGGGCGAAAAAATCACTCGAATGACAAGCAATGAACTGAAGAACGATCGGAAACTCGCCAATTTGCTCAGGAATGCTGTGGATGCTTCTTCCGACGACAGCGGCTGGGCGCATCTTGCATCGGTGGGTGGTAACATTGCCAAGCAGGCATCAGAGTTTGATCCTCGTAATTATGGTTACAGAAAGTTGGGGGAACTGGTCGCCGCCACAAAGCTATTCCATATTGATGAAAAGATAGTGGGTGATGGGCCTTCCAAAGCAGTCTATTTGAAAAACAAAAGAAACAGGTCCCACAAAAAAAGCTGATAGCCGAATCGCTTACGGAGTTGGTGTCGGGGCAGTATTTTGCTTACCATTGCCAGGGGCAATCATTTCACAAAGGAAAATATGATGATTGGCAAAAAATTAATGAACGGCTTTTTAAAAGTGTTTGGTGACATCAAGATTTTCAGGTGGCCGTTTTTTCTTATTTACGATCCGAGTGGGTACATGGTTAAGGGTGAGGATGTTCGCGAGGCAATCAACGTCGTTCGGCCCGGGGATATTCTGGTTAGAGGATACCGGAAATATCTGGACGGCTATTTCATTCCAGGCTATTTTAGCCATGCCGGGCTTTATCTTGGCAAGGTGACGGATGCAGACAAGCGTTACCTGGCATCTAAAGATGCGGAGGCGCATTTTAAGACTGGGGAGCAGATGGTTGTGCATTCGATGGCTGAAGGTGTGTTTATGGAGGATTTGATCAACTTTTGCCGTTGCGACTACATGGCAATTTTGCGCTTTCCGGATACACTTGAAGCAGCGCAGGACGTTGTTGCTGAAAGTCTCAAGCCGGGTGATTTTACCGCTGGGGAGAGGAAGATTTTTGATTCGCTGAAGAGCGGTAACCCGGTTGTCTTTGCAGAAGCTTACAAAAGTTTATTCAAGGTTGCGCTCAGTCAGGTGGGCAAACCGTATGATTTTCAGTTTAATTTTTCCAATTTTAACAATCTTTCGTGTACGGAGTTGGTTTGTTTTGTCTTTAAATCCCTGGAACTGTACCATGAATTGGGCCCAAAGAAAAAACGGTTTTTTATTTTTGAAAAAGAAGTTTTGACACCGGATGCTCTGGTCAGCCCAAAACTGCAACTGTCATGGCAAAGTCAATCTGTTGACAAAAAGAAAATGGCTGGTTTGCGGAAAGAAGTGGCAAAGACCGGGTGAAAAAAACGGGTTTCTTTTTAAAATCCGTTGAAATGCAGTGTGGTGCTTTGTAACGACTCATCTTTTGGCTTTGCTTAAACGAGCCAAAATTGTTTTTATATCTTCACCCAAAATGATACTTAGTTTTTCACTGATGATTCGTTGAGTTTCCAATCCTGATATTCAGAGTCCTGCTTTTATTGGGCTGCGTTGTTCATACCTCCATTTCTGAGATTAACTCAAGATATTTTCTGCTGGCTGCGTCTTCCGGATCTTGCTCCAAAATTCGCTCGAATTCGAGTTGTGCTTGTTCAAAATTGCCTCGTTTGTAGTGGATCAAGCCAAGATGATAATGCGCCATGAGGTACTCAGGTGTGATTACAATAGACTCTAGAAAATGGTCAACAGCCTTGTCCAGTTCATTGATATGGTGGTAGCAGATGCCGATCCGGTAGTGCGCACTATGGTAATTTGAGTCGATTGCAAGCACTTTCCGGTATTCTGCAATTGCCTCATTGATGCGGCCACGATGGTAGTAAGCTACGCCCAAATCATAGTGAGCGTCGATATAGTCGTCGGCAAGTTCTACTGCTAAACAGTAGTAGTCAATTGCCCAGTCCAGCAAGCCCATGTGGAAATAAGTGTTACCCAATAGCTTTTGATAGAAGGCATTTTCCGGATGTGAATGCGCCAGATCTTTCAGGAGCTTCATCGCCTCCCAACTGTCCCCTTTGCTCTGATTTTCGAAAATCTTCAGTAGCATGTCCTGCCCGCTTATTGTTTCCATTTTTAAGCTCCTTTCGCTGCCCGGTTAATAGACTTCGGATATGATGCCGGTCCTGCTTTCTAACATATCGGCAATTTGTTGGAGTCTCTGTTGTTCCACGACCTGTAAATTTTTGTCAGCCGTGCCCCGGTCGAGACTGTAGATTTGCACCCAGCGTGGCCTGATTTCCTGTAGACGTTCGATCCAGGTGCTCACCTCTTTATCTGTGCTGTTATCAATGCTGCCCTGCACAAACATGGTTTGAATGACAATATTCTTCAGCGTTTTTATCCCGGAAAGGATGTCAGCCAATTTAATGGGCGGCACACCATGATTAACTCGTTTGAAAGTTTTTTCGTTGCCGGCGTCTAGCTTAATAATGGGTAGATCTATCTTATCAAATGCATGTCGCAGGGCCGGGTCTCCGGCTGTTGTGCCATTGGAAAGCAATGCCAGTTTAAAGTTAGCCTTGAAAGCCAGTCTCATTTCCAGAATAATATCCACGATTTGGGTAAATTCAGGATGTAGCGTTGCTTCACCGTTGCCTGAGAAAGTCAAATAATCGAATGTTTCGCCGGTTTGCAACACCGACTTGAGTGCCGCCGCTACTTCGTTTGCAGTGGGTAACTCACCGGCGTCAGCGGTTTTAGCGGTAAGTTCTGTTGTCCAGCCGTATTGGCAATAGCAACAATTCATTGAACATAACTTAAATGTTGTTGGCAGTAGATTCAGACCAAGTGATCGTCCAAGTCTCCTTGAATTTAAGGGGCCGTACAGAATGTCATTTTGTAGCTGTAGTAATTCTTTCATTTACTCCTTGAGATTTATGCAGTGACCTCAACTATCTGCGGTTTATGTTTCTGAGCGTAGTGCATGCCACGGGTTAGCGCTTTCTTATTAATGTCCATAAATTCTTTGCGTTTGACCACTCTGCTTGCGGCTGCGAGAACACTTTCTGCAGATAGAAGACCTGTATAGCCAATGTATGCGCCTAACATTACAACGTTGGCTACTTTTGGCTCGTCGAGTTCATCAGCGATTTCCGTTGCCGGAACTGCAACAACTTCCACATCATTGCGTGCAACTTTTCGCTCGATAAGCGAACTGTTGACAAAAATGACCCCGTCTTTGCGTACGTCATGCTCAAACTTGTCCAGAGAAGGCAGATTCATAGCTATGAGAACATCTGTTTCGGCTACCATGGGCGAACCAATATGCTTGTCAGAAATAATAACGTGACAGTTGGCAGTGCCGCCCCGCATTTCCGGGCCGTAACTCGGCAGCCAGGTCGAGCAGTAGTTTGAGAGCATGGCGCTTTGTGCGAGTAGCTGCCCCAGCAAAAGAATTCCCTGACCGCCGAATCCGGATATTTTCAGTCGCGGATTATGAAAATTGGCATCAGTAACGGGTTGCGAATAAGCATCTTGCGGGCCTTGCTTTTCGCCGAGAATGCCAATAATAGTCTCAGGAGTTGGTGTGGAAAGACTTTCCTTTTTTACCGCTTCAGCAGGCTTTGCCGCCCCATTCTTATCCTTGAGCATTCCTAAGCGGAAATAGTCCATGAGAACATCGTTGATCCATTTGTTGGCATCTACCGGCAGCATTTTCCAGCCGGTGGGGCAGGCGGCAAGAATTTCCACAAAGGAAAAACCGCGGCCTTCCACCTGATTTTGAATTGCACGCCGGATAGCCTTACGCGCCTTCATGACGTGCTTGGCATCGGTGATCGCCACCCGTTCAATGTAAACGGGCGCCTCCAGAGTTGCCAGCAGTTCGCTCACGCGCAAGGGGTAACCTTCGTTTTCAGCAGAACGCCCGAGTGGCGTTGTTGTCGTTTTTTGGCCAATAAGCGTGGTTGGCGCCATTTGCGCGCCAGTCATGCCGTAAATGGCATTGTTGACAAAAATAACCGTGATATTTTCACCACGATTTGCCGCCTGGAGAATGTTGTTGCCGCCGATGGCTGCTAAATCACCATCCCCCTGGTAACTGAGCACGATTGAGTGAGGCAAGGCCCTTTTAATGCCTGTTGCAGCGGCCGGCGCCCGTCCATGCGGCACTTGAATATTTCCGCACTTAAAATAATAGTAGCCAAAAACCGCACATCCAACGGGACTTACAAAAACGGTCTTTTCACGAATCCCGAGATCATCCATTGCCTCGGCAATGATTTTGTGTACCACGCCGTGCCCACAGCCAGGGCAGTAGTGGGTTGAATAAGGGTTCGTCCCGGGCTTGCGGACAAATTCATCATAAAATGAGTCGGGCTTTTGCAGAACTTCTTTGACCATGATTAACCCCGCAATCTATTGTATTATTTCTCAAAAAAAAAGGCCATTTTTTATGGAAAACTAATTACTTTATCAAGCATGAAACATGGGTTTCAACTAAATGCTTCTGTTTTTTCCAGCAGACCATCAATCACTTCGCGCAATTCTTTGGTTGTGGGCACCACGCCGCCCATTCTTCCGTAAAAGTGAGTCGGTCTGCGCCCATTCAGAGATAATTTAACATCTTCAACCATTTGCCCATTACTCAATTCAACAACCAGAAATGCCTTGGCGGTTTGTGCTAAGTCTTGCAATGGCGTGCTGGGAAAGGGCCATAAAGAAATCGGCCTGAGTAAGCCGACTCGTTTTCCTTCTGCTCTGGCCTCTTCGACTGCCGTCTGCAGAATTCGGGAGACAATGCCATATCCCACAACAATCAAGTCTGCATCCCGAGTCATAATTTCTTCATAGCGAACTTCTTCTTTTGTAATATTGCTAAATTTTTCCTGAAGATTCTTGTTGTGCAATTCGAGTTCGTTTGGCTCCAAATAAATGGATGAAATTAAGTTGCCTGATGTTTCTGCCGTTGCGGCAACTGCCCAAGGTTTTGCGGGCAATTCCGTTATCGGCTCTGGAAGCTCAACAGGCTCCATCATTTGCCCAACAAACCCGTCGGTCAAAATAATGACAGGGTTGCGGTATTTATCGGCCAACTCAAAAGCCAGTGCGGTTAAATCGCACATCTCCTGTGCACAATTTGGTGCGAGCACCAAGACCTTGTAATTTCCATGTCCGCCACCTTTTACGATTTGATGATAATCGGATTGCTCCGGTGCAATATTGCCCAAACCCGGGCCGCCTCGCATGACATCAATAACGACCATCGGTAGTTCAGAACCCGCAGCATAGGAAATTCCTTCTTGTTTTAAGCTGATGCCCGGGCTTGACGAAGCGGTCATCACGCGTTCCCCGGTGGCTGCAGCGCCATAGACCATGTTAATTGCAGCTATTTCGCTCTCTGCTTGCAAGAATGTGCCGCCCACTTTTGGAAACAACAGTGCGGCAGCCTCGGCAATTTCACTGGCCGGTGTGATCGGGTAACCATAGAATGCCCTGCAACCCGCGAGAATAGCGCCTTTAATTACAGCTTCGTTTCCTTTTACAAATACGCGAGCCATTGTACTCACTCCCTATTAAAGTCTACTTTTTTCGTTTAATAACCCGAATCGAATCCGGTTCAGGGCAGATATAAAAACAGACACCACATCCGGTGCAGCGTTCGCCGATGTACTCTGCCGGACGGTATCCCATTTGATTTAAACTTTTGGCAACCACAAGCACTCCGGGTGGACACGCCTCAATACAAAGTAGGCAGCCTTTACATAAATCTGCCTTAACCTCAACATGCCCATGTTTTTTGTCTTTGTATTTTACTGAATAGGAGTTCGTTTCGGTTGAGTTCATTCGCGCATCGCTTAAACGTTTTTTTGAGTTTCCATCCGAATTACGAATACCGGTTTCTAATATTGCCATGGCAAGCTCCTTGTTGGTTCGAGCAATTAGAAGAAAAAATTATGCCACCACAAGTTGCTAAACCGAAAACGCAGACAGAGCGATTAAGTCATTAATTTATAATATATTAATTGTATGTCTTGCGACGGCGTCATTGGCTTTGAATTCTTACAGTTAAAAAAAAGGATGTGGGAATTCTTCTTACTAAGAACCTGAATTGTTCAAGAATGTGCCCGAACGCCGTATTAGCCTGATTACTTCCTAAATTCACAAATTAAGGTCAAACGTCATGCAGCGGATTGTCACTCAGGAGGCGCTTTGTAAGCTTGGCAAACTGCTGTAAATTAACAAGATTCCTCCTGAGTGGCAAGGGCGCTGAGAATTATTCAGGTTGGTTGTAAACGGTGCCGGTTTATCGTATTGCTGCCATGAACCGATGGTGGTCAATGCGATCTGCAAAATGGCTGAAACGCGTTCAAGTAATAAATTATGGCTGTACTGACTTTGTCATAACTGTCAGTTTTTCTATTCTTTATGTGAATAGAATATTGGAAAACAGACTGTAGTGTGGAGGTAATTCCCGAGGTTTATTTTTTCAGAAAGTCAGAAAAAAATGAAAAACACTTGACAATTGAAACAGAAATTTCTTATTTTAGCTCTGTTACATTTGTTTTGGTACCTCGCCTTTTTGTTTACCGGCTAAACCGATTGCCATCATCTCGTGTAGTAAAATCGACTCGATAGAAGTCTGTGAATTCAGGCCAATATGAGGCGTTAGATACGCAGTCTTGATTCAAGTCTTGAAGAATATCTGACTTCGCAGATACTTAAATCTATATCATGAAGGAGGAGGCGTCATGTTCGATTGGTTCCCCAAGAATATTTCCACATTCGGTGGTGATATTGATTATGTTTTTAAACTCATTTTTTACATTGTAGGCATCGGCTTCCTTCTGGGTGAGTTGGCTATTCTCTTTTTTGTTGTGCAGTTTCGCCGGCGCGATGGTCAAAAAGCAAAATATATCAGCGGCGATAAATGGCCCCAGCTTGGTTGGATCCTCATCCCAACTGTTCTTGTGCTTTTTCTGGATTTGTGGATTGATTTTGCCGGCGCCAAGGCCTATGATGCTGTGAAAGGTGAGATGCCTGTTCACGATGTGATTGTTGAAGTTTCCAGCAAGCAATATAACTGGATTATCACCTATCCGGGGCCGGATGGCGTTTTTGCAACCGCCGATGACATTACTAAAGAAAATGATCTGCACGTCCCTGTCAACAAAGTGATTAAAGTCGTCTTGAAATCTCAGGATGTGATACACAGTTTTTTTGTGCCGGTTTTGAGATTAAAGCAAGATATTCTGCCCGGGCGTACCACGGATGTCTGGTTTGAGGCAACTGAAACCGGTAAGTATGAAATCGCCTGCGCTGAACTTTGTGGTTACGGACATTATACCATGCGTGGATTTTTGCATATCCATTCCGAAGAGGAATATGCCGCCTGGTTAGCCCAAATCTGGCCCGCTGAATAAGTCTCTTAATTTTCGTGAGTTATACTTACATATTCTGAAAACTGCTGGAGGAGGATATGGCTGAACAAGCAACATCTGAAGTGCAACATACTGAACAAATGAGTTTTGTTCGTAAGTACATTTTTTCCGTTGACCACAAGGTCATTGGTAAGCAGTATTTGTTTTTGTCATTGTTTATGGCTCTTGTGGCTGGAACGATGGCTTATTATGTTCGCTGGCAACTGGCCTGGCCTGAAACGGCAGTCCCGGGCGCTGGCTGGATTCCCGAGCCAACCGCTTTTTCAGGGATCATTCCGCCGGAATTTTACAACGCTCTGGTCACCATGCATGGCACGATTATGGTGTTTTTTGTGGGAATGCCTTTGCTTCTCGGCGCTTTTGGCAATTACCTGCTTCCATTGATGGTGGGGGCAAGAGACATGGCCTTCCCCAGACTTAACATGATGTCTTTCTGGACGATTTTTACTGCTTCTTTGTGCATGATAGCCTCCTTTTTTGTCGAAGGAGGTTCGGCTGCTGCCGGCTGGACTGGTTATGCGCCTTTATCTGCAGACCCCATTTACACGGGCGTCACCTGGGGCCTGAACCTATGGATAATCGGACTGGCCCTTGAATTTACTTCGTTCCTGATGGGCGGTATCAATTTTCTCACAACAACAGTGACCATGCGCGCGCCGGGTATGACTATGTTGCGGCTTCCGCTCATGGTCTGGATGCAAATCACCGCAGCCGTTCTTTTTATGTTGAGCGTTGGCCCATTAGTTGCCGGCGCTATTTTGTTGTTGCTGGACCGAACCGTTGGCACCGGTTTTTTTCTACCTGGAAAAGGCGGAGACCCTTTGCTCTGGCAGCATCTCTTTTGGTTTTTTGGACACCCTGAGGTCTATGTTGTGTTGCTACCGGGCATTGGTGCTGTCATGGAGATCCTGCCGGTTTTCTCACGCAAGCCGATCTTCGGTTACCGAACCATTATTTGGTCTACGATGGTTGCAGGTGTTCTCAGCTTCCTGGTTTGGGCGCATCACATGTATGTAAGCGGTATGGATCCAAATCTTGTCATGCCATTTAGTATTACAACTATTTTGATTTCAGTGCCTTTTGCCGTTATTATTTTTGCATTCATGGCAACCTTGTGGGGCGGCTCCATAGAATTTAAGACGCCCATGCTTTATGCCATTGGCACAGTGACGACTTTTATCATTGGTGGCGTGACCGGTATTTTTAATGGTTCTCCTCCGGTGGATATTTTTATTCACGATACTTATTTTGTCGTTTCACATTTCCACTTTACCCTGTTTCCTTCCGTCTTTCTGGGTGGTTTCGCAGCTCTTTATTTTTGGTTTCCGAAGATGTTTGGCAAAATGATGAACGAAACCCTTGGGAAAATCCATTTTTGGTGGACAATGATTTGTTTTAATCTCGTTTTTATACCTATGTTCGTGCTGGGAATGGGTGGGCACATGCGCAGAATTTACAATCCGATGCAGTACGATTTTTTAAAGCCGATGCAGGGGATCAACCAGTTTATTACCTATTCTGCTATTTTGCTCTTGCTTGGTCAAATTCCATTCATAGTCAATTTCTTCTGGAGCATGTTCGGCGGTAAGAAGGCCGGGGATAATCCATGGAATGCGAATACGCTGGAATGGGCAACGACGACACCGGTTCCACATGAAAACTTTGATACGATACCAACAGTCTATCACGGCCCTTACGATTACAGTTTGCCAAACCAGAATGAAGACTGGCAACCACAACATCTGGAAAAAGAACCCGCGGCCGTTGCCTAGTTAGCATGCAAGCGAGAGTAATTACGAAGGAGACAAGTCAATGAGTGGAGCGTCAACAGTTACTGAATATCAAGCCACCCACACTGTTCCCGGTCGAATGGGAGTATGGTGGTTCCTGGCTTCTGAGATTATGGTGTTTGGTGGTTTTCTCGCCGTGTACATCCTGTACCGTATGGCCAGCCATGGCGCATGGGCAGCAATGGCTGAGCATGTCAGTGCACCTATCGGTACTTTTAATACCGTTGTTTTGCTGACAAGTAGCTTGACTATGGTGAAGGCATTTGAGGCAGTTGATAAAGATGCCAGAGATAAGGCGCGTAATTATCTTTTGATTACGGTACTTTTGGGTGTTGCCTTTCTATGTGTTAAAGGGTTTGAGTATTCCCATGAAATATCCATGGGGTTTACACCGCTCTCCGGTAGTTTCTGGTCTTTTTACTACGTGCTTACCGGGCTGCACGGCTTACATGTTTTGGCAGGTATTATTGCAAACTTCTGCCTGTATATTATGGCTGTACGCGGTACTTTGTGGTCTAAAAATTGTCAAGGGCGAGTGGAATTTGCCGGACTTTATTGGCATCTTGTCGATGTCATCTGGATTTTCCTTTTCCCTTTACTATATTTGTCCTACTAGTTAACCTTGACTTCATTCAAAAGGAACAGGATAATGGGTGATAATCATCACGAACATCCGAATTATGTGGCCATCTGGGCCTGGTTACTTTTACTATTATTTGTCAGTGTGATAGCGGTTTATCTGCCTTTTTCGCAAGGGCTGACGGTGTCTTTTATCTTCATCGTTGCGGCTGTTAAGGCCGGGATGGTTGGCATGTATTTTATGCATTTGAAATTCGAAGAGAGGCTAGTCCGGTATATTGCAATTGTGCCAGTCATTCTTTTTTTAATTATGCTGGTTTCTTTAATTCCGGATACCGTTTATAATCGATAGAAAGTTGACAGTTGTTGCTCGGGAGGATTAATCATGAGTGATATCGCAGCCGTTCCGCAGCCTCTTCAAAAAAATGGCAAGGGCATGTTTGCCGGGCAGCGGCAGGAATTAGTAATTAATAGCTCTCTTTTTGGCCTGCTCATTTTTATCGGCACTGAGATCATGTTTTTTGCTGGACTGATCAGCGTTTTCATGATCATTCGGGCAGGTACTGATACCTGGCCACCAGCGGGACAACCATTGCTTCCGGTGGGCATCACCACGATCAATACTATTTTCTTGCTCGTGAGTGGCTTTACTATGTACCTTGCACGTAAAGCCATCGGCCACAATAACACCAAAGCACTGACTCGCTGGTTGGGGCTCACAGCTCTGTTGGGTGCGATATTTCTGGCTGTACAAGGTTCGGAGTGGGTGCGCCTCATCAGTTTTGGTTTGACAATTTCATCGAGCACGTATGGTGGAACGTTTTACACACTCATCGGTTGCCATGGTTTGCACGTTTTGGGTGCCATGATTGCGCTTCTGAGGGTGCTTTATAAAAGCGTCCGGGGTACTACTTATTCCTCTTCAAACCGCACGGGTGTGGAAATGTGTAGTGCATACTGGTTTTTTGTCGTTGCGATTTGGCCGATCCTCTTCGTTTTGGTTTATCTTAATTGAGAGTTTGCTTCTATCCTGAATTATGCATCAGGCACAGAGTTTTAAAAGACAGACAATTAAAGCCTGAATAAATGTAAGAACCCTCATTCGCTCTTAAAACTTTTCTTTATTGAGGGCATTTGTTCGAAGTTCTGCATTCTCAGTATGCTCTGTGACAAAGTTTATGAAAAATGCAGGCTAACCGATTTTTTAAGCAAAGGCTCGTGTCTCATGCTGCGTACTACGTTATATTTGTTTGTGCTGGTGATTATGTGCCAGGTTATGTTGCTCCCCGAGTTGGCTCTTGCTTGTCCAACTTGTTTTGGGTCAGTCAGTAAGCATGTGTTAAACACTTACTACCTGAGTGCGCTTTTCTTGTCGCTCCTGCCATTTGGAGTAATTGCAATGATTGTCCTGGTGGTACGGTCCAGCAGTAGTAATAATGCCAATCCCCCAAATGCAGACTAAAAAGCGTGAAGATTCAGAGAAGGTAATCTCCTCTCGTATTTTCGCTGTTTGAGTCCCGTCCAGCCAAATTCCCCAATTGTAAACCGTCAGTCTGAAATCCCCGGTCTAATCCCACCGTCCTATCTGCTTTGTGTTGTCTGATCAAATAATTTCTGCAGTAGACTGTTTCAGTTAAGGCCTCGCTCGGTTTATAAATAAGTCTTCCCACACTTTTAATGCTCACGTTTAGTTCACCCGGAAGAGCATTGCATGTTGCCAAAACTTAATTGACGTAAACTCGTGTTTTTGCCGACATTTCAGATGAAGCCGGGAAGCGTTTGTCTATAAAAAAATCCAAAGTGATATTCTGGTAAATGGGCGCCTTCGGTTTCAATTCAGTTTGGCGGGTTGCTGATTCACTGCGAGAGTGTGGTGAAAAGATTTCGTTAAAAGTATTTAGAGGAACATGATTATGAAGCTCAAATCCCTGGTTTTGGCAGGCGTTTTACTGCGGCTGGCCTGGTGCAGCTCTGCGGCTTTTGCCCAGACGATTTATTTCGATGAATCAAATGCGGACAGGCTTTTGCTTGGCAATGCGACTTACGAAATCGCTTTGCTGAAAAGCAATGGTGGCTTGATTTATCTACAGGACAAAGTTGCCGGTGTGAATGTGACAAGTGGCTCGCTGGGCAACGCTTTGTGGCAAGCGGTTTTCTCTGATGCCACCATATTGGGCGGAAATGACTTTGCTTCAGCCGGAACCGACACATTTTCTTACGACTGGCAAAGCGCGACATCAACGCTGCTGCTTAATTATGCGCCCTCTGCCGCTAAGCTGGCGGTCGTTGTAAGTTTGGCACTTTCAGAGGATGCCTTTTTTGATTTGCAGTTGACTTTTACCAATCAATCCGGTAAAACCTTGGTAAAAATGAAGTTTCCCCAGCGTTTGAAAATAAAAGGAGCAGACATTGACGAGGCTTTGTTCCCGGACAAACCCGGGACGATTTTGGAGCCGGATTTCTTTTCTTCAATCCTGCCTTCACTTGGGGAATACCTGATGCCGCACCCGCCCGCGGTGGCAGACTATCTTGCGGTAGAAGCTTTGTCCGGCAATCTGTCCCTCTACTCAATTTGGACGCCTGGTCCCATTCGCCAAACGGAGCTTGGCTTTGAGCAAGGAACAGGAGATACAGTTTTGCTTGTTCATGATTTTGATATGTGGGAAATAGATGGCGCCACCTGGACGAGCCCGGCTGTGCGTATTCGTATTTCACAGGACTTTGTTGCAACGGCGTTGTCTTATCGTTTGGACAATGCCCTGGACACATTTGACTCGGTGCAGGATAAGTTGGGGGTAAAATATGAAGCAGTTCTGCAATCCCCGATGCTGCATCTGGATCCAACCTGGGTCGGCAAGGGGTTTGCTCAGTGGCCGGATATGTTTAGCCAACTGCCGACGCCATCAATTTTGATGCTGTCCAATTTCTGGACAGGTGATTTCCACGGTCATCACCCTGACTATGTTCCACCGGATGCGCAATATGGGACAACAGCAGAGTTGCAGGCAGCCGTGGCTGCGGCTCACGATCTGGGCATGCTGGTCATGCCTATGACTTTGCCGGTCTGGTGGCATGAAAGTTCTTCAACAATATTAAATCTGCCGGTACCACTCACGGATGTCGCAATACTCGATGTGTCAGGAAATCCAGATTATTTTTTCTGGGAGCTTGCCGGCAGAGTGGACTGGGGGTACAACATTTCGCCGCGTGCGCCCTATGCGTTGCAGCGGTTGGATGAATTTATCCGCGAGATGAAGGACACGCTTGACTTTGATTTAATCTACGAGGATGTTCTTGGCGCCAGAGATTACGAACCGGATTTCAGCCCCCATGCTGCCGGCGTGTTTGACACGGAAGGCTGGATCGAACATACACGCACCTACAGCGACCGTCTGCTCATGACCGAAACCGGTTATGACCATCTGGCTGAAACAGAGGTCGGTTTTCTTGGTGGTGGCTGGATTCCGGATTGGCAGGATTCGCCGGTATTCTTTTCCCGGCCTTTTCCTCTGTCTGGGTTGCTCATGCACGACAAAGTGCTTTTTTACCACTACTGGGCTTTTCCAAATACAACGCGTGGCTCGCTGAGCTGGAATCTGTTATTCGGCTACATGCTCAACTTTCCCTTGCAAACCATTGCTTCCGGAGCTTATAAGCCTATTGGTGATCCGTGGCAGGATGTGAATGAATATTTTCAGAAGTATGTGGTTTCGCGTTATGCCGACGAGCGACTCATTAACTTCACCGAACTCTCGGGCGGCGATGTGCTGCAATGCGATTATGAAACGATTTCAGTCATTGCCAATCGTAACGTCTTTTTACCTCAGATGGTTGGCGAGCACACACTGCCTGCAGAAGGTGTGCTGGTAACCAGCGCCGCCGGCGATCTTGTGGCAGGAACATTCAGTGCATTTAATGGGGATCCCCTGAGTGCTGGAGAACATTTTTTGATTGAACAACGCGGTGCACAGGACATTATTGTGCACCAACCATTGGGCACTGACACGCCGCTTACGCTCAATTTTTTGTCCAACTGGAGCCAAACCGATCCGATTTGGCTATTGGCTTATGATGCTGAAGATGGACTCATTGATGTCATTTCACCCACGCTTTCTGCCAGTGGTATTACCTTCATTTATCAGCAGAACAGGCAAGGCCAGCACGTGACTTATTATAAAGTAATAAACTCGTCCGCACCACCACAACCGGAATGGACGGCATTTTTTAATGATTATGATTCTGAAGTCATGCTTCTTGGAAATCGGGATTATATTGAAATCAACCTGGGCAAACAAAACGGTGCGCTCAACTATGTTCTGGATAAAACCACTGGCGATACTTTAATCAACGGCGTGCAGTGGTGGCGGCTCTGGCTTGCCAGTTTTCCGGAAGCACCAAACCCGAACGTCGGTCCCGGCACCATGATCGATTACTGGCCTGGGGGGCCGAATGATTTTCGTCACTCCTGGGACGCCCAAAACCGTACGCTCACTTTGTCTTATGTTCCGGACCCGATAATTTTCACAGAGTGGCTGGGTGCAGAAGTCACATTTGTCATGGCGGACGGCCCTTATTTTGACGTGCAGATTACCTTGTTCAACCACTGGGGGTACGCAATGGAAGGGGTTTCATTCCCGAATAATTTACTGCTCGATATGGCCGAGGGGGCCGAGGCACTTCTGCCGGTTTCTTATCCCGGGATTCGACTCAAAACCAGTTTTTTTGATCAAATGCTCTCAACAGAAGGCACCTACCCCGGTGATTTTCATGCTGACTTTTCGGCATTTCGAACTCAGGATCGGATCATTTCAATGTACGGGTTGCATCATGATGAGCCGGTTCGAATGGTGCAGCTCGGGATCATGTACGAGGACAATCCCCAGCAGAATAGCAATGTGTTTATCAAGCGCTCTTATCCGGTTTGGGTGGAAAATGGCGAGAGTTGGACAAGCCCGAAGCTGCGAATCCGTTTCGATGGGAGCTATGAGGATGGCCTAAATGGATGTAGGCTCGATAACAAACTGGACACCTTTGCATCGCTTGAAACCAAGTTAGGCAGCCGGTATGCAACCACGCTTAGATCTCCCATATTTTATGCTTCTTTCGGTGAGTCGTTGTCGGTGCCATTCAGTCAGGTTCCGACGTTTACAGAGCAACTACCAAGCCCATCGCTTATCATGCTTTCAAATTATTACACTGGCGGATTTCACGGTCACCACCCGGATTATCTGCCACCTGACCCGCAATGGGGCACGACTGCTGATTTGGTTCAGATGGTTTCCGATATTAAGGCACAAGGGAAGCTGGTGATGCCGTTCACCTTACCGACATGGTGGCATGAGCAGTCTCCATCCGTAAGTGGTTTGACCACACCGGGCCTGGATGATATTGCCCAAATCGGGCACGACGGCCAGCCGGTGTTTCACGAGTGGGAAGGCGATGGCGGCTATTTTGTGTCTCCGCATCATCCATTTGTTCAGACCCGCCTGGCACAGATGATGGACGAGATGAAAGGCACAGTGGGCGGGGATTTGCTGTATGAGGACGTGATAGCCGCCCGTGCATCAAACTATGACTTCAATCCGGCTGCGCCTTCTCCTATGGATTATAATCAGGGCTGGTTGGAGCACACGCAGCTCTACAAGGATTCGTTGCTGATTGTAGAAAGAGGTTATGATCGCATGGCGGAAACTGCGGTTGGATTTATGGGTACATCCTATTTCAACCCGGATGAAGAAGAGTCGGAATTGAATTTCAGTTTTGGCGAAGACACTTGGGAGCATTACCCCACGGCGCCTGCTTTGTATCATGATAAAGTGTTGACTTATCAGTTCTGGCCGCGTAGCGTATTGGATAATCACATTCTATCCTGGAATCTGGCATTTGGCTGCATGCTCAATTTCTGGCCCGATGCAGGGGTGCCGGAGCGCCATCCTGCAAGCCCGTGGATTCAGGTTCTTGCAGATTTTCAGCAACATGTTATTTCTCGAATTGCAGGGAAGCGTTTGACTGACTATGAAGAGGTCACCACAGGCGCCACGCGTAGTACATTTGAGGACATTTCGGTTACCCGCAATAACAGGAGTTCGCCCTTTCAGGATGGAATGCACACCATTGCTACGGCCGGCGCTGCGGTAAACAGTGCCAGTGGCGACCTTGTTGCCGGTATTTTCACCGCGTTCAATGGTGCGAGCCTGGAAGCGGGTGAGCACCATCTGGTGGTTCATACCAACGTGGACAGCATTGTGGTCCGGCATCCTCTCGGTGAAAACACGCCGCTTCGGATTGCCCGGCCCAATGACTGGGAAAACGAAGCAGGGGTTCGCGTGTCCGCAGTTTTGACCGCTGGTGCCGGCCACGATGTTTCGTCTACTGTTACACCAGATTATATTACGTTTGATTTGAATAAAACAGTGCTGGGCGCCGCCCCGCTTTATTACAAATTGACTTATGACGGCACCATCGATGCAGTGGTTGGTGATTTGCAGCTACCCGAAGTGCACGGCCTGTCGCAAAACTATCCCAATCCTTTTAATCCGACGACACACATTGAGTACCAGGTAGCCGCCAAAGGACAAGCGGCCGTCTCTCTTATTATTTTTGATGTACTCGGACAGACCGTTGCCACCCTGGTCAATGAAGATAAGAAGCCGGGTTATTATCGGGTCGTCTGGGACGGTCGAACAAGCGCAGGCTCCAGAGTGGCCAGCGGTGTCTATTTTTACGAATTGAAAATAGGAGAATTTGTAGCGGTCCGTAAGTTGATCATGCTGAGATAGTCTGAACGAACTTATGAAATTACAAAGGTGCGCAGGTATAAAGCCGCAAAACAAAAGGCATGCAAATTAACTTGTGGAACGCGTTTTAAAGCGCAAGGGATTTACCGTTTTGGCTTTGTTCGGTGGAAGTTTGTTGCTGGTGCGCTGGATAGTTGGTTTGAGGAAGGAGAAAGCCGCTTTTAAAAAAGCGGCTTTCCAATCAGTTCAAGTACCATATAAACGACGAAGAATAATGTGCCCAGGCCAAAGGTTAGGCTAGCTGCAAGTACCATTGCATCTTCTTTGGTTTGCACACCATAATCGAGCGCAGGTGCAATGCTCACAGTCGCATCCGCTAGCAGACGTGCCTGGCAAGCCAACCGTACACCGCCTTTTTCTTCAACATGCAGTTTTTCTTTCCAGGTCATAGCCGAGACACAATTCTTTGGCTCTACTTTGATACGATCACTGCCGCACAAACCGAAGCCATGGCAATTCAACACTTTGTTTATACCGCCATGCACCGACACTTTGTTTTTGTGAGCGATTTTTCTTAGATCCGCACCTTCTTCAGCGGTGCAAGTGACCTTGGCTTCCTGGAATTCAACTGATGGCATATTCATACCCTCCGGGTTCGTTTATGTAGCAGTGTTTGTTTTTTGCCTTTGCACACTTCCATTTAAAAAAAGTGTTATCTTCAGTCCCTGAACAAAACAAAAAGTGAATATTTGAATTGCTGCGGCCTGCCTTGTCGCACTAACTATTCGTGCGTTTCTATCTCCTGCATCCGTTTCGACGCCATCTTGGCAAACTCTGTGCCCGGGTAGATGTCGATAATTTTTTGCCAGTTCTCTTTCGCTTCATCGTGTTTGTGCATCGTATCTTGAAGCTCAGCCATGTAGTGTAGAGCAAATGCGTAAGTAGGTTCTTTATCCAGAACTTGCTGCAGTAACTCCATGGCTTTTGCATCGTTCTTGAGATTGTGCTCAGTCAAGGCCATCGCAATAAGGATGTCTTTATTGTCCGGCTCAACTTCCAGATGCATGCCATAGTATTCTTTGGATGTTTGATAATTGCCGGCAATGGCGTACATGACTGCAAGACTGTCGATAGAGACCAGGTCTTTGGGATCGTCGTTAACATTGTCTTTGAGTCGCTGCAGCGTATCGTGTATATCTCCCATCATAGCTTCATTGGGCGCCGCGTTTTGTGAGACGGTATTTCCATTGGCTGCATTGATTGGCTCAGGCTCACGATTACTCCAAAACAGGAGCAGAACAATAATTGCGAACAACGGAATAAAAAGAAATGCGCCGAATGAATTGAGCCAATTTCTTGTGTCATCGGCTTTCGGCTGTGTGGCTTTGGAGACACGGTTAGCGCCGCCGATTGCCGTGCCACACTGATGGCAGAATTTAGCATTTGTCTTTCGTTGTGCACCACAGTTTGAACAGTACATTGATCCTCCCTCTAATCCATAATGAAATTGTTGAAGATTCTCTCCAAAGTTGCTATTTTTTTTGATTGATTGTTTTCTAAGTAGACCAGTACAAGGTTACGAATCATTCTTGAAAGAATATCTCTGGCAGTGGCCCGATGTAAATAAAAGTCGTGAAATCGATAACCCATTTTGTTTAAGAAAACTTCACAGTCATCGCGTGTTAGTATTTGCCCACTGTTGAAAGCATCGATAAAAAACAGGTTTGAGTCCTCGCCATATTTCAGCAGGAAGTGGCCTGGAAAGCCGACCCCATCAATTGGGAGGTCAAGGCGCGATGCAATAAACAGGTAGATAGCAGATAAGCTTATTGGAATGCCCACCAGTCTGTCGAGCACGCGATTGATAAAGCTGTTTTCCGGATCATAATAAGAGCCCAGGCTGCCTTTGAAGCCTCTTTCAGTAAATAAGTACTGACTTATTTTTTCAATTTTTTCAAGCGGTGAACAGTTGTGAAGCAGCTTTTTATCCACGTCCTCGGCGAACTCATCAATGATATTAACATAATGTTTTACATCAAGTTCCGGGTATTCGATTTGAGCGAGGATAAAGGCGGCCTGCTCAAGATCCAATTCTTCTGTATCGTTAAGTGTCTTGAATTGTGCCGTTAAGCGTTGGAGTCGATTTTCTTCAAGAATAATTCGGGCCTCAATGCGAATCCGCCCTTCGGAGTCGATGTCGGCAATACTCCGCAGCACAGGGAAAACATGATCCCCGGAATTAAGTAGCTTGTCTCTGGCGATCTTCCGCACGTCTGGATTTTCATCGCCAAGAAGCGTTATCAAAGCGTTAACTTTTGAGTCGAGTTCGTGCATTATTTTGTTTTATTTTCAGTCGAAGCAGGATTTACTGTTTTGGCAAAACACGAAATACATCGGCGCAGCCATGTTGTTTCCTGTTGACCTTTCAACGTACTATTTTGACGATTCATAGCTATTCAAATTAATAGTCATGTTTTTCCTGCAAGGGGTTTTGTCTGAAACGGTTTTCAGTTCCTTGCATCAGGCGGCGGATGTTAGAGCGATGTGTAAAGGCGATAAGTCCACCGATGAAGACACTGGAAACCAAAAATGTGTTGGAAACGGTGTTGTCAAACACACGGTCAAGTGTGAGTAGAACAAGGGGTAGCGATGAGGTGGCAGCGATTGAACTGACTGACACATAACGGGTTGTTGTTACGGTCGCCAGGAAAATCAGTATGCAAACCAGCGCCGCCCACGGGGAAATAGCAATGAGCATGCCGCCGGCGGTTGCAACGCCTTTTCCACCTTTGAATTTGGCCAGCACCGTCCAGATGTGGCCAATAATAGCAGAACTGCCGGCGATAATTTGCACCAATTCATGATCGAGTGTCAGCGGATCTATGCGAATTTTGGCGAGCAGGGCTGTTGCTAGAAAACCTTTGCCGACATCCACAAGGCCGACTACAAGTCCGGCTTGCCAGCCGAAAACACGAAACGCGTTTGTGCCGCCGGCATTGCGACTGCCGTGTTCGCGGATATCGACGCGTCGTGTCATGCGTCCCCAAACGATGCTGGTGGGGAAAGAGCCTACTAGGTAAGAAAGCAGAACGATCAAAATCAAAGAGTACATTATGATTCTCCCAGGAATGCGACGCCGGCGGCCCCTGGTCCAGCGTGCGCACCAAGCGCCGGGGAAACGTCTACAACCATTGTATTTTCACCTTCAAAGTCATTTTGAATCTGTTTGCAAAGCCACTCCGCCTTTTTGGGCGCATTGGCATGTGCAACTGCAAATCTCAGATTTCGTTTTCCTACGATGTCCTGTCTGACGAGTTTCATAATATTTCGCAGTGCGAGTTTTTCTCCAACCGCGTGCATGATGGTTTCAGCCTCACCCTTGCCATCAATAGCAAGAATTGGCTTTACGTGTAGTTTTTCGGCAACCAGCCCTTTGGCTTTATGCAGGCGTCCCCCGCGAATCAAATATTCAATGGTGTCAAAATAGATGTAGAATTTGACATTGTCACGGGCCCAGCGGACGCGCTCAAGCACTTCTTCAATTCCTGCGCCTTCTTCAATTGCGTGAGCTGCTTCTGCAACAATTAACCCGAGGCCAACGCTGACGTTTTTGGAGTCGATAACCTGCAGGCTTTTTGCAGGTGTTGCTCTGGAAGCTACCTGAGCTGCCTGTAGTGTTCCACTTAAGGCACCGGACAAGTGAATTGCAACCACGTGCTGGTAGTGCGCCAGTGTTTCTTCATAAGCAGTAAGAAATTCTCCCGGACTTGGCTGTGAAGTTTTGGGTTCATGTTTCGAGCGCTCGAGCAGCCGGTAGAACTCCTGTGGTGTAATGGTGATCTTGTCGATGAAACTGTCTGTACCGAATGCTATTTGCACCGGTACCATCTGAATGTTATGCCGAATAAAAAAATCTGATGGCAGATCGCAGGATGAATCGGTCACCAGAGCGATTTGGGCTGTATTGCGTTGCTCCCGGGCCTGCGCATGTTGCCTGCGCATGTCATCGATTTTTTGTTTGCTTACTTTGCCGTAATCACCGGCAATTCTGAACACGACTTTCGGTTCATTTGTGTGGATGTGCACCCTCACTTTTTCCGCAGAACCAGCTACAATGAGTGAATTTCCCAGACTCTTCAGTTGCGTCCGCAGTTGTCTTCTGTTTATCTCTTTGCCAGCAATAAAACATTCAGTGCAGTACTGAAAAGTGATCTCTTGCGGCGCATATTCTATCTTGGCGGGCTTTGTCTCTGCGTCGCCAATGCCAACGGCTTTTTCAAGCTTGCCCGAATGAATAAAATGGTACACCCCTTCCAGCATGTGAACAAAACCCTGGGCGCCGGCATCCACTACTTCCGCTTTTGCCAGCAATTTTAATTTTTCAGGCGTTTCTTTTAAGGAGATGCGTGCCGCCCTGAGTCCTTCTCTAAACAGCGCCTTGAAATCCGGCGACTCGTGGCAACGCCCCTTAATTAACACAGCCCAATCGTGAATAACAGTTAAGATGGTGCCTTCTTCTGGCTCGGCGATTGCGTCATAAGACGAATTTCGAGCCTGAATAACGGCGTCACCAAATTGAATTGCTGTCACGCGATGTTCGCCCTGGAAGCGCTCGGCCAATCCTTGAAAAAATTGCGCCAGAATTGCACCGGAATTTCCGCGTGCACCCGTGAGCGCGGAATCAGCCATACACCGGCTCATACCTGCCACGGTTTTATCATGACAACTGATGGCCCCTTCGGCAATACTCTGCATGGTCAGAGCCATGTTTGTGCCTGTATCGTTGTCCGGCACTGGAAAAACGTTGATTCGGTTTAGCTTCTCCTGCATTAGAATCACGCGTCTGGAAGCCGCAATGACTGCCTGTTTTAATCCAGGGCCATCAAGATATTTAATTTTCATGGGAGCCTCAGGCGATTCCAGGTTGGCAGATCGATGATTAATGTACAAGCAATCGGCCTAAAATGCAAGTGAAAATCACCGGGGCAATGCATCTGTTTCTGCTTGCTTATTTGGCAAAAAAATATTATGTTTGATGCGTTTAGCGAAGCCTCTTTTCGGGCGCTCTCAGCAGGATGCTCGCCACTCGATACAACCTTTATTATTAAATTGCTACTGAACTCCACAGGAGAAGTCATGAACCGTTTCGTTTTTGTTGTGTTAATTTTTGTGCTTGGGGGCCTGTTCGCCGGCCGTGTTTATTCACAAACTGCCGAGGAGCTAAATCAGCAGGCTGTGGAGCAAATTGCATCCGGCAAAGTGAACGAGGGCATCGAAATGTTGAAGAAGGCAATTGCAATGGATTCGACCTTTGCCGTTTCCTATATCAACCTTGGTTTCATTTATTACTCCAATAATTTGTTGCAACAGGCTGCTTCGCTCTACGCCAAAGCGTTACAGCTTGAACCTGAAAACGCTCAGGCACACAACAACATGGGGGCAACCCTGTTGGCCGCCGGTGACTTGCGGCGTGCTATTTATGAATACAAATTGGCCATTCAAATCAGGCCGGACTATGCGGAAGCGCACAACAATCTTTCATTTGCGCTTAACCAGGCCGGGGCTTTTGACCTCGCACTTGAAGAGGCTGAGGAGGCCTTAAAGTTAAAACCGCAATCTGCCGGCGCTTACAACAATCGCGGCATGGCACAGGGCGGAAAAGGTGAATTTGCCAAGGCTGAAGCAGATTTCAAGAAGGCGCTCGAGCTTTCACCTCAAGCAGTTACTGTCATCAACAATCTGGGTAGCCTATATCGTTCACAAGGTAAATATGACCAAAGCATTCAGGCACATGAAAAAGCCATCGCTATTGATACTTTGAATGTCGAATCCTACAACAATCTTGGATTGTCTGTGATGAACAAAGGGAACACTGAGGATGCCCTTAAATGGTTCGGGAAGGCCCTTGCGGTTGCTCCGAATTATGCTGTGGCGCATAACAATATTTCTTACGCGTATTACACCATGCTAAATTACAGCATGGCCATGCAACATGCCAAAGCAGCAGAACGTCATGGCTTGAAAATTAGTGAGCAATATTTAGAAGATCTTGGCAAAGCGCTCGATCCGGAGTATTTGCGGGCGCGGCATATTCTTGTCAAAACGCGGGCCGAGGCTGATGCCATTATTTCTAAACTCAGCGAGGGCGCCGGGTTTTCAAATTTGGCAAAGGAACAGTCATTGGATAAAAACTCAGCTTCCCGAGGTGGCGATTTGGGTTATTTTAAGAAAGGCGACATGTCGGCTGAATTTGAGCAGGCTATTCTCAATACACCCGTCGGTAAGTTGAGCGCTGTGCTGGAAACAAAATTGGGATTTCATATCTTTGAGAGACTGAAGTAGGCTTATGACTCGCTCGCCTGTGGCCGGAAAAGTCCTTCTCATTTACAATCCCAATGCCGGACATGGCCGGGCAAAACGGTTGCTACCGGAAATTAAGGCGTATTTCAGGTTAAAACAAATTGATATCGAAACGCGAGTGACTGAGTATCCCGGTCATGCGGTTGAGATTTCTGCTGAAACGGATTTCAGCAAATTTGTTGCTCTGGTGGCCGCCGGTGGTGATGGCACTTTGTTTGAAGTTGTTAACGGTTGTTTTCAAAACGCAGGCAAGGGAAAACTGCCAATTGGTATTCTGCCGGTTGGCACGGGTAATTCTTTTGTTAAAGATCTGGGCCTGGAGGCAAATCAGTGGCGTGAGGCAATCGACCGGATTTGTCTGAATCAGCCGCGAAAGGTAGATGTTGCGCAGTGCAGTACAGGGCAGGAAACATTTTATTTCGTCAATATTATGGGGCTTGGTTTTGTCACAGATGTTCAAGAGGCCGCTGTCCGATTTAAAGGGCTGGGCAACATTGCTTACACGCTGGGTGTGTTATTGCAACTATTCTCCTTGAAGGCCTATGCAGTGCAACTTGAGCTTGATGAAAAAAAAGTAAAACGCTCCGTTGCGCTCATTGAAATTTCCAACACACGCTACACGGCTCGCAATTTCCTTATGGCACCCAGCGCTCAATTCGATGATGGTTTTCTCGATGTTACGCTTGGCGCAAATGTTTCACGTGTCCGACTGTTATCCCTTTTTCGCAAGGTCTTCAGCGGCCAACACGTTGAGGAGGATGAGATTGAAACATTCCAAGTAAAACGCATCAGGATTCATTCGGACAAGCCACTCAAGCTTGGACCCGATGGCGAAATACGGGGCCGGACACCGGTTGAAATTGTCTGCCTTCCCGGCGCAATTGAAGTTTTTGGTTAGCTCCATTGAATCCCGGGATTCACCGGTAAATCAACCCCAGGGCTTTTTGCATAGATTTTAACTCCATTACCTGTCATGAAAAAGTTATTCACGCGATGAAATACCTTTTGTCCATTTGGTTATGGTGCATTGGCGTGCTTTACTTCGGCTGCTTCCTTCTGCTCGGCCTGCTCTTTACCTTTATCTTTCAACCCAGAACCTACGACCCATGGCTTAAGGCAATGATGCGTTTTTTGTTTAAACTTATTCGCACGCCGGTCACGGTTGCTGGTAGCTCCGAGTTGGAGCCGGAAACGACTTACCTTTTCATGGCCAACCATGTGAGTTTGTTTGATTTGCCATTGTTTGTCGGCTTTATTCCAGTCTTCTTTCGCGGCGTTGAGGCGAGTTACCAGTTTAACTGGCCGCTTTATGGTTGGTTTGTACGGCGCTATGGCAATATCGGTATTGAGCGGGAGAGCATTCACAGTTCTATCAAAAGCATTCGCCAGGCAGAAAAGGCATTGCAGGCGGGCACTTCACTCATCATTCTACCGGAAGGGGGCCGCACACTCGATGGTAAATTGCAGCCCTTTAAAAAGCTACCGTTTTATGTGGCGCAAAAAGCGGCTGTGCCCATTGTGCCAATTGGTCTTTCCGGACTCTTCAATTTAAAGCGCAAAGGAAGCCGGCTGATTACGCCGACTCCAATCACAATCAAGTTTGGTGAAGTCATTCCCGTTGCAACCATCACTGCTTTGTCGAACAAAGAGCTGCGGCAGTTGGTGCGGGAGCGGATTGCAGCGTTGGTGGAAGGTTAACTAAGAAGAGGGTGTTGGAGACTGGGAGTGCAAAACTTTAGTTTTGCTTTGTTTGAATGATAATCACAACGCTAAAGCGTTGCACTCCAATGTTAAAGGCTGGAATCGATTACAAGAATCGACTTCCGGCCCTTATTTTTTGTCTTGCAGTGGCGTAAACCCCATTTGCTGTTGCATATTCTGCGCGTCACCATGTATTTTGATTTCACCGAATTGCTTTTCATATTTTCCGATGTTGTCTTCTAATGCTTTGTGAAATGATTTTGCATGTTGTGGTGTCATGATAATGCGGGCATACACTTTGGTTTTGGGCACGCCGGGAAGCATGCGGGTGAAATCCAGAACGAACTCAGCCGGAGAATGTGAAATAAGCGCTAGATTTGAGTAAATGCCTTCAGCTTCTTTTTCGCCAAGTTCAACATTGATTTGCTGATTGGGTTGATTGGGATTCATTGTTTTTTCCAAATAGAGAGATAATAAATAGTAGCAGTTTCTGTTGCGAATGATACAAAGAATTCTGCAAAGAATCAAACCAAAAGTAAGGGTTTGATTCTGAGTCGATTTTGCTTTATATTGTCTTCATGCCCGGAATTTTGGCGGGCGCGGGTCCGTTAAACAATCTTTTGTCTTTGCGGTGGATTTTTACGTGGCTTTGTCGTGGCCTGGATGGTCAATAGCATTTCCATCTTACATATTTTTGTTGCAATCAGCGGCGTTTAAATGCGACAAATTACCAACAAATAAGAAAAGTAAAAGAAGCTTATGTCCAGAAAAAAATTGTTTTTAATCGATGGCTTTGCCATTGCTTACCGCTCCTATTTTGCCTTTATCAAAAACCCGCTGACCAATTCCAGGGGGGAGAATGTCAGCGCGGTTTACGGGTTTTTGCGTTTTCTTTTTATGATTCAGGATACGGAAAGGCCAGACTACCTGGCTGTGGTGTTCGATCCGAAGGGGCCGACTTTTCGACATGAGGCATACAAAGAATATAAAGCGACCCGGCAGAAGATGCCGGATGACATGCGCGAGCAGATTCCTTTGATTCATGCTGCCATTGATGCGCTTAATATTTCCCGCATTGAAGTCCCTGGTTTTGAGGCGGATGATGTCATTGGCACTTTGGCGAAGAAGGCGCAGGCAGAAGGGCTTGAAGCTTTTCTTGTTAGCGGTGATAAGGATTTTATGCAGCTTGTTGACAAACATATTCGCCTTTATAACCCCAAGCGGTCAACTGAAGGGGTTGAAATTCTTGACGCAAAAGGGGTAGAAGAGAAGGTCGGGCTGCCACCGGAAAAGATTGTTGATTACCTTGGTTTGATGGGGGATACCTCGGACAATGTGCCGGGCGTGCGGGGTATTGGCAGTAAAACCGCTGTCAAGCTGATTCTTGAGTTCGGCAGCCTGGAAGGCGCGCTTGAGAATGCAGAGAAAGTCAGCCGCACCAACGTACGCGAGAATTTGTTAACCAGCCGTGAGGTTGCTTTGCTTTCAAAAAAGTTGGTTACCATTGATGTGAACGTTAAAACCAACACGGAAATTGCAGCGTTCAAGTACCAGCCACCTGATCATCAGAAAATTATTTCTTTGCTCAGAGAACATGAGTTTACCAGTCTGGCCAACCGGTTTGGCAATACCCTGCCAACTGCTGCTGCTAAAATGGAATTTGCGGTGGTTCAAAGCATTGAGGATGTGCAACACCTGCTGGCTGCTTTGCGAAAAGCTTCATATTTTGTCATTGATCTTGAAACAACCAATATTGATCCAATGCAAGCCGATGTGGTTGGCATTGCCTTTTCCATGCAACCGGACAAAGGATTTTATATACCGGTTAAAGTAGAGAAAACCGCAACCACCGATGCCAACGGTTGCCCTGTGCGACAGATGCTCCTGCTGACGGAAGGGGATTTATTTGGCGGGGCGCCGCTTAATGAACTATTAAAGCCTGTTCTGGAAAATACAGAAATCAAGAAATCCGGGCATAACATTAAATATGACATGTTGGTGCTGTCTCGCCATGGCATAAACCTGCAGGGCGTGGCTTTTGACACGATGATCGCTTCTTATTTAATCAACCCGACGTTTCGACAACATAACCTTGACGCGCTGGCTCTTGAGCATCTGGATTTCACCAAAATCGCAACCACAGATCTGATTGGTAAAGGGCAAAAGCAGGTGAGTTTTGCTGATGTAGAAGTCAAAAAGGTGGCTGAGTATGCCTGTGAGGACACGGATGTCACGTTCAAGTTAACCGAAATTTTTAAGCCGAAGTTAAAGAAAAGCAATCTGGTAGATTTGTTTGAGCAAGTTGAATTGCCGCTCGTCCATGTGCTCATGGATGTGGAGAAAGAAGGGGTTTCGCTGGATGTGGCCTATCTTGCGGACATGTCCGGTAAAATCGGCAAACAGCTTGACAATCTTGTTGGCCAAATCTATGACATGGCCGGCGAAGAGTTCAACATTAATTCAACCAAGCAACTTGGTGTTATTCTGTTTGAAAAGCTTAAATTCCCCACAAAAAGGCGCACGAAGACGGGCTATTCCACAGATGCGAAAGTGCTTGAGGAACTGGCTAGAATACATGAACTGCCGCGCAAGTTGCTCGAATATCGTGAGTTGACCAAATTGAAATCTACTTATGTCGATACGCTGCCCAGCCTTGTAAATGCAGAAACAGGACGTTTGCACACGTCTTACAATCAAACGGTTGCAGCAACAGGTCGGCTCTCTTCCAGCGACCCGAATTTGCAGAACATTCCAATCCGCACTGAACTTGGCCGGGAAATCCGGCGGGCGTTTGTGCCTCGGGATAGTGAACATGTAATCCTTGATGCGGATTATTCACAAGTTGAGTTGCGTGTGATGGCGCATCTTTCACAGGACCCGGTTCTGCTGGAATCCTTCCGCAACGAGGAAGATATTCATTCGAAAACAGCCTGCCTTGTTTTTCAGGTTGATGCGGCGGAATTGACACAGGAGCACAGGCGCCGTGCCAAAGAGATCAATTTCGGCATCATGTACGGCATGGGTTCCTACGGCCTGGCCTCGCGCTTGAATATATCCAATGAGGAAGCGCGTGACTTTATCACCAGCTATTTTGCCCAGTACCATAAAGTCCTGGAGTTTATCAACAAAATGCACGCGCAGGTCGAGGCAGATGGTTACGTAACCACCGTGTTGAATCGTCGCCGTTATTTGCCGGAAATCCGAAGCAAAAATAACAACATTCGCGAATTTGCCAAGCGCACGGCTGTGAACACTCCCATTCAAGGCACCGCGGCTGAGTTGATCAAAGTGGCAATGCTCAACATCTGGCGCAAGCTAAAAGAACAGGGGTTAAAAACACGGATGATCATGCAGGTGCATGATGAGTTGGTTTTTGAAGCGCCAAAAACCGAAGTGGATGCAGTGCAAAAAATGGTCAAAGAAGAAATGGAAACTGCATTGAAGTTGGATGTGCCGATCAGGGCGGATATTGGCGTTGGCGCAAACTGGCTGGAGGCGCATTAGGGGGCCAAGGTTGCACTTCTAAAATCAACAATCGTTAATCCTTGTTCGGTATTCAGTCAAGTCTCTCGCGCCCGGTAAAGTACGGTATGCACGCTTCAGCGCGACGTTACCCGCGCCACCAATGAATCACGAACTGCATTCTTACCCCAAATGTCATTTCGAATCCGTTGTCCATTTGTGTTCTGACCTGAGCAAGTGGATGATAGAGCGTAGAACCCCACCTTTCCCTGAACATTGTTGTACTATATGAGTTATTGGGTGCTTCGTCCGAATACATTGCCAGTCCGGCAAATCTGATCCCCCCAATCTACTATGGAATCAAGTGCAGTCATCTCTTGCATACCTAATTTGCTCTTCCCACCATCATGGTAGTATTGCGAACACCCGGAGGCAGAAGAGTGGGAAAATGGAAAGTGTGTGGGGTTAATATAAATCAACCAATTAACAATGTCAAAAGAAAAAGCCCTTTGAGTGACGCAGCTTACACACCGCTTTTGCCCTGAGGCGCATCCATTCCTCACCGCTGTGCATAACTGCGTATGCCGGGTAACAATCCTTCTCGCGGCGTGTGCACCTGTTCCTGTGGTGTATTTACCTGATTCTGTGGCGTATGCATCCAATCCTGCGGTGTGTTCACCAATTTCTCTGGTATGTTCACTTAATCCTGTGGCGTATACACCAAATTCTGTAGCGTGTGCGCCTTTTTCTAATCGGTGCGCATCATTATCAAAAGAAGTTTATGCCCAAAATACGCTGTGGACTAAAGTGTTCTGCATTCCGTCCGACAAATAAGGCTAACTCATAAATGCTTAAACCAATCACACAAAAGGAGATGACCAGACTGTGTGAAAACGCAATTTTCAAACAACCTTAAAGTG
>JAJDAG010000135.1 GCA_029262005.1 Candidatus Zhuqueibacterota bacterium | reverse complement strand
TAGACGGTCAAATTGTTTGCGCAGTTCATCCAACTGTTTTTGAAATCGCGAAATAACCGGATTGTCCCGCTTCATGGTTTGACGTGCGACTTCAAGCTCCACTTCTTTTGCCATGATGACACCCTTGATCTCACCGGCCTTCTCAATTGCAACTTTGGTTTGTTCGGTCAGGTCAACTGCCTTGAATTTCCTTTGAAAGTCGGCAAGTGCCCTGGAGGCCGTTGCCATACTCTTTTCTGTTAGTTGAAGTTGCTGCTCTATGTAAATACGTGAGTTCTTCGCGCGCGAAAAACTCTTCTCCTGATTCACTTTGTCTAGTTGTTCCACATAGGCTTTGGCCACCTGCGCTGCCATATCCGGATCACGAAGTTCAACATTTATCTGGATAACGCCTTGTTCATTCGCAGAAATGCGTGCGCTTTCATGCAGGCGCTTGATCGCGTTGCTCCTTAGCTTTTCTCCCCAAATATCAAAAAGGGTTCTGGTGGTATCTTCAATTTGAAACCGGGTATTAAGCACGCCTTCAGCAACTGTCCGGCTTTTAAGTATCTCAACAAACACCTCTGAAGAACTTGCAGAAATACCGGCCAGGCTCAGCAGAGAACCAGGCGCGTTGGCAAGCATCCCTTGCAACAAGCCGGACTGCTCTCCATCATCGGGGGGGAGAAGTGTTGTGGTGGCTGTGTAGTATTTCGGCAGAAGCAGACTGATCACCGCCATGACAATTGCCGCCACAAAACTGTTGCGCAAAATCATTTTGCGCCGCTTGACAATAACGCCCAGATAGTCCAGCAGGTTTATTTCGTCGAGTTCCTGATTTACCATTTTTTGTATTGTTTATTTGTCCAATGTCCGGTCAATAATTAAGTAAATTGATGCAAGCTGTGCCGCGACGGTAACTGTCTGTAAAAACACCGGCCAGAATTTCCTGTCGGCCCGACGTGGAATCCAGATAATATCACCAGCCTCAAAGAGCTTGACATCTTCGTCATCCAATACTTCGCCCGTAACCTTTATGACCTTGGTTTTGCTCAACTTGGCATCCCATGAAGCCCCGCCGGCCTTTGCAAGATAGTAATTCATTCTTGCGCCCGGAGAATAAGTAACTCCCCCCGGCTTGGCAACACTTCCAGATACGGTTACGACCCTGGGCGCCTCCGGGATGACAATAACATCACCATCTTCAAGAATGACATCTTCCGAGCGCATATTCGGATTCATGAGTTTTTCAAAATCAACCACAAGTCGATTTATGTTGGCGGAGTTTTGCCGCATAACAAAATACTGATATTCAAGGTCAGTCATTTCTTCACGCCGCATTGTTAGCAGTCGTTCAAACTCCTTGTCAAGCTGCGTTCGAGCATCTGCACGCAAGACAGACGCTTCCTGCAAAAAGGCTTCATCAGTATAACCGCCTGTCCTGGATAAAATTTCACTCAGATAAGTACTATCTTTAACGATAGAGTAGGTGCCCGGAAACTTCACCTCGCCTCTTACTTCCACAGTCAGGCCAACTTCCCACTCCGGAATTCTGCGAATGAAAACCTGGTCATCTTCCTCAAGAACGATATCCGTGCCGCCATTGGCGCCGCTCATCACTCGCTGCAACGGCACCTTGAAAAATGCGGTTGGCTTCCCTGGGTCAATCTTGGCAACTTCCGCCTCTAAAGTAAATGCCTTTCGCGTGAGGTTACCAGCCTGCAAAAGCAGATCACTTAAATGCATGTTGTCGGCCAGGGCATAATGCCCCGGTTTTTTGACCTCGCCGTAAATCGACACCTGGCGCTCGTGGATTTGCTCCAGCTTCGAATAGACTCTTACTTTATCTTCATTCTGCAACAGCACATTCTCAGAGCTATCGCCGTTAGCAATCCGGGTAAAGTCTGCATATAACAGGCTGCGACCGCCATCGGCTTTAAGTCTGCTAATCTCAATTTTGTCAGAATATGCCAAGTCCGTCAATCCACCGGCAAGGGCAAACAAATCACTCAAATGTTCATCCAGGGTTGGGCGCAACTCAAAAATGGATGGGCGGCCAATTTCACCCGCTATGGAGACACGCTGTTTAGCCAACGGCACGCGAATCCGATCTCCCGCGTGGAGAAAAGTGTCCTCTCCGGTTCTGCCGGTCATCAAAAAATCATACAAATCAACTGAAGTAACCAGGCTGTCCTGACGTATTAGTTGAATATTACGAATAGAACCCTTTTCAGTCGGCCCCCCTGCCAGAATGACCGCGTCAAGAACAGTGTTAAGTGCACTTAAAATATATTTGCCGGGACGAACCACATCGCCTACCACGGCCACCATCAAACTCTTGGGTTTGAGCAGCATGACATCCAGCGAAAAATTATCATAGTACTGACTTAGTTTCTCCACGAGCACTTCCTTAAATTCGGTGGTGCTAAGTCCCCAGACATCCACAACGCCCGCCGGTGGCAGAAATATTTTCCCCTCGACGCTCACAACTACATCCATATTTTCCTGTACATTGCCCAGGAGAAATATTCCCATGCGGTCACCGGGTCCAAGGATGTAATTAGCAGGCAATGCCATTACATTCCCTTCACCCCCAAAAGACTCTGATTGCTCATCGCGAAATAAATCAAAACCAAACACTGTCAAAGCCTGTTCGTCACTCAGGCGGCTCAGACCGGATTCAGGTATATTCTGCGTAGATGCGCTGGTTTTTCTAAAAAAATTTGACCGCCTGGAAAAATTTTTTGACGAATGCATGTGCTGCGAGAGGACTGAATCGGTGACAGCAAACGGGCTGTTTTGCGAGCTAACATCAGGAGAGTAACACAAAAATAACAGGGACAAAAACCATGTCCACTTTAACATCCTGTTCATTTACCACAATCCATTATAAGTCTAATATCTACACCTTTCAAGCAGCTAAAGATATAAAATTTGCTTGACACAGTCAATACCTAATTCACAAACAAAATCAAAGGAATCCCCAAAAAAATAAAGCCGGGACATGGTAACTCATATCCCGGCTTCGACTACGAGGGAGGAAAAATTCTACCGCTATCTAAGAAGCGTCATTCGTTTTACACGCCGTTCAAGAGACACATCGACGAGGAGGTCGCCTTTTTGCTCTTCGCGCCTAACTTCAAGGCTGTATATATAGATCCCACTTGGAACCTGATGATTGTCTTTATTGGTTCCATCCCAGACAACAGTGTGAAAACCAGCTGGCATCTCATCGCTCACAAGTGATTTTACCAACTGGCCAAGCGGGTTGTATACTTTAATCACAATTTTTCTCTGTTTTTCCAAATAAAAACGGATTTCCGTTTCCGGGTTAAACGTATTTGGATAATTTTGAAAATGGGCAAACGACTGCGGAGTAACATCTGAAGGGCCCGAATCGATGCGGCCATTCTTGTCAAAGACATAGCTGATCTCGCTTGCAGAATTAATTGTGTTGGGATTGGCGGCA
>JAJDAG010000134.1 GCA_029262005.1 Candidatus Zhuqueibacterota bacterium | reverse complement strand
GTAAATTGTGTATCTTTGCTCATGGGTTAATTGCTTATAGGGCATTACGTGCTCCAGTTTGTGGTTTTGGTCAATTGCGAACTTAATATAATGCAATTAACCCATTTTTAAAACTGTCGCACTTGGAACTTGAAACTAAGTTGTAAAAGAACAAAGAAACAAGAAATAAATAAATTGACTGATGAACTGTAATCGGGCACCTTCGCGGAGCTCTCGGCGCATAAAAATGCCGATGATTCTAACTGCGGGTTTTTCAATGCACCCGAATTACACAGCAATCGCCCTGCTACTGGGCAGCTTTCTGGCATTTCCTTGCCCGGCGCAAAACGCGCTTACGGTAAATCCGCGCTTCGAGCATGTCACCATCTCCGACGGTCTTTCCCAGGGCATGGTGAACGCCATTTTTCAGGATAGCCGCGGTTTTATGTGGTTTGGCACAAAAGACGGGCTCAACCGCTACGACGGCTACACTTTCAAAGTTTACCGCCACAATCCGTTCGACTCTACCTCTATTTCTGGCAACTATATTCAAACCATTATCGAAGACAGAACCGGCTGCCTGTGGATCGGAACCATTGGCGGCGGGTTAAATCGTTTCGATCCCGCAACCGAAACCTTTTGGCGATTCAAACACAATCCCGCGGACGCCAACAGTTTAAGCGGCAATGATATTTATGCAATTTGCGAGGAAAAGAATGAAGGAACAAACAGCGATATAATTATTTGGGTTGGCCTAAACACCGGTTTGAACAGGCTTGCTTTGAGAATGGATAACCCTGACAAGGCTAAAACGATCACAGATTATTCTCCCTATCTCGATCATCTGGATGACAGTATTATATACTCGCTGCTAATCGACACACAAAACGTCCTCTGGTGTTCAACGCGCAGAGGCTTGTTTCAACTCCGGTTGCAGGCAAATGGCACCGAAAGGGGCGAAGATATCCGTGTGCATAAACCGTATGGTGACGATGCGGTAGATCAACACGCAAATGCGTGCGAAACCATATTTCAAAGCCCCGACGGCGCGCTCTGGATCGGTTTTCGAGACGGCCTATCCAGATTGGATTCAACAAACCGCGCTTCAGGGCGATTCGAAAACTTTCATTATCCCGAAGGACTAATATCTGTTCCCGAGTTTGTCACTACAAAGGGCATTTGCACTGGCGACAACGGTTGGCTTTGGCTGGCAACTCGCTTTGATGGTTTGATTCTTTTCAACCCCCAAACAAAAACGTTCCGGGTTGCGAAAGCGCAACAAGACAATGCCACGAGTCTGAATAGCAACTGGCTGACCTCCATGTTTCGCGATCGCGCGGGCATCATCTGGATCGGCGCCGCCGGCTATGGCCTCAATAAATACGATCCGCGCAAGCAAGGTTTTCACAGCTTCCCCCAGCCCGATGTTCCAGCCTGGATTCTCCCGGGAAACGGTTTGGGAAAAATCGACACTGAACTTATGACGAAGCACTACGCCTATCTCCCTCCCAGGGTTTATTTTTTTGATTTTGACTCCGCCTCGGGCGCGTATAATTTGCATGCATCAATACAAGTGCGGGCCCCAGTCTATGAGGACAGCCTTGGTGTTATTTGGGCGCTCAAATCTGACGGTTATTACAGATACAAGCCGAAGGCATCCCCTCTCATCGCTCAAAACGGCGCAAGCCGACTTGCCGACCCAGGCGCGGCCCAATATCTAAAAATGACCGACATTGACTTCGCCGGGAAATATAGCCGCATGATCGGCGGGCGGAAGGTGGTCAACACATCCTCCCTTTACGAAGATATGCTTAATTACACCGGCGTTGAACAACTGCTTCCCGATTCATTAAACATTTGGGTTGAATCATCGGAGACAAGCGCAATCTATTTTACCGGCATGGTCAAAGATGCTGAGGGCCGTATGTGGACGGTCGGCGCCACCGAAAACAAAATAGGACTCGGTGCCTGGGACAGCGCCAATGAGCGCTTTGAATTTCATATCCTGAAAACCGACAAGGCCCTTATAAATCTAGACGATCCTTTCAAACGCGGCTTTCAAGACCACAGCGGCGCGTTTTGGTTTCCCGGCGGCGGTGGGTTGTGTCGAATAGACATAGCCGCCAACTCGGTGAAGGTCTATCACAACGATCCACAAAATAAGCGTAGTCTCAATCAAGACTTCCTGAAATCAATCCTTCAAGACCCAGTGGCTCCCGATCGATTTCTTTGGGTGGGAACCAACGGCGGCGGCCTCAACCGCTTTGAATACGCCGGCGAAACCTTCATTCACTACACTGAAAAAGACGGTCTGCCCAATAATGTAATTTACGGAATTCTCGCCGGCAATGACGGTGATCTCTGGGTGAGCACAAATCGCGGACTTTCCAATGTAAAAATTGATGCGAAAACGCGCGAGGTCGCGGAGTTCAAAAACTACAGCGCCAAATCGGGCTTGCAGGGCGATGAGTTCAACACCGACGCATTTTGGAAAACCCGCGAAGGCGACATGGTTTTCGGCGGACTCAATGGCGTCACTATTTTTCATCCCGACAGCATCAAAGACAATCCGCACCCGCCGCTTGTGGCGATCACGAACTTGCAGGTGCACCACAAACCCATGTCGTTGCGAGAGTGGGCGCCGCAAGCCGATTCCGGGATGCGGGAAATCTTCCTGCCTTATTCAGACAATGCGCTGACTTTTGAATTCACAGCGCTGGATTTCAGCGCCCCTGAGAAAAATCGCTATTCCTTTATGCTGGAAAATTTCGATTCTGACTGGAGCGCGCCCACTCTTGAACGCAAGACCAACTACACCAACATCGATCCGGGAGAGTACGTTTTCCGCGTGCGCGGCGCCAACAACGACGGTGTTTGGAACGAAGAAGGCGCGGCCATAAAAATCATCATCACCCAGCCCTGGTGGAAAACTTCATGGGCTTACTTGAGCTATTTTGTGTTGATTCTGGGCGCGGCCTTGGGAGCACACCGGTTTGAGTTGCGACGCCGGGTGCTTCAGCACAAATATGAACTTGAAATGGTTGAAATACAAAAACTGCTGGAATTGGATCAGCATAAATCTCACTTCTTCGCCAATATTTCTCATGAATTTCGTACGCCGTTGACCCTGATTGAAGGCCCGCTGCAATCAATGTTAGGCAAATGTGATTACGACAATTGCCAACGCAACTTCAGCATGATCGAACGCAACACGAAGCGCTTGCTTAAGTTGATCAACGAGTTGCTCGATCTCTCCAAGTGTGAAGCTGGAAGTATGACGCTCAAAGTCGCCAAAGGGGACATGGTGCGCTATTTGAAACAAATTATCGCCTTGTTTGATTCTGCCGCCGCCTCTAAAGGCATCGAACTTTGCTTTGAGTCATCCCGTGACGTTCTTGAGTGCTATTTTGAAATGGATAAAATGCACAAGGTAATAGTGAACCTTTTGTCCAATGCCATCAAGTTTACGCAGACAGGCGGGCGGATTAATTTGGCCGTCGGTCCTGCAACCAACGGCGCTATAAAAAGCGACTCATCACCGGGTTTTGTAGGAATTTGCGTCAGCGACACCGGCATTGGCATTGATGAAAACCGTTTGCCCCACCTGTTTGAGAAATTCTATCGAGTGGCTGACGCTCAAAGGGCGTCTCAGCAAAATACTGACTCCCAAACTCATTACACCGAAGGCAGCGGCATCGGCTTGGCTTTGGTCAAGGAGTTGGTGGAATTGCACCACGGTGAGGTTCACGTGCAAAGTGAATTGGGCGTTGGCTCTACTTTTACCATTCGTCTGCCCCTGGGCAAAGCCCACCTTAAGGAAGATGAAATCGATGACTCACCAATGACGCTGCCCGTTGTTGAGCATGTTGAAGCATTGATTGCGAGTGAGAATATCAATATTGAGTCGAAAGACACCACAGGTAAAAGTGGACATGGGGCTGATACTCACAAGGGCGCGATTGTTCTCGTGGTGGAAGACAACCCGGATATGCGCGACTATATCCGCGAGCAACTGGAAACCGAATACACCGTCATTGAAGCCGCAGATGGCGAAGCGGGCATTAAGAAAGCGCTTTCCTTTGTGCCGGATTTGATTATCAGCGATGTGATGATGCCGCGCAAGGACGGCTACCAACTTTGCGAAGCCCTGAAAAATGACGTAAAAACCAGCCATATCCCCATCATTATGCTCACCGCCAAAGCCGGACAAGAAAACAAGATTGAGGGGCTGGAAACCGGCGTTGACGCCTATCTCGTCAAACCTTTCACCCCGAAAGAACTGCTGGTGCGGGTGCGTAATCTCATCGAAATGCGCCGCAAGCTACGGCAGCGGTTTTCGCAAATGCCGATTGTGCATCCATCGGAGATTGCCGTCACCCCGGTTGACCGGCAGTTTTTCGAACATTTGCAGAAAATAGTGGAAGAAAAAATGGGGGATAAAGAATTTCAAATTTCGCAGTTGTGCCGCCGGATGGGCATGAGCGAGCGGCAACTGCGGCGCAAACTGCACGCCCTGCTCGGCCTCTCCCCTAAACAGTACCTGCGCAAAATGCGGCTGCAACGCGCCAAACAACTTCTTGAACAAAAAGCCGGCAATATCACCCAAATCGCCTTCAGTGTGGGCTATGCCAGCAGTGCCTCCTTTGCAAAAGCCTTCCGTGACGAATTCGGCAAGCCGCCTTCTGCATTCCGGCATAAATCATCATAGCCAGAATTGCAAGACACAAATCTCAAATTCCACATAAATCTCCAGTTTCAAGCTCCAATGACAACTCTTCTTTCAGCTTGAAATTTGAAAGGTGTTAATATTTTGACGCTTATATTTGAAGACTCGGAGTGCAAAACTTTAGTTTTGCTTTGTTTTAATGAGAATCGCGACGCTAAAACGTTGCACGCCAACAGCATAAGCTGGATAGTTACGAAATTTTCGTGAAATGGCCGCTACGGACAAAAAAAAGGCCGCTACGGCAAAGTATTGCACTTCTGAAACACCTATCTTAGACCGTAATAAATTCATTGTCTTCTTTCATATTTCTGGTTAGGGAGGACGACTCTCATGTCACGGACGGACTCACAACCTCACACATTTTCTTCTGCCACAAATGAACACAGATCTTCCCCGACGTCAGGGCAGGCACTGATTTTTTTCTATGGATTGAAGGAAATATTTCGAAAACAGTCTGAAATCCGTGCAGGTCCGTGTAAAACGGACGGGAGAAGACTTTTTCAACCAGGCAATTTTTTGAATCCTGATAATTGTCATAATTTTTAACCACCAAAACACAAAAGAGAGGTATTATGAAATCCTTTAATAATTACCGCAGCGTTTTTCTATCCATCGTTTTTTTAATGCTTTTTGCCCTTCCCGGGCATGCGCAGTTCACCTCAGAGTTTAAAATTCTCGCCAGCGACGGCACGGCATATCACGAATTCGGCAACTCGGTTTCCATTAGTGGAGACTACGCCATTGTGAGCACATATCGCGATAGTGATAACGGCGCCGAATCCGGTGCGGCATACATTTTTCAACGGAATGGCGCTCAATGGACAGAAGTCAAAAAAATCACCCCCAGCGATGGCGCTGCAGGTGACCGTTTCGGCTATTCCGTCTCCATTAGCGGAGATCTCGCTATCGTGGGCGCCAAAGATGATGATGATAACGGAAGCATTTCCGGTTCAGCCTACATCTTTGCCCGCAACCAGGGCGGGACTGATAACTGGGGAGAGTTTAAAAAACTCCTTGCCGGCGACGGTGACGAGGGTGACAACTTTGGATACTCGGTTTCCATTAACGGAGATTACGCCATTGTGGGTGCATGGCCCGATGAGGCTAACGGCCCTCCCGGCACGGGTTCAGCATACATCTTTTTCCGCAACCAGGGTGGTTCAGACAACTGGGGAGAAGTCAAAAAACTCCTTGCCGGCGACGGCGCGACCGGCACAAGTTTCGGCTGGTCGGTCTCCATTAACGGAGATTTTGTCATTGTGGGCGCTACTAGCGGTAGCGGAAACGTATTCGGGTCCGGTGCGGCATACATTTTTGCCCGCAACCAGGGTGGTTCAGATAATTGGGGACACGTCAAAAAAGTCTTTGCCAGCGACGGTGCGCTGAGTGACAGCTTTGGCAACTCGGCTTCCATTAACGGAGATTACGCCATTGTGGGCGCCCGAAAGGATGACGATTACGGCAGCAGTTCCGGCTCGGCCTACATCTTTGCCCGTAACCAGGGCGGCGCGGATAATTGGGGAGAGGTAAAAAAAGTAACTGCCAGCGCCGGCGCGGCGAACGACACCTTCGGCAACTCGGTCTCCATTAACGGGAACTATGCCATTGCAGGCGCACCGGGATGGGTTCGCGGTGGTGTTGGGGCGGCATACATTTTTGCCCGCGACGAGGGCGGCGCGGATAATTGGGGGCAGTTAAAAAAACTCAACGCCAGTGATGCCGCGAGGAATACCGAATTCGGCTATTCGGTCTCCTATGACGGAGGCGACGTACTTGTTGGCGCCCCCACTGATAATAATAATAACGGCACCGGCGCCGGTGCGGCATATTTTTACACCCCATCACCACCGGTTGCCGATGCCGGCGCTTATCAGACTATTTGCGCCGGACAATCCGTACCAATCGGTGGCAGCCCAACCGGTTCCGGCGGCAATGGCGGACCCTACACTTACAGTTGGACGCCAACCACCGGATTGGATGATGCAACCGCAGCCAATCCAAATGCATCACCCGCAGCCACGACCACTTACACTGTTGAAGTCTCTGAAACTTCGACCGGGCTTTCTGCAACCGACGATGTTGTAGTTACGGTCAACCCGAGTCCCGTTGCTGATGCAGGGACCGACATTGATATTGTAATTGGCAGTTCAACCGCCATTGGCGGCAGCCCGACGGCCAGCGGTGGCACTGCGCCCTACACTTACAGTTGGACGCCAACCACCGGATTGGATGACGCGACCCTGGCCAATCCAACAGCGACACCCACAGATACGACAACGTACACAGTCGTGGTCACAGACGCCAGTGGCTGCACCGATACGGATGACATCACAGTCAATGTACTGCCACTGGTTTCCATTACAATCACCCCGATTACTTCAACCACGATTCCGGCAAGCGGCGGTTCATTTCAATTTCAGGTACAGATCACCAACAACTCAGCATCGGTGCAGATTGTCGATGTATGGAATGTTATAACCAAGCCGGGTGGTGGTATGGTTGATGTAAGTTTGGGGCCCTGGTTGAATATAAATCTGGCCCCCGGACAAACAAATACACCTGACGCGCTAACTCAAAACGTTCCTGCCGGAGCGCCACCGGGAACATATGGCTATGCTTTCAATGTCGGCACGCTTCCAGGGACTATTTTAGATAGTGACAATCTCCCTTTCAACAAGACAGTAGGGTCGGCTCAGGCTGAAAGTGAAGGGTTGACGGCAGGTGACGAAGGGCCTGCTTTGCCAGCGGTATTTGCATTGGGACAGAACTATCCGAATCCGTTCAACCCAACGACCACCATTAGTTTTACTCTGCCAGAAAGCGGCAAAATCAAACTGACCATTTACAACATGATGGGCAAACGTATCAAAACGCTTTATCACGGTCAGGCAACGGCCGGCCGGCACCAAGTGGTCTGGAACGCCAAAAATGAACAAGGCGTCAAAGTCGCCAGCGGTGTTTATATTTACAAACTCGAAGCCAATAATTTTCAGGCCATGAAGCGACTGATTTTGATGAAGTAGGACTAGCAACTAATCCTGACAGGGTTCGGTACCCTGTCAGGGTTTTTGTCACTTCTGGCGGATGCGCAACATTGATATCGATTTAATTTCACAAAACAAACCAGCAAAAAGCCGGTCGTTTTCACTCAGCCTGGGTAGAAACCCAGACTGAGCGGAAATAAAATCACAATATATTTTTCATGGACCCTGCAAAAATTGAGGAGGACATACTTATGATTCGCTCGCAATAAACCAGATCAATTTGAGATTGATATATTTGAAAAATCTCGATAGGAATGACCACCTCACATGCCCGGTTAACCATTTCAGATGAGGGAAAAGGTCTGTGAGAAGATAATTTTAATTGTTATACAAAAAGAGGAGATGTATTATGAAAACCAATTTAACCAAATGGATTATGTATCTTTTAGGGATCTTTGTATTGCCTGGCTCATTTTTTCCTGAAAAGGGTTTTGCACAATCAACCGATGATTTTGTCATCACCGTCAAAACCGATAACGCTGGAACTTCGTCAAATACACAATTTACCATCCCCACCACCGGCGGCGGATATAATTACAATGTGGATATTGATAACGATGGCATAGACGAAGCAACCGGCGTAACAGGCGACTACACATGCGATTATGCTGCGGCGGGAACTTATACCATTCGCATTAAAGACAACAGCGGCGCGGGCACAGGCTTTCCGCGGATTTATTTTAATCTTGGAGGCGATAAAGATAAATTATTGAGTATTGATCAGTGGGGAACCGGGAAATGGACCTCCATGGAACGCGCTTTCTATGGTTGTTCCAACCTGGCAGGACAGGCAAGTGATGCACCTGATTTGTCAAACGTAACAAATATGAGGCATATGTTCACTCAGGCTTCGGCCTTCAACCAGGACATTGGAAGCTGGAATACTGCTAATGTAACGACTATGAGTTCATTGTTCAGCGGGGCTTCAGCCTTTAACCAGGACATCGGCAATTGGAACACTGCAAATGTAACGACTATGGATCATTTGTTCTTCACTGCCTCCACCTTTAACCAAGATATCAGCAGCTGGAACACAGCAAATGTAGCGACTATGCTGAACATGTTCCGAGGCGCCACCGCCTTTAACCAGGACATTGGAGGCTGGAACACGGCAAATGTAACGAATATAGACGCTATGTTCTACGAAGCTTCGGCCTTTAACCGGGACATCAGTGGGTGGAACACAGCCAATGTAACGAATATGAACCATACGTTCTATTCAGCTTCGGGTTTTAATCAGGACATCGGTAGCTGGAACACAGCAAATGTAACGAGTATGCAGAAAATGTTCGCGTTTGCTACCGCCTTTAACCAGGACATTGGAAGCTGGAACACAGCAAATGTCACGGATATGAACCATATGTTCAATGGGGCTACCGCCTTTAATCAGGACATCGGAGGCTTGAATGTAACGGCGCTAACAGATGCAACAGGGATGTTTCTAGGCGTGACTCTTTCCACTGCAAATTACGACGCCCTGCTCACCGGTTGGGATGCGCAAACCCTGCAGAGCGGCGTCACTTTTCATGGCGGCAACAGTAAATATTGCTCAGGCGCATCAGCGAGAGCCAATATGATCAGCTCAGATAACTGGAGCATTACAGATGGCGGGCAGGATTGTCCCACAACCGATTATTTTATCATGACCATCAAAACAGATAACCCGGGCACTTCATCAAGCACGCAGTTTACCATCCCGACCACAGGCGGCAGCTACAATTACAATGTGGATATCGATGGCGACGGCTCAATCGAAGCTACCGGTCAAACCGGCAGTTACACCTGTAATTACGCAGCAGCCGGAACTTATACCATCCACATCATTGACAACAGCGGCGCCGGAACGGGCTTTCCGCGCATTTATTTTAATAATGGCGGCGATAAAGATAAATTGCTTAGCATTGACCAGTGGGGAACGGGTAAATGGACTTCGATGGAACGCGCTTTTCATGGCTGCTCCAATCTTGCCGGACAGGCGAGCGATGCGCCTGATTTGTCGAATGTAACAAGTATGCATACTATGTTCTCCAACGCTTCGTCCTTTAACCAGGACATCGGAAGCTGGAACACAGAGAATGTAACAAATATGCAAAGTGTTTTCTATAATGCTTCGGCCTTTAATCAGGATATTGGAAACTGGAACACAGCTAATGTGACCGATATGGAAGCTATGTTTTTCGGTGCTGAATCCTTTAATCAGGATATCGGAAGTTGGAATGTTGCGAATGTAACAGATATGCGCAGTATGTTCTATGGCGCTACAGTCTTTAATCATGACATCGGAAACTGGAACACAGCAAATGCAACAAATATACACTCTATGTTCACTAATGCTTCAGCATTTAACCAGGACATCGGCGGCTGGAACACAGCGAATGTCACGGATATGGCCAACATGTTCAACCAGGCTTCGGCCTTTAACCAGAACATCGGAGGCTGGAACACAGCAAATGTAACGAATATGCGCAATATGTTCTATAAGGCTACCGCCTTTAACCAGGACATTGGAAACTGGAACACAGCCAATGTAACGAGTATGCATCAAATGTTCTTTGATGTTTCCACCTTCAACCATGATATCGGAAGCTGGAACACAGGGCAGGTAACGGATATGCAAGGTATGTTCTATCAGGCTTCATCCTTTAACCAGGATATCGGAAACTGGAATACAGCAAATGTTACGAATATGATCAATATGTTTTGGAGCGCAACCGCCTTTAACCAGGACATCGGAAGTTGGAATACTGCGAATGTGACGAATATGTATCGAGTGTTCTACTATGCTTCGGCCTTTAACCAGGATATCGGAGGCTGGAACACAGCTCAGGTAACGAGTATGCAGCAAATGTTCACCTCTGCAACCGCCTTTGATCAGGATATCGGAAGCTGGAATGTAGAAGCAGTAACAACTGCAACACAAATGTTTAGTGGCGTTACGCTTTCCACCGCAAATTATGACGCCCTGCTCACCGGTTGGGATGCGCAAACCCTGCAGAGCGGCGTCCCTTTCCACGGTGGCAATAGCAAATATTGCGGAGGCGAAACAGCCAGAACCAATATGATCAACGCCGATGGCTGGACCATTACCGACGGCGGTAAAGACTGCCCCACAACCGATTATTTTATCATCACCATCAAAACCGACAATCCGGGAACTTCGTCAAGCGCTCAGTTTACTATTCCGACCGCAGGTGGCGGCTACAATTACAATGTGGATATCGATGGCGACGGCACAATTGAAGCCACCGGGGTAACAGGTGATTATACTTGTAACTATGCCGCTGCCGGAACCTATACTGTTCATATAATTGACAACAGCGGCGCAGGCACAGGTTTTCCGCGGATTCGTTTCGGTAATGCTGGCGATAAAGAAAAATTGTTGAGTATTGACCAGTGGGGAACCGGCAAATGGAATTCCATGGGACAAGCTTTCTGGGGTTGTATCAACCTGGCCGGACAGGCAAGCGATGCGCCTGATTTATCGAATGTTACGGATATGAGCTATATGTTCAACAACGCTAAGGTCTTTAACCAGGACATCGGAAGCTGGAATACTGCAAATGTAACGAACATGTATCGGATGTTCCTCTATGCTTACGCCTTTAACCAGAACATCGGAAGTTGGAACACAGCAAATGTAACGAATATGTCCGCTATGTTCCAAAGCGCTCACGCATTTAATCAGGATATCGGAGGCTGGAACGTAGGGAATGTCACGAATATGTCCTCGATGTTAAACGCCGCTATTGCCTTTAACCAGGATATCGGCAGTTGGAACACGGCAAATGTAACGATTATGGATCATGTGTTTCTAAGCGCTCACACATTTAACCAGGATATCGGAAGCTGGAACACAGCTAAGGCAACGAATATGAACCAGATGTTCCAGGACGCCATTGCCTTTAACCAGGACATCGGAGGCTGGAACACGGCAAGCGTAACTGATATGAACCAGATGTTCCGACAGGCAACTGTCTTTAACCAGGACATTGGAAGCTGGAACACAGCAAGTGTAACGAATACGAGCAATATGTTCCGCGACGCAACCGCCTTTGACCAGGACATTGGCAGCTGGGATGTCGCAGCGCTAACAAGTGCAGGAAATATGTTTTTGAACGCAACACTTTCCACCGCAAACTATGACGCTCTGCTCACCGGTTGGGATGCACAAAACCTGCAGAGTGGTGTCACTTTCCATGGCGGCAATAGCACATATTGCTCAGGCGAAGCAGCCAGAACCAACATGATAAACGCCGATGGCTGGACCATTACTGACGGTGGCGACGCCTGCCCCGTGATCGATGGCTTTGTCATTACCATCAAAACCGACAACGCAGGAACATCGTCAAATACCCAGTTTACCATTCCGACTACCGGCAGCGGGTATAATTATAATGTGGATATTGATGACGATGGCACAATCGACGCCACCGGAGTAACAGGTGATTACACTTGTAATTATGCTGCAGCCGGAACCTATACCATTCGCATTATGGATAACAGCGGCGCCGGAACTGGCTTTCCGCGGATTTATTTTAACAATGGCGGCGATAAGGATAAATTGCTGAGTATTGATAAGTGGGGACCCGGTAAATGGACATCGATGAACAGTGCGTTTAAAGGTTGTTCCAATCTGGCAGGGCAAGCAACTGATGCGCCTGATTTGTCGAATGTAACGAATATGGCTCAAGCGTTCGCCTATGCTTCCGCTTTCAACCAGGACATCGGAAGCTGGAACACAGCGAATGTAACGACTATGAACTCTATGTTCTACTATGCTTCGGCCTTTAACCAGGACATCGGAAGCTGGAACACAGCAAATGTAACGAGTCTGTGGGGTATGTTTGTGGCCACCGCCTTTAACCAAGACATCGGAAGCTGGAACACAGCCAAGGTAACGAATATGGGGAACATGTTCAATCTGGCTTCTTCCTTTGACCAGGATATTGGAAGCTGGAATGTAGCGGCGCTAACAAGCGCAACAAGTATGTTTGCTAGCGTTACACTTTCCACTACAAATTATGATGCCCTGCTCATCGGGTGGGATGCACAAAACCTGCAGAGTGGTGTAAATTTTCATGGCGGCAATAGCATGTATTGCAGCGGCGAAGCAGCCAGAACCAACATGATAAACGCCGATGGCTGGACCATTACTGACGGCGGCGACGCCTGCCCGATAATCGATGGCTTTGTTATTACCGTCAAAACCGATAATCCGGGAACATCATCAAATACTCAGTTCACCATCCCGACCACGGGCGGCGGATACAATTACAATGTGGATATCGATGACGATGGCACAATCGACGCCACCGGGGTGACGGGTAATTACACTTGTAATTATGCCGCAGCCGGAACCTATACCATTCGTATTATGGATAACAGCGGCGCCGACACAGGCTTTCCGCAGATTTATTTTAATAATGGCGGCGATAAAGATAAATTGCTGAGCATTGACAAGTGGGGACCCGGTAAATGGATTTCAATGAACGCCGCTTTTAGAGGGTGTGGCAACCTGGGCGGCCAGGCTAGCGATGCGCCTGATTTATCCAATGTTACGGATATGACGTGGATGTTCCTCGATGCTTCCGCCTTTAACCAGGATATCGGAAACTGGAATACAGCGAATGTAACGAATATGTGGGGTATGTTTCAGCGCGCTTCCGCCTTTAACCAGAGCATCGAGAACTGGAACACAGACAATGTAACGGATATGCGCAATATGTTCCAGGGCGCTTCCAGCTTTAATCAGAATATCGGAAGCTGGAACACGGAGAATGTAACGGTAATGCTTGGTATGTTCCAGGGTGCTTCTGCCTTCAACCAGGACATCGGAAGCTGGAACACAATAAAGGTAACACGCCTGGACTATATGTTCGATGGCGCTTCCGTCTTTAACCAGGACATCGGTGGCTGGAACACAGCGAATGTAACGCATACGTTTCAAATGTTCATGGATGCTGTCACATTTGACCAGGATCTCGAAAACTGGAATGTAGAGGCGCTTACAAATGCAGTGAGAATGTTTAGTGGCGTAACACTTTCCAACGAGAATTATGACGCCCTGCTCATCGGCTGGGATGCGCAAAACCTGCAGAGTAGCGTCACTTTTGATGGCGGCAACAGCCAATATTGCGGCGGCGAAGCAGCCAGAGACAATATGATCAACTCCGATGGCTGGACAATTACGGATGGCGGCAAGAACTGCTCCAGTCAGCCTGTTTCCATTACAATCACCCCGCTTACTTCAACCACCATTCCGGCAACCGGCGGTTCATTTCAATTTCAGGTACAGATCACCAACAACTCAGCATCGGTGCAGATTGTTGATGTATGGAATATTATCACCAAACCAGGTGGCGGTACGGTGGATGCAAGTTTGGGGCCCTGGTTGAACAGAACTCTGGCACCGGGACAAACATTAACACCTGACGCGCTAACGCAAAATGTTCCTGCGGCAGTGCCACCGGGAACATATGGCTATGCTTTTAATGTCGGCACGCTTCCCGGAATTATTTTAGATAGTGATGACTTTCCTTTCAGCAAAACTGCCGGGCCGGGTCAGGCTGAACATGAAGGATTGATGAAGAATAACGAAGCGCCTGCTTTGCCAGAGGCATTTGCTTTGGGACAGAACTATCCGAATCCGTTCAACCCGACCACGTCGATTACATTTGACGTGCCGGAAGCGGCTGAAGTCAAACTGACCATTTACAACATGATGGGCAAACGTATCAAAACGCTTTATCAGGGTCAAGCCGCAGCCGGTCAGCACCAGGTTGCCTGGAACGCCAAAAATGAACAAGGCATCAAAGTCGCCAGCGGTATTTACATTTACAAACTCGAAGCCAATAATTTTCAGGCTATGAAGCGACTCATTTTAATGAAGTAGTGACGGTGAATTTCCCGGAGTCTTGCAGGCTCCGGGAAATTTAATTTACAATTTAAATCAACACGGGGGGAATGGAGAAGTAGTCTCATGCTACAGTCTAAAACATTAATTCATTTCCGGTGTCATGATTGTGGAATGAAATACAAAACAGGGTCTGAAAGAGCTGGAACACAGGTGGTTTGCAAGGTCTGCGATACCATAATTGTGATCCCTGCTTTGAAAACCAGCAATCGTGACACAAAATAGAATTTACACTCTGGAGCAGAATCATCCGAACCCGTTTAACCCGACCACGTCGATTACATTTGACGTGCCGGAAGCGGCTGAAGCCAAACTGACCATTTACAACATGATGGGCAAACGTATCAGAACGCTTTTTCACGGACAGGCCACAGCCGGTCAGCACCAGGTGGTTTGGAATGCCGCAAATGAACAAGGCGTCAAAGTCGCCAGCGGTGTTTACATTTACAAACTCGAAGCCAATAATTTTCAGGCTATGAAGCGCCTCATTTTGATGAAGTAGAACAAACAAGCCAATCCTGACAGGGTTTGGAACCCTGTCAGGATTTTTGTCACTTCTGGTGAATTCACAACACTCGTATCAATTTATATCACAAAACAAACCAGTAAAAAGCCGGTCTTCGCAATGAAGGCCGGCTTTTTTTATTTTGTCCGAGCGGGACCGGCTCATATAACACCGGTTTCTGACTTAATTAAGTGATAATCGATTTGGTATGAGGCAGTTCTGGAAAAATAACCCTTGCTTCAGCAGGAGTAAACTCTGTTTCAGGAGGCGTAAAATCTATTTCAGTTGGAGTAAAACCTTGTTTTGGGAGGCATAAACCCTGCCAACAAACTTCGGCGACAAAATCAACGCGGCTCTTGTCTTTTTTAAGCAACCTGATAAATTAGCGGTCTATAACGCGGCTCAGGAATAATTTTATTTTCAGAGCGAGCAGCTTTAAGCCAGGCTTCCTTAGCTTTTAGTACTTCATTCAGGGCTTCCTCGGGGGTTGCTCCAAAAGCGGAACATTGTTTTAAGTCTGGAATATCTGCAATGTAACCTTCATCCTCCTGACTATAGAATACATTAATATGATAGTCTTTCATTCGTCGCCCTCCATGTGGAGATCATATCTTTCAATTATGTTTAGGAACTGTTTGATTTGGTACGGCTTCGCCTTGCCATCCACATTCTGAATATTTATCAATTCAGGGACGTCTGGATGTACAAAAATATGATGACTCCCATTGACCCGTTTTAATCGAAACCCAAATGCTTCAACACATACTGTGACTTCTTTGAAACGAATGTTCTTCGAACCGGAGAGAAGCTTCTTTAGCAATTTTCGTCTTCTCATAATAATGTCAATTTAAGCAAGCTCTCGCTCATATCCAACAATTTTGTGAGCGCCTGCGGACAACCCGAATCCATGCAAACCCGAGCACCACGATTTCGTTTGCTCTCCCGGAAGCGGCAGAAGTCAAACTGACCATTTACAACATGATGGGCAAACGTATCAAAACGCTTTATCAGGGTCAGGCAACGGCCGGTCAGCATCAGGTGCTTTGGAACGCCACAAATAAACAAGGTGCCAAAGTCGCCAGCGGTGTTTACATTTACAAGATTGAGGCCAATAATTTTCAGGCCATGAAGCGGCTTATTTTGATGAAATAAGAATAGTAGCCAACCCTGACAGGGCTCGAAGTCCTGTCAGGGTTTTTTTTCGCATGGAGTTCTTTTAGTTTAACGATGTAAACCCAGTACCTTTCTATGCCATTACCCCGGCGATGGCATCATTTTACTCCCCATTCCAAGCCACTTGCGCGTAATGTTACTTAATTGTTTCTTTCGGAAAGTCGGCTCAGATACTCAAATCAGACAAAAAAGTCCAGATGAATTACAAAGCAATCACACTGCTGCTTTGCAGCTTTCTGGCATTTCCTTGTCTGGCACAGGACTCGCCAACGGTTAATCCGCGATTTGAACACATCACCATTGACGACGGCTTATCACAGGGTTTGGTCTGGACCATTCACCAAGACCGCCGGGGTTTTATGTGGTTTGGCACCAAGGACGGGCTGAATCGTTATGACGGCTATAATTTTGTTGTTTTTCGGCACGACCCATTTGATTCCACTACCATCTCCGGCAATAGTGTTACGGCTATATTTGAAGACAGCCGGGGGAAACTCTGGTTCGGTACGCAGAACAGCGGTCTCAATTGTTTTGACCCGGCCACTGAAACATTTCACCGATTTAAGCACGACCCGGAAAACTTAAACAGCCTGAGCAGCAATTTTGTAACCGCAATTTGTGAAGCGCAGGATCCACAAGGTACTGTGGAAAAATCTACAACACTCTGGATCGGCACAGTTGATGGTGGTGTGAATAAACTTGTTTTGACCGCAAAAGGTGAGTTAAACGCGCCCGTTTCAGGATATCATTTCACTCGCTATTTGCACGACAGCACAAATCCCGGAAGTTTGAGCCACAATGGAGTTTACGATCTTCTGGTGGACCGTTCCGATGTCCTGTGGGTAGGCACGGAAAATGGCCTGAATCAACTGGCCCAGGCGGCAGGCTCCGGTAAAAATCCTGTCTCGCAGAACCAATCTTTTGTCTCGTATTTCCATGACCCGGAGAACTCAGGCAGCCTGCTTTCCCCAAAGCGCAATTCCCTGCTTGAAGGACGAGACGGCGAACTCTGGTTCGCCACGCCCAGGGGATTGTCGCAATTGAGCTTGCAGAATCGCTCCACCGGCCGGTTCAGCAACTATCCACACACAGCTGGGAGCGATTTTTACTCAGGAACTCCAACGAATGAAATAAGTGAAGCCGGCGACGGCCGGCTTTGGCTTGCCACAGAAGAAGGCCTGGCTATTTTCAATCGCGAAACTGCAACCTACCAATATATCCAGCGCCACGAACAAGACCCATCTAGCTTAAGTTTTAACAAGCTGCGTTCAGTTTTTCAGGATGACAGCGGCGCTATATGGGTTGGGACAAACGGCCTCGGTGTGAACAAATATGATCCGAAGCAACAACGGTTTCAAAATTATACCAGCGGCCTGATCAAGCCGGGTACTATGAGCAGTTTCAGTATAGGAGCGCTCCTGCAAGACAGGTCCCGGCGGGTATGGTTTTTCTGTAATAACCTCCCCGATAACGTTTACAAACTGGATCGGCTCACCGGTATGTGTACATCGATTCCTTTTGGCTCTTTAGGTGTGACGGGTATTCTCGAAGACGGCTCAGGTAACATTTGGTTCACAGCCCGTTTGGGATTAGCGCGATATGATAACGTTTCCGGCCGGATCCGCTACATCTTGCCAAGGCCTGGTGAAAAAGAACTAAGTCTTAATTCTCTTTACGAAGACCCGGAGGGAAACATTTGGCTGGCGGGCAATATCCATGAACGCCTCAAGCAAGACATGGTGGTGGAATATACAAGCACCTTGCTGCGCTGGCAGCCACAAACGGAAACCCTGACCACCTATCCGCTTGCCATTCAGGAAATGGTGGGCGGCTACAGCATGAGAATACCCAAGATAGTTCAGCGTGGATCAGACACCATGTTTCTGGCAAGCAATCGCGGCCTGATCCGTTTTGATCCTGCCAGCGGAGCGCAGAATGTGTATCGCCATGACCCGCAAAATCCGTCCAGTTTGAATCATAATGTGCTCAAAACCCTGCTGCCGGATCCGCTCTACCCCGAGCGTTATCTTTGGTTAGGTACAGACGGCGGGGGCCTGAACCGTTTCGAATATGAGACAGAAACTTTCACCCACTACACGCTCAAAGATGGCCTGCCCAACAATGTCGTTTACGGCATCCTTGCCGATGACTATGGCGACCTCTGGATGAGCACCAACAAAGGAATTGCCAAAGCAATTTTGAGCAAGGATGAACGCATTGTCGAGCGATTTAGAAACTATGACCAGCGCGACGGTTTACAAAGCAATGAATTTAACACAGGCTCATATTCAAAAGCTGAGAGCGGCGAGATGCTTTTCGGCGGCATCAAGGGGTTCAATATTTTTCATCCCGATAGCATCAAAGATAATCCACATATTCCACCGGTGGTTTTCACAGACTTTCAAATCCGTTATCAATCGGTTGACTTTGGGGAACCCGGTTCGCCTTTGCAAAAGCATATTTCCGCAACGGAAGCCATCACCCTTCCCTATTCAGACAATGTATTCTCTTTTGAATTTGCGGCGCTGGACTATTCCGTGCCCGAGAAAAATCTCTATTCCTTCAAGCTGGAGAATTTTAACAAAGAATGGAGTAAGCCGGGCAGCGAACGCAAGGCCCTCTACACCAATTTGAATCCGGGCAATTATGTCTTTCGGGTGCGCGGTAGCAATGCTGACGGTGTCTGGAATGAAGAAGGCGCCACGATCAAGATCACCATTACACCACCGTGGTGGCGCACGTGGTGGGCATATTCACTATACGGCTTGTTTTTGTTCAGTGCATTTTACAGTCTCCATCGCTATGAAAAAAACCGGCAAAAGCACAAACACAAAGCCGAGTTGAGGCATGTAGAAACCAGGAAGCTCAAAGAACTCGACAAGCTCAAGTCCGATTTTTTCGCCAACATTTCCCATGAATTTCGGACACCTCTGACATTGATTCTCGGGCCAACGGAGCAGTTGATGGAGGAAGTCACCGAGGGTAGTAAAAAGAAGTTGAGCATGGTCCGCAGCAACGCCCAGAGTCTGCTCCGACTCATCAACCAGCTTCTGGATGTGTCGAAGCTCGAAAGCGGTAAGATGCCCCTGCAGGCGAGGCCGGGCGATTTTATGGCGTTTTTAAAAGGGGTGGTGATGTCCTTCGAATCCTGGGCGCAGGGTAAGGGGATCACATTGCTGTTTGAGGTTGAGGAGCAAGCGGAGAAAATTTATGGTCAGGCCTATTTCGACAGAGAGAAAGCAGAGAAAATTTTTTCCAACTTGTTATCGAATGCCCTGAAGTTCACGCCGGAAGGGGAAAGCGTGAAAGTAACATTGGCAATTAGCAAGACCACTGCGGCTGTCGCAGAAATCACCGTCCGCGACACCGGCGTTGGCATTCCACCGGATCGTCTGTCTCACATTTTCGACCGTTTTTCCCAGGTGGATACCTCCAGTACGCGTGCCTACGAAGGCACCGGCATCGGCCTGGCATTGGCAAAAGAGCTGGTTGAATTGCACCACGGCACCATCACAGTAGCCAGCGAGGAGGGCCAAGGCACCTGTTTTACGATTTGCCTGCCGCTGGGCAAAGCGAATCTGGCACCGAGACAGTTGGTTGACATCCCCCCCGGTCCCCCTTCGAAGGGGGGAGTCGATATTCTCTTAACCCTTGAAAAGGAAACCGACATTGTTTCCCCCTTTGAAGGGGGATTAAGGGGGATGTCTGAACCAGACCTCGAAGAACCAACTACCGACCGTCCCATCATCCTCATAATCGAGGATAATGCCGATGTCCGTGCTTACATTCGCGAGCAGTTGCAAACCGAATACACCATTCTCGAAGCCGGGGATGGCGAGGCAGGAATTACGCAGGCAATAGATGTCATCCCTGATCTCGTGATCAGCGATGTCATGATGCCGAAAAAAGACGGCTTCGAAGTCTGCCGCACTCTAAAGACCGATGAACGCACCAGCCACATTCCGGTGATTCTGCTCACGGCCAAGGCGCAGGCAAAGGCAAAACTCACCGGTCTTGAAACCGGGGCGGATGCCTACGTACTCAAACCGTTCCGGCAAAAAGAGCTGGCAGTGCGGGTGCGCAAACTGATCGAGTTGCGGCGTAAGCTGCGGGCGAGGTTCAGCAAGACAACCGTCATCAAACCGTCAGAAGTCAGTGTCGTGCCCGAGGATCAGGCTTTCCTGACGCGAGTGGTGGCCTTTATCGAAGCACACCTGGAAGAGGAGTCGTTTACCATCACGCACCTGTGCCGCGAAATCGGATTAAGCGAGCGCCAACTCGAGCGCAAGCTCAAAGCGCTAATCGGACAATCACCAACACTGCTGGTTCGGTCTCTGCGCCTGCGGCGGGCGAAGCAATTGTTGGAGCAGAATGCAGGTACTGTTTCGGAAATCGCTTTTCAAGTGGGTTTCAACAACCTCTCTTACTTCTCCAAAATTTTCCGTGAACAGTTTGACCGACAGCCTTCCGACATTGCGGGTAGCAAAAAAAATTAGCGGCTACGGTCGTCAGTCCATCTATTCTCTCAAATCATCTGAAAAGTTAGTTTTGCAGAACCCACAGACCTGAGTAGCCTATCCACTCGCTACCTCGACCTGGTGGGCAATCTTCCAACCCCACTTTTTATACTATTCCCACAGTTTGTCGGCTGAGTGACAAAAATTGTCGGCTCAGTGTTAGAGAATAGCCCGGTCGATTTGTAGATTTTGTCACCATGTTCGACCTGTCAAAAACATCGACCGGTCGAACATCCGGGGAACCACAATTCAATTCCCTAAACTCTTAATCGATATCTCAAGCAAGATGGAGGTGATTCAAATGAGGTGAGACACCTGACAAGCGTCACTAAGATTGTTTACTAATAATACGGGACAAAACAAGAACACAAGAAGTCAGATGACTCCTGCACTTTAATTACACACAAAATGAATAAACTAAATTTCTTCTGACTGTGAGTAGTCCCCGGCTCAAAACAATTTGACGCACACAATAACGACTAGGGAGGTGGTGTAACAGGCTTAATTGAAAAAAAAATGACTACTGGATTTGGCAGGAAGTTCAAGAATCGATAATCACAAAATCAGAGGAGAAAAAGTCATGAGAAACACAAAACACAAATTTACACATTTCAGTTACAGATTGTTTGTACTGACAGTTTGTACGGCAGTGCTGAGTATAGTTACCTCGGTCATACCGGTTACAGCCCAACAACTCACTTTTATCGACACCGGACAAAACTTTGGAGTACAAGGTCATACGATAAGATCTGGCGACATAGACGCTGATGGCGATATCGACATACTCCTCCAAGACCGCAGCCCGGACGGTGTTCGAGTGTTTGTGAACGACGGAACAGGGGGATTCACTCCCGGGCCTTTCACGGCTTACTCAAATGGTCAGAATTTCAAAGCAGGCGACATTGATGGTGATGGAGACACTGACATCGTGAGTATGAAGAACTGGGCAGAGGGCGTTAGAGTCTGGCGTAATGACGGTACAGGGGCTTTCACGCAGATTGGAAGCCTTGGTCTCGGCACGGGTGGCGCATTGGGCGACCTTGATGGTGATGGAGATCTCGATCTTGTTGTTGCCACCTTCGCTGCAAACGGATGGCAATTATTCTTCAACAATGGTTCCGGCTCTTTTACTCTGGCAGGCACTTACCCCTGGAGTTATGGCAAGCCACTCTCTGACGGTGCAGTCGCAGACCTTGACGGTGATGGAGATCTGGACGTCCATATGACCGGAGACTATGGCTACGTCATCTTTACAAATGATGGATCTGGGACCTTTACTGAACACGATGATTACAGAACTGTAATTATGAATGTTAGGTCGGCCATTGCCGACATGGACGGAGACGGTGATATTGACATTCTTGCTACCTGGGGCCTCCCCTGGAGTGGCTGGGCGCTTGGAAGCCTGTTTAGAAACGATGGTAACGGAACATTCACCCATGATCCATCCGCTGTTGTCCGAGGTAAGATGACAGACGTGGATCAGTTGGGCGACCTTGATAATGATGGTGATATCGATGTCTTTTCCGGGACCATGAACAACCCCCCTGTCTGGCTAAACAATGGCAATGGCAGCTTCTCTCAAGGTCCGATTCCTTCACCCTCAACCCGCATCGATTGGGCGGTACTGGAGGACTTCGACGGCGATGGCGATCTGGATGCAGCTAGTTCAGCGGCAGGAAACAACCGAATCGTCCTGTGGGAAAATACCATAATTTCAAGCCAGCCGCCCGTAGCAGATGCCGGCGCTGATCAGGCCATTTGCGCCGGAGCACCCGTACAAATCGGTGGCAGCCCGACCGGCTCCGGCGGTGAAGGCGGCCCCTACACTTACAGTTGGACGCCAACGACCGGATTGGATGACGCAACCGTAGCCAATCCAAATGCATCACCGGCAGCCACCACAACTTACACCGTTGAAGTCACTGAAACTTCGACAGGGCTTTCTGCAACCGACGATGTACTTGTCACGGTCAACCCGAGTCCCGTTGCCGATGCAGGCAGCGATGTTGGAATCTGTGCCGGAGCAACGGTAGCGATTGGCGGCAGCCCGACCGGTTCCGGCGGCAATGGCAGTCCCTACACTTACAGTTGGACGCCAACGACCGGACTGGATGATGCAACCGCAGCCAATCCAAATGCTTCACCTGCCGCAACCACAACATATAGCGTAATTGTCACCGATGCCGCTGGTTGCACTGCAACCGACGATATCGTTGTCACGGTCAACACACCGCCCACAGCAGACGCGGGTGCGGATGTGGATATTGTCACGGGTAGCTCAACGGTTATCGGTGGCAGCCCCACTGCCGGCGGCGGTACTGCGCCGTACACGTACAGCTGGACGCCAACGACAGGACTCGATGACGCAACCCTGGCCAATCCGACCGCGAGTCCAACTGACACAACGACTTATACCGTGTTGGTAACCGATGCTAGCGGCTGCACGGCTACAGACGATGTGACAGTCAATGTGCTGCCACTGGTTTCCATTACTCTCACTCCGATTACTTCAACCACGATTCCAGCAAGCGGGGGTTCATTTCAATTTCAGGTAGAAATCACCAACAACTCAGCATCGGCGCAGATTGTTGATGTATGGAATGTTATCACCAAACCAGGTGGCGGTGCGGTGGATGCAAGTTTGGGGCCCTGGTTGAATATAAGCCTGGCGCCCGGACAAACATTGACACCCGATGCGCTAACTCAAAATGTTCCTGCGGGAGCGCCACCAGGAGCATATGGCTATGTTTTTAATGTTGGCACGTTTCCCGGTACTGTTTTAGATAGCGACAATCTCCCTTTCAACAAGACAGTAGGGCCGGCTCATGCTGAGCGTGAAGTGTTGATGAAGGGTGATGAAGAGCCTGCTTTGCCTGAGGAATTTGCTTTAGGGCAAAACTATCCGAACCCATTTAATCCCAGCACGACAATTGCTTTTGACGTGCCTGAAACGGGTAAGGTCAAACTGACCATTCACAACATGATGGGACAGTTGGTCAAAACGCTTTATCATGGTCAGGCCAACGCCGGGCACCACCAGGTCGTTTGGAACGCCAAAAATGAACAAGGCGTCAAAGTCGCCAGCGGTGTTTACATTTACAAGCTTGAGGCCAATAATTTTCAGGCCATGAAGCGGCTTATTTTGATGAAGTAAGAATAGTAGCCAACCCTGACAGGGCTCGAAGTCCTGTCAGGGTTTTTGTTCGCATGGAGTTCTTTTAGTTTAACGATGTAAACCCAGTACCTTTCTATCCCGCTACCCCGGCTGATGGCATCATTTTACTCCCCACCCCAAACCACTTGCATGTATTATTACTAAATTGTACCTTTCTCAAAGGCGTCTCAGGGAAACAAACCAAACAAATTCACCATGATTTACACCGCGATCGTACTGCTGCTTTGCAGTTTTTTGACGGCTCCAAACTACGCCCAAACCTCATTACCGGCGGCGGATGAACGCTGGCGTGAAGCCGGAGTACCATATATTCAAACGTACAGTGCTTCAGTACATGGCTGTTCCCATCAGAACTGGGACATCGACCAGGATCAACGCGGCGTGATGTATTTTGCCAATACGTCCTGTCTGCTCGAATACGATGGTGTTTCCTGGCGCCAAACCTACCGCAAAGACGGGAAGCCGATATGGTCGGTAAGCACCGACTCAATCGGTCGAATCTGGGTCGGAGCTTCACAAGAGTTTGGCTACCTGGCTCCCGACTCAGCCGGTACTTTGCAGTACAACTCGTTGTGGATGCACGTTCCGGAGCAGATCCGCAAAGCCGAGTCGCGTTGGCGTGTAGCAGCCACCTCACAAAGCGTTTACTTCCGATCACGAAAGACGCTTTTCCGCTGGAACGACGAATTGCGCAAATTGAAGACCTGGCAGTTTGAAAAAGGGCTCGGCGAATGCTTTGTTGCTGAAGACGCGCTCTTCATTCGTCAGCCGGAGGTGGGGCTTTTAAGAATGGAAAACGATTCTCTGCGGCTCGTCCCAGATGGTGAGCGCCTTGCGAATACTACCGCTTATGTTGCGCTGCCGTTTTCCGTTTCAACGGAGGGCGTTTCCAGGGAATCAGCTGCTAGTGCTCCAAAAGATAATTTTACAACAGCGGGTAAGCTGTTCCTGCTGGCAACCTACACGCAAGGTCTCTTTGTTTACGATGGCGTCACTTTTTCACCCTACAAGAACGAAGCAGATGCCTACTTGAAGCAAAACAAAATTTTATGCGGCGCTGTTCTTGCGGATGGGAGCTATGCTCTGGGAACCCGCTACGGCGGCGTGGTAGTCATTGACCAACAGGGAAATCTTAAACATATCTTGAACAAAGCAACCGGCTTGCCGGACAACATGGTTTATGATGTGTATACTGATAGCCGCGGTGGGTTATGGCTGGCCATGGACAAAGGTCTGTCGCGCGTAGAGCTGCCCAGCCCACTGACTCGGTATTCTCTAGCTCCGGCATTGCAGAGCGGCGTGACCGGCATCACCCGGTATCAGGGCAAACTGTTTGCATCAACCAGTGAGGGCCTCATTTTTCTGGAGCGTGGTTCATCGCCTGGGGAACGACCGGCTTTTGAAGTGATTCCAGGACTGAAGGTACGAGGCAATGCATTGTTATCTACAGGCAGCCATTTACTGCTTACCTCACACGAGGGGATCTTTCAAATTTTAAACAAACAGGCTAGCCTGTTGAACAAAAGAGGAAGGGCCAGCCCAATATGGCTTCACCGCTCCCGCTATGACACAAATCGTGTATATGTTGGGTTGCTCGGTGGTCTCGGATTGCTGCAACGGCAAGGTGGAACATGGCGCTTCGCTGGCGAGGTTGCCGGAATCAATGAGTCGGTTGAAGGGATTGAAGAAGATGGCTCTGATGTGTTGTGGTTGACCACTCGATACGGCACAGCCGTACGCTTGAACGCACCCTCCCTGGCTCTATCCACTCTGTTAGATTCTTCTACCATTAAAATAGAACGATTCGGAGAAGCGAATGGGCTTCCCAGGGGTTGGGTCGGAATCTTGACCACCAATGATAGACTCTTGTTTCCAACTAACAAAGGGCTAAGGTACTTTGAGCCAAAAAGCCAAAAATTTCAGTTGAGTTCATCGTTTGGTGGTCTCTTTGCAGATACAACCTGCAACATAGACGGTAAAAATTTTCATCTTGCTGGAACGCAAAGAGTATTGACGATGCACTCCGGTAATATCGGGTTGGCCGCACCAGAGCCAAATGGCAGCTATTCGTGGAACACCTTGCCCTTTTTGCGCATAGAGGACTCCGGTAGTATTTGGACTTATTATGTCGATGAGAAATATGAGGGGGTATTCTGGTTCGGCGGAGCTGATGGCATAATTCGCTATGATGAAACCATTGCGAAAGACTACACAGCTGGCTATTCGGCTTTAATACGTCGCGTAACCCTGAACAGCGACTCTGTCATTTACGGCGGCGCTTATGCTAATCTGGAACATAGAATAAAAGCCCCGACTTTAGCCTATGAAAATAATACTCTAACCATCGAATACGCTGCCCCATACTATGATAACGAGGCCGCCAACCAATATCAATATTTTTTGGAGAGTTTCGAGGAAGACTGGTCAAACTGGACTGGAGATACCAAAGTCACTTACCGCAAACTGCCGGAAGGTGACTACCGGTTCCGGGTGCGTGCCAGAAACGTTTACCGGAAGGTGGGTGAAGAATCATCGTTTGCAGTGAAAATTTTGCCGCCATGGTATCGCACCTGGTGGAGTTATTCGTTCTATGGACTGATGCTATTTAGCATTTTGTATGCAGCACGCCGCTACGAAATGAACCGCCAACAGCACAGACATCAAGCAAAGTTGAAAGACGTTGAGACTAAAAAACTCAAAGAGTTGGATGAAATGAAGTCCGACTTCTTTGCCAATATCTCTCATGAATTCCGCACACCATTGACTCTGATTCTCGGACCCGCCGAGCAACTGATGGAAGAAGTCACCAAAAACGGCCAACAAAAGCTGTCGCTCATCCGCCGCAGTGCCCAACGTCTGCTTCAGCTCATCGACCAACTGCTCGACCTCTCAAAACTGGAACGCGGCAAACTGCAGTTGCAGACAACCAAAGGCGACTTCATTTCGTTTCTCAAAGGTCTGGTCATGTCGTTCGAGTCGCTGGCCGAACAGAACGGCGTAAACTTGCAGCTTGAAATAGAAGATGCCCGGCAATACGCTGCGGACAAGAAAGATTCTTTTGATAAAGAAACCTATTTCGACCATGACAAGATTGAAAAGATTTTTTCTAATTTGCTTTCAAATGCCTTTAAATTTACCCCCAAAGGCGGCACTGTAAAAGTGACCGGCGCCTTGCTCCCAGATTGCGGTCTGCAAGCCGACGTTTCTAACGGAAATCAATCACATGAAATCCTGCACCCAAGATGCAAAATATGCATCCACAATGCAGAAGCAAATGCCACAACATATCCGGTTAATTGTGTTGAAATCACCATTGCCGACACCGGTGAAGGCATTCCGGCCGGGCAACTGCCGCATATATTCGACCGCTTCTACCAGGTGGACGCCTCCAGCCGCCGCGCCCATGGAGGCACGGGCATTGGCCTGGCATTGGTGAAAGAACTGGTGGAAATACACTACGGCAGCATCGTGGTGACCAGTGAGGAAAACAGCGGCACCACCTTTACGGTTTGCCTGCCGTTGGGTAAAGCGCATCTGGCGCCGGAACAAACCCTTGACATCCCCCTTAATCCCCCTTCAAAGGGGGAAAAGGTAACGACTCCCCCCTTCGAAGGGGGGCCGGGGGGGATGTTCGAATCAGACACTGAGCCTTCTGCACCTGAAACTGTTTCCCCCTTTGAAGAGCCTGTCCTGAGCTTGTTGAAAGAGGGACTAAGAGGGATGTCCGAATCACGCGCTATTTTAAATGCAACAGATTTCAGTCAACCGACCACCGACCGTCCCATCATCCTCATCATCGAAGACAATGCCGACGTCCGGGCTTATATCCGCGAGCAGCTTGAAACAGAATACACTATTTTGGAAGCCGAAGATGGTGAGGCCGGCATCGCGCAAGCGTTCGAGGCCATTCCTGATTTAGTTATCAGCGACGTTATGATGCCGAAAAAGGACGGTTTCGAAGTCTGTGAAACCCTGAAAACCGACGAGCGCACCAGCCATATTCCAATTATCCTGCTCACGGCCAAAGCGCAGCAAGAAGCAAAATTCACCGGCCTCGAAACCGGCGCCGATGCTTATATTTTAAAACCCTTTCGACAGCAAGAGCTGGCGGTTCGGGTGCGCAACCTCATTGCACTGCGCCGAAAGCTGCGCGAGCGTTTCAGCACCGCAACTATCATCAAACCGTCGGAAGTGGAAGCCACCTCCATGGATCGAGAATTTTTGCAGCGCGTCATCGAGATTATCGAAACGCGTTTTGAGGATGAAGCCTTCAATGTCGAAGCTCTGGCAAACGCAGTGGCCATGAGCGTCACTCACCTCAATCGCAAGCTCAACGCTCTGATTGGCCAGCCAGCCGGACAGATGCTCCGTTCCATGCGCCTGCAGCGCGCCGCCGATTTGCTGGCGAAGAAATCCGGCACCGTTGCCGAAATCTGCTATGCCCTCGGCTTCAGCGACCAGGCCAATTTTACCCGCAGTTTCAAAAAGCAGTTTGGATGCTCGCCTTCGGAATATCAAAAAACCCATCCGGAATAAATCCACAAACCTGACAAACCTCAACCAGGCGTCAACACTGATTAAAGAAACACACTGATAACTTGTCTTTTTTATCTGTGTTATTCTTCAATCAATCAGTGTGGGGTTGCATCTGCTTCAAGTTTTACCCAAAAAATGCCAGACGTAAAAAACCACGGAACTACTTCATTTCCAAGTCATTGCTGTGAAATGATGCCTGATGCAGTAAGTATTTGCCACGGATTGACACGGATTGACACGGATTTCACAAATAAAAAAATTCCTGGAAACTGCAAGAAAAATTGAATCCGTGTTTTCCCGATAACAAATCGGAATGTGAGTCAGTGGTTAATTTTTTATAAGAACATAGACAATTACTGCTGATTTTCAGGCTCGATGTTTAAAAATGACAAACATTTGTACAGAATCGCCATGAAATAGCCCCTGTGTTTTTTTTATTTTATGCCCGTCACGAAAGCTGACTCAAATCAAAAGTTGCCGGCATTGAAATGAGTTCAGTTTTATTATAGACTCTGAGGGACTTAAATGATACCAGAGAGGTGATTACACAACGAAAGACACCAAAGTAACTGTTGTAATAATTCAAGTAACATTAACTACATGGAGGAACACATGAAAAAAAGTAAAATAAAATTGATTTTGTGTATTTTAGCGACCCCTGTGTTGATTGGCTCATTTTTCACTGAAAAGAGTTTTGCACAATCAACCAATGATTTTGTCATCACCATCAAAACCGATAACCCGGGAACATCGTCAAATACTCAATTTACCATCCCCACCAACGGTGGCGGGTACAATTACAATGTAGATATTGATAACGATGGCATAGACGAAGCCACCGGCGTAACAGGTGATTACACTTGTAATTACGCTGCAGCCGGCACCTATACCATTCGCATAAAAGACAACAGCGGCGTTGGCACCGGCTTTCCCCAGATTTATTTTAATAATATTGGCGATAAAGATAAATTGCTGAGTATTGACCAGTGGGGAACCGGTAAATGGACTTCCATGTTCCGCGCTTTCTTGGGTTGCACCAACCTGGCCGGACAGGCAAGTGATGCACCCGATTTATCAAATGTAACGAATATGAGCGGCATGTTTTGGGATGCTTCCGCTTTTAACCAGGACGTCGGCAACTGGAACACGGCAAATGTAACGAGTATGAGCACCACGTTCGACGGTGCTTCCGCCTTTAACCAGGACATCGGCAGCTGGAATACAGCGAATGTAACGGATATGCAAAACATGTTCCGTGGTGCCACCGCCTTTAACCAGGACATCGGCAGCTGGAACACGGCCAATGTAACGAATATGGGCATCATGTTCAGTGATGCCACCGCCTTTAACCAGGACATCGGCAGCTGGAATACTGCCAATGTAACGGATATGCGCTTTATGTTCTTACGTGCTTCCGCTTTTAACCAGGACATTGGAAGCTGGAACATAGCGAATGTAACGAATATAAGCGCCATGTTCTTCTCTGCGTCCGCCTTCAACCAGGACATCGGCAACTGGAACACGGCGAATGTAACGAATATGCTTCAAACATTCGCGCTCGCCACCGCCTTTAACCGGGATATCGGAAGCTGGAACACAGTGAATGTAACGAATATGAAGTCCATGTTCCTGGGCGCTTCGGCCTTTAACCAGGACATCGGCAGCTGGAACACAGCAAATGTAACGAATATGAGCTTTATGTTCCGCAATGCTTCCGCATTTAACCAGGACGTCGGAAGCTGGAATGTAGAGGCATTAACAAATGCAACATCGATGTTTTTGGCTGCAACACTTTCCACCGCAAATTATGATGCCCTGCTCACCGGTTGGAATGCACAAAACCTGCAGAGTGGTGTAAGTTTTTCTGGCGGCAACAGCAAATATTGCAGCAGCGAAACTGCCAGAGCCAATATGATTAGCTCCGATGGCTGGACCATTACGGATGGTGGAAAGAACTGCCCTGCTGTTTCCGAGATGGATGTATCCGGCCTTGGCAATTCTATTGCTGACGGCGATGTGACGCCTTCACTCACAGATGACACGGATTTTGGTAATGTTGGTACTACCAGTGGAACGAACCCGAACCAGTTTACAATCACAAATACGGGTACGGCAGATTTAAATCTGACAGGCGGTTCACCATTAGTAACCATAGGCGGTACCCATGCTGCTGATTTCGCACTGACAATTGATGCGAACACACCGGTTGCTTCCGGTGGTGGGACAACGACATTCACAATCACCTTTGACCCAAGCGCTGTAGGCTTGCGAACAGCAACTGTGAGTATTGCCAATGACGATGCTGACGAGAATCCGTACGACTTTTCCATTCAAGGCACCGGCGACGCACCTTCCAACCAGCCGCCCGACTGCAGCGGCGCGACTATTGCTGACCAGAGCGCAGATAGAAACTGCGGCGCCACCATCTCCGGCGCAGATGTCACCGGCGTCACCGACCCCGATGGCGACCCGCTCACCATCACCCTCAGCCCGACCAATTTGGTGCTTGGCGCCAACACAGTCACCGTTTCTGCTGACGATGGCAACGGCGGTTCTTGCAGTACAACGATTACAGTCAACGTAGCAGATAACACAGCGCCTGTGCCGGATGTAGCAAGCCTGCCTGACGCCACTGGCGAGTGCAGCGTCACAATCACCGCGCCGACTGCAACAGACAACTGTGCCGGCAGCATCACAGCCACAACACCAGACCCGACCACTTACACAACACAAGGCACCTTCGCTGTCACCTGGACTTATGACGACGGCAATGGCAACTCCAGCCAGCAAACACAAAATGTCATTGTGGCGGACGTAACGGCGCCGGTAGTTACAGCCCAGCTTAAATTGGTAGATGTTTTAAATAGCGACCAGAATGGTTACGCAGTTATCTGCAGCGCAACAGACAACTGTGATGCCAACCCAACAGTTAGCTCTGTGATGCAAATACCAGCCCTGAGCAGCCCAACCGTCCAATTCCAGGTAGCTGGCAGGAAAGGGCTTGAGTTTAACTACCAAACAAATAACGTGAAAGTCTGGGGGCCGGGCCCGCAAAGTTTCTGGGCGGCGGTTCAAAGTGCAGGCGGCGTGGCGGTGAGCAACAGCCAAAGGCTCAGGTTCGTAACGACAGCAAACCAGAAAGACACTTACGTATTCGATGGCAGCGGTAATCTACTCGGAATTCGGGGCGTACAAACGCCCTCGTTGATTTGCACAGCAACAGATGCTGCCGGTAATGTGGGCACTGCCAACGCGACACCGTTTGGTTCTACCAGCGCTGCCTCAATTGGCGAAGATGCTGAAAACAGTCTTTTCAAAGCGCAGTCCTTCAGCAACGAAAATCTGCCGGAAGCATTTTCGCTGATGCAGAACCACCCGAATCCGTTCAACCCGACTACTACAATTTCGTTTACGGTACCGGAAACGGGAGATGTGAAACTGACCATTTACAACATGATGGGCAAACGTATCAAAACGCTTTATCACGGTCAGGCTAATGCCGGTCAACATCAGGTCGTCTGGAACGCCACAAATGAGCAAGGCGTCAAAGTCGCCAGCGGTGTTTACATTTATACACTCGAAGCCAACAATTTTCAAAGCATGAAACGTTTGATTTTGATGAAGTAGGAGTAGAAAACCAAACCTGCCGGGGTTTTAAACCCTGGCAGGTTTTTGGTCACCTGTGGCTCGATGCGCAAAAATGACAAACTTATGCGCAAAATCGCCATGAAATCGCCTCTGTGATTTTGCTATTTTGTTGCCGTCATGACAAACAAACTCTAATCGCAGGCTGTCCCGGTAATTGAAATGAATTCAGCTTGCAATGAAAGACTTAAACGACACCAGGGAGGTGATTACACAACCAACGACACCAAAGTAACTGTAGTAATAATTCAAGGAGAATCAAAATGAAACAATCAATTTTAATTTTAATTTTAATTTTATTCGTCTTCACATGTCATGAAATAGCAGCTCAGGACCAAGCTATTTTTCTGCAAAATCCAACCGAAAAAGCATCGATATCTACGCCCAGCGCCATGCCTGTTGATGCGGCTGATAGAACTATTTCCTTTTGGATCAAGGTTGAGAAAGACAATTCGACACCCCCGAGTCAAAAAGACGATTTGATGATTTTTGGCACCTCATCCGGATCTACGGCTGCTATTTTCAATATTTTGCTCAGTCGCAGTAGTAGCTCTTGCGATTTATACCTCAATACAGGCGAAACAAACGGAACCAGAATGATCGCCCAGTTACGTGACGCTCAATGGCATTTTGTAACAATTACATATGGGAGTAATACCATAAAAAGCTATCTGGATGGAGTGATTACCCCTCACACTCATTCAGGCATAACCCTGGCCACTGCTACCAGTACAAACATTGTGTGGCAAGGGCCCGCAGTTACGGTAAGTGGCAAAAGAGTAGCGAGGTCAATCAGTATCGATAACTTCAGCATCTGGAGTACTGTCCGTGCCCAAAATAAAATCAAAAGCGAAATGAAGGCTTATCCGCCAATTCAAGGCGATGAGACAGAATTGGTTGCTTACTTCCCGTTTAACGATAGTCGTAGCCGGACCTCTATCAGTTCCAGGGTAACAGGGACTGCTACTGCGACTGCAGGTACCCTGAGTGGAGGAGCCGCTTTCACCAAGCCGATTAATCTGAATCAGAGCCTGACTGAGGGTATCTATTATGTAGTTCAAAATATTGAAAAAATCTTGAACGATGTAGACCTTCCGGCTAAGTTATTGGCATTGCGTCCTGACGGTAATGGGTATGCTTATGAAAAATTGCCCACAGTTGGCGATATAGATCCTTTTTTGATCCAGCTAGTTCCACAGACAGGCGTTGAGTACAAAATCAAAACGGCCACTGGAACCGATGGAAATAGGATAGAAGTGGAGAGTAAGTATCCGAATAAGTACGGAACAAATACTTTTGTGATTCATGATAAGAACCAATCTAGTTCGCATGAAAGGGATTATATTTCCCTTAGTACTAACGGTGATGGGACTCATTCCATAGGATATGGCACACATATAGACCGCATTAGTTATCAATTTACGTTTCAACCTGTCAAACTCGTCCACGGCTACCATCTGCCGTCAAGTGGAATGGATCAGCCAGTTACCAGAGTGCTGGAAACAAGTTTTGGGAACAAAATCTATGGCACCAACACCACATCTGAATGGGCTATACTAAATAGCCGTATAATCATAGAAAATATGGTCAATGCTATAAAACCCGCAGAACGGAGGCAAATAGGACAGGTAAAAACCTTTATTATCAGTCGCTATGATGATGACCAGACTGAGATTAACAGCTACCCTGGTCTCACTGGTTCTACATTTGGGAACGTAACAAGAGGAGGATTTGCCTATGATCCCCATAATAGCCGCTACATAGCACTGGTTACTGAAGAGATGATGTGTCGTACAGGGGTATATGTAGTAAATGAAAAGGGATGGGGAAATGACCAGGCATACAGAGAGTTTGATCAGTTGGTCCACGAGTTTGGTCATGCCATAGACTATATGTGTGCGCAGTCAGGAGACCTTACCCCGGTAGAGGGATATTTATCTCCAAATAGACCCAGAGAATCTTACGCCTCTTCTGTACAAGCCTGGTTTAACAGTGGGTATTCCTATCCTACTTTTCTCCAGAATAGAAAAGAGCTGGCGGGCACCACGATGGGGCAGTACACCTATATGCAGAACGCCTTTGACATCAATAATGTGTGGCTACCACCGAGAAACTTCCGCAAAGCGGTACTCTATCTACCTGAGGAAGATATGAGCCTGACAGGTAAAACACCTGTTTATGAGATAAGCAGTAAGACCATAAACAGCCCGGCTTATCCTGCTGTGGAAGAAGATGTGATGACGTCAGCCGCAGGGAATAATAGCCTGAATCTGGGAAATGATGGAAATCTGGTAAATGTTTATTTTCGTACGGGAGGCTTTATTACCAGCACTTATGAAGAGGGTATTAGCACCGGAGCTAACTCCATCACCTTTGATAAAGGACAGCTCAGTTTCACTTTTCCTTCTTCTACTAACAAGGTAGGATTACCGGCACCTGCCACCGGGAGTAAATTTCTTCTTTCCAGCGAGAATGGACACCGGGGGGACTTGAAAGTGATAGGGAGTGATGGAAAAACGCTTTGGAGACCAGAACTGACCGTGCAAGGAGGCAAGACCTATAATGTGATTTACCAAAACGCTAGGAATAAAGTGGATTATGGGGCACATGATCCTAGTAATACTACCACTCTGCCTTATTGGCTCAGAAACAGCGGGGTAGTGAATTTGTCTATCAAGAGCGTAAGCCTTAAAAATGAAACGCCCACTGCCGGGGCTTTTAGCATAGTAAATAGTTCTGCTTTGGTATCTACCCTGGCCCCTCACGGAGGCAAGTTTTTTGATATCAGCTTTACACCACCTGCCCACGGAAGCTATGAGGCAGATGTGGAAATCACATATGATGCCAGCTACCCCGGCGGAACTGTGGCTGATAAAAAATTTGTATTCAAAGTAAGAGGCATAGGCACCGGGAGATTGAATATAGTCGGATGGACGAAGTTGGAAGGGGAAATAGACGGTCTGGTAAATGCACTTCTGTTTGACCGGAACGGGAACCTGTATGCAGGTGGGAACTTTCCAAAAGTGGGAAGCACCACTGTAAATAACATTGCTGTGCGTGAGCCATCCGGTACCTGGAAAGCCCTGAGTACTGGCGTAAACGGTACGGTAAATGCTCTGGCTGAGGAAGAAAGTGACGGAAGCATTTACGTAGCCGGAGAATTTACCTCAGTAGGGAAGTATGCGGCCAAATGGTCCAGTAATACCTGGACGGCATATGATATAGATGAGGTGCCCCTTTCGCTGGCAACCGATCCTACCAATAATGATATCTATGCAGGAACTGCGAGCAGTGGAAAACTATATCGTCACAATGGGACCAGTTGGACTCACCTCACTCGAACCGGGGAGGGAGTAGGAAAGGTGCAAACTCTCCTGGTAGATAATGCAAGCAATGTTTATGTAGGGGTGAATGCGTCTAAATCCCGCGTGCCGGGCTCATACTATCTGGGAAAAAGAACGCCTGCTGATACATGGCAGGATATTTTGACCGGGGATATTACTTCCAGAGACTTACCTGTGACTGTATCCAAAGGATTAATCCGGATAAAATCTACCCCGGAAGCCTATAGCTTACGCGTAAATACCGGTGTGGTGAACTCGCCACATAAAAGAGAAGGGGTATACAGACTCTATCAATCTGGTAATAACCTGAAAGTATCCGGACTTTTCTCCAAAACCAATTCCACTTCATCCGATAAGAAAAGGTATCTAAACCTCATCAGATTTGGAGAATGGGATGGGAGTAGCTGGAACAATGTCGTAGAAAACCGCAAACCCAGTATTAATGATGAAGAATACTTTTTGTCCGGAATATCTATTCAGGATAGCAAAGGCAGGCTATATGGCTTAGGGGTTTCCAAAATTTCTACGTTCAATCCAATCTTATTAAATGAAAATGGTACGTGGGAACTCAACACCTATAACTTTCCGTATCAAAATCTGAGAATAGCTCACCCTAGTCGCTATGCCATAGATACGGAGGATAATATTTACATGTCCATAGCAAGTGGAATCGTCAGTTCTGATGATAAAATCACCACAGATATCCTGAAATACATCGCTCCACTTCCGGTTTATGATGTAGCAGAAAAGGATGAAGATATCTGGATGAGCGGAAAAAAAATATGGAATTGGAACGGGACAAAATGGATAGGATACACGCTTAGCGGGATAAATCAGTATGCAAAGCGGATAGATGTAGATTACGATGGAAAACCCTGGATAGTTGATAAAGAAGGAGCGCTGGCAAAACTCAAACCTGATGGAAGTTTTGGATATAATAAAGATAACCGGAACGCTTCTAACAAGTCTTCCGGCATCACGGATATAGCGGTACATACATCTGGAAGCATATGGGCAATCAGTGATGTACCTACCATCTCGGCCAATGCCGGAGGAATCGCCCTGACTACGAATAAAGACTTTACCATTTTACACTACGGTACGGACAAGGATGATCCTTCGAAAAATAGCTGGAACAGCGGCGTTAGCGGAGGAGCTATCGCCATTGATGTAGAAAATGACGGGCCCGGAACACCCTGGGTAGTTTCTAAAGCAGGAAAAGTGTATCGGTATCAGGTGCCTCCTGCCAACTCATGGCTGGAAATCCATTTACCTGCCGGAGTAAAAGCAATAGACTTAGCAGATGGTGGTCAGAATAGTGACGATATGTACGTTTTGGGTGATGATGGATATGTATATAAAGTGAGTGGAAGTGGTAGCTCATGGTCTTTCACCAAAGTTAATGTCCAATTTGCAAATGGTGGCAAACGACTTGCCCACACCAAGTCCGATGTGTTGTGGATTACTAATCTGGAAGCCAAGTTGTATCAAAAAACTTCGACTGGAACTAATTGGGACAACATTGAATAAAATGAGCTATATTTTGAATATTTCATTTAGGGTAGTATTGAGATTAGATTGCACTGAGCCTAAGATTGTATATGCGTCAATTGCCAGCAAAAGCTGTCAGCTGAGCATATACTCGCCGTTAATTTTTATTCATTATTAGTTTTTATGTTGCGTATAACACGGGCATCAACTCGGAATGAAAACGCGTCTCGGCTCTTTCTAATTTATTTATCCATTCAAGTTTAGTTGCAACGCTCAAATTGCTTGTCACTTTGTTTTCATCCGGTTATGCCCAATCCGATCTAGGGTCTTTTCCACCAATTGAAAAAGACCCTACCAGGTATCGCTATAGCCCCTATAAAGGATGGAACGGGACTATGTTTGCAGATGGACCTGCAGTAAATTCTGGCGGCTTTTTTCCGCTCGCCTGGGATTCCCTCCCAGGGCGCAATTAGCAAGGGCTTCTCCCCCACCAAGTTGAGTATAGCAGCATCCGGACATGGTTTAGGGGATTGGATACGTGAAGCCCGTTTATTTTGATTAGTTTTAATCAATCATTTATGAAAGGTCTTGCAACTGGATATAAAGCACGTCTTATCCCACCCCCTAAACAATGAGGGAAATGATGTGAAAATATTCAAGGAAAAACTTTTTAACGACTGCTTAGGGCAAATGCCCGGTTCTTATTGGGCGGCCCGGGTAATAACTCAGACCGAGCAAGAATCTCTGCAACCCAAAGGCCATTCACGCGGCTCTGCCACCCTCTATTTTTCCAAATAGCGGCAATTCCAAAATGATGCTCCGCGAAACTCAAATCGTCCGCCCGACAGTCAAACTTGCATTGCCCTCAAGGTAAAAACGTTTCCCATGGGCCTCAATCGCTTCACCTGGTAGCCAAAATCGGTTTCCCGCAGGCTAAAATCAATTTTTCTTAGGATAAAACAGGTTGTCAACAGACCAAACCTGTTTGTCCGTGAACCAATGTTGTTGCGCCGAGAGCCAATATCGTCGGCACGCACGCCAACATTCGTTTACCAAAGGCAAATGACCCGCGTCCGGAGGTTTTTCCTCCATCCGTAAAGTCTCTCTTCTGTCACTCCCACGATGGATACGAATGAAGGCATTGTCTGCTGCGGCTCAAGTTGGCTCATTCTGCTGCCGATATTCCCGGCAAAGACGATCCGAAAAACATCAGGGAAAGGAGTATAATCATGGCAGTAAAATTAGGTAAGCACCTCTTCGGGTACTGGCTGGAACTGTTGCAAAATATGTGGGAAGGCCATCAAAACAGCGGCACCCCTCTGCGAGCAGACCTGGCCAAGGAGGTGGAAGCAGCCAACAAGGCGTTTCCGGGGCTGGTCAACACTTTTTATACGCTGAAGTCAGATGAGCGGCGGGCGCGGCAGCAAACGGCGGAGACCCAGGAGCGCGGGCGCAGCGCAAGTATCGCTGTCGGCCACTCCCTTGCCAGTCTCAAGCCAGAGCAGCCGGACACAGTGAAAGCGCTCTACCAGGTTGCCGACGATCCGCCAACACGCCGTCTCGAGGTGCTGGCTCATTTGCAACACATCGTGCGGGTGGCGGCGGAGCAAACCGACGAATCCATGAAACCCGAAGCCGAGGTGCTGGCAGAGGTCACCACCCAGGCGCAAGCCCTGCGCCAGAAAATTGATACCATTACGGATGTCAAGGCGGACCTCGAAAACACCCGCATCGAACTGTCGAAAGTGATCCCGGAATACCGGGAGTTGCGCAAGCGCGTTTATGCCTATCTGGTGACTCGCCTGGAACAGGGTTACAATGATCCGGTGATGATGGAATACGGCCTGCGCCGCAAGTTCAATCATGGCAGCCGCACCGTAACCGTGGTCGATGAGACGGAACCCGTCGTCAACCCTGAGCCGGCCCCGAGCCAGCCTTAGTGTCAGGTTTTAACGCTCGAACAGGATTGGTTGTCAATTCTGGCGGATGCGCAACACTCGTATCGATTTAATATCACAAAACAAACCAGCAAACAGCCGGTCTTCGCAATGAAGGCCGGCTGTTTTTATTTTGTCCGAGCGGGACCGGCTCATATAACACCGGTTTCTGACTTAATTAAGTGATAATCGATTTGGTATGAGGCAGTTCGGGAAAAGCAACCCTTGCTTCAGCAGCAGTAAACTCTGTTTCAAGAGGCGTAAACCTTGTTTCGGCAGGCGTGACTCTCGCATCGGCTCAAGCAAACCCAGCTGCGGGTCGGGTAGACCTGGCGATGAGAAGAGCAAAACCAGCCACAAGAGGCGTAAACCGGATGGCAAGACCCCTGTCTACAATCACCTATCCTCTATCCGCCAACATTTTCAATCCTTGTCACAATTTTCCATTGACAACACCCCCCGGTCAGCCTTATGTTGACAGCAGAATCTCCAAGTCCGTCTCCCATCAACTCATTCCGGCATCTGTGACTGTGACCGGATAGGAATTGCGCGTCTTGTGACAAACAGGCGGGGAATTAAACAGGGCGGACTCATCCAGCAAGGCCAAACAAACACGCGCAGCAGGAGCGCGCCGCACTCATTTTTTTGAGATGAAACAAAAATTTCACTATTCATATAACAGCTCAAATTTCGCAGCTACCTAAATCAACGTCAGTTCGGAATAACGCGTGACTGTACAAACCCTCAGAATTCTGTCGGGATCGTCCCCAAAACCAAAAGAAGGCGTCATTTCGAACGCCGGTTCTTTCGGCGGAGAAATCTGCAGTGAGCAATTTTATTACCGCAAAAACAAATGTTTGACCTCGATTCTCATCTTTCCGCACAGATTTCTCACACACGACAAAAAGACGTCGTGGTTCGAAATGACAAGTCCTTTTTAATGTTCACACCGGATTCAAGTTTCAGACCCAAACTGCTAAAGCGAAATTTTGCAAAGTTGGGTGTGCTAGACATCCCCCTGATTTGTTCGTTGAACGCTTGACAAATCAGACTAAACTCCCTATGCAGGGAGACAGGTTTTCGCTCGTCCGGAGCGAAAAGCAGAGGGATGTTAGTTCCGACATGCCGAACTGGCAGCGTATTTCAGCTCTCATGAATTACCCAGGCTAACAGACACAACACCAGGTATTGGCTCTATCCCCTGAAAATAACACTCTCCTTCACAAATAACCTTGAGGCTGAAAACAAACTCAAACCCGCAATAAGAACCAGAGATGCGTAAACCTCAGTCAGCAGGGCAAAGTCCATGGTGCCGGCAACTATCTCTCTGGTTGAAAGCGAAACATTCAAAATAGGGATTAGGGCTGTAACGCTGTTCAGTTCAACCCCCGGAATGAGGCCAACCGCCACGGGCACAATGATAAGAAGGTTCACAGGCGTAATCAGGCTTTGTGCCTCTTTAAACGTTTTCGCGTACATTGACATGGAAAGTAAAATGCCGGCAAAGAACATGGTTAAAGGCAGCAACAACGAAATTAGCAAGACAATGGTTTGTGGTTGTAAAACAGAAGCCAAAACTTCCGCCACATCCGGTGGAATTTCACCCGCCTGACGAATGCCAAGATACAAGCCCACAAGTGCAATAATGGCTGAGCTGATGCCAGTCAGCACAACAACACCGAATTTTCCGAGCAAGATAACAAAGCGATCCACCGGCGTGGTCAGGAGTGTCTCAATGGTGCCTCTCTCCTTTTCACCGGCACCCAGATCAATGGCCGGATACATGCTGCCAAGGAAGCAGAAAATAACAAAAATGTAAGGCAGAAATCCACCGATGGCTTTGCCAAGTCGTTCCTGGGTCGTAGCAATATCAACTTCAGTTAAATTGATGGTTTCAGCGGTGGTCTCACTTAAATTCAGTTTTACAAACCGCTCCTTCAAAAGTTGTTCTTCAAATTTATCCACGACCTTTAGCATGCGTTCTTTCTTAATGTTTTGGCCCTCTGCAGAGCGAAAATAAAATTTCAACCGCCCCGGTTTTAGCGCCACCAGGCGCTTGCTGAATCTATTTGAGAAGACAAACGCGCCGTCCAATGTTTCCGCTTTGATATAAGACCGCACACTGTCTTCATCCACACTTCCAACCAGGACCATGTCTTTTTCCTGCAGGATTATTTTTTCAAACTGTGGCAGTTTTTCTACGGAGACGATTGCTACTTTGAGTTCCTTTAGCTTTGCCTTGCCTTCTTGTGATTCACTGACGCGCGTGACAATGCCGATAATAAGCGGGAAAATAACCAGCGGCAAAACTATCATGGTAATGAGCGTGCGCCTGTCACGCAAAGTGTCCACGGCTTCTTTCTTGAAAATTATGAAAAAGGCTTTCACTTTCCGGCCTCCTCTACTATTTTGATGAATTCATCTTCTAATGATTTTGTGGTCATCTGTTCGCCAAACTCCTGGTAAGTGCCTTGGTAGCAAAGTTTGCCTTTGTGAATAATCGCCAGGTCATCGCTGAGCAGATTAACTTCACCCATAATGTGGGTAGAAAAAATCACGGTTTTGCCCTGCTTACGAAAATCTCGGATGAGCTGGATAATGCTGCGCGCCGTCACAACATCCAGCCCGGCAGTGGGCTCATCAAAAATCACCACCTCCGGATCGTGGATGATGGTTCTTGTGATAGAAACTTTTTGCCGCATTCCGGTGGAAAGTTTGCCGATGCGCCGGTTAGCGAATTCGTGCATGTCGAGCCGGTCAAAAATTTCATCGCGCCTGTGCTCGAAAGTTGCTTTGTCCATGCCATGCAAATCAGCATAGTACTTAACCAATTCACTGGCGGTCAGCCTGTCGTAAAGTCCGGTTGAACCAGTGAGAAACCCCAGTCTTTTTCGCACTTCAACAGCCTGGGTCACAACATCGAAACCACAAATCTGTGCGGTTCCAGCCGTTGGTTTAAGCATGGTGGCAAGCATGCGCAGGGTGGTGGTTTTGCCGGCACCATTGGCGCCCAACAACGAAAATACCCGACCCGGGTGGGCGGTAAAATTCACCCCGGAAACAGCGTTAACCGTGCTGCCCGCAAACTCGTTTCCCAACTCCTTTTTTTGTTGCCGGGTCAGTTTAAACTGCTTGGATAAATTACGCGTTTCAATCATAATTTTTCATCCTGTTGGTTTTCATTTTTTCCATCTTCCTCATTTTGCACCGCACTATTTTACGGCGATTACTTGTACTCCGGCTTTTTCCAAAGACTGAGAGGCGCGCTGCAGATCAACCTCCTTCACCAAAACATAATCCGTGTCAAAAGTCGAGATCGCAAAAATACTAATTCCGGATTCAGCCAGGGGATTGGCCAGATCTGCCAGAACACCGGTGAGCGCAAAGTCCTGTACACCTTGCACTTTCAGGGCTCGCCAGCCAGGTTCCGTTTGCACATTTTCAGGAACTGTGTTTTGCGCGCAGACGATTGAAAGCTCATCGGGCGTTCGCGTGATGCTGACAAATTCTCCTGTTGCGGCCCATTCAGGAACAGGCGCATCTGCAGCAAGCCGGCAAATCGAAAAGGTTCCTGACAAAAGCAGCAAGTTCATTCCGGCGCCGGCTCGGTTTTCTGTTGCCGCTTACTCAATCCACGTAACAAACGTTTTATTAAATTAAGACGGCATGGCGGCCGCTTCGTGAGAAAATCGTTGATGACCTGCGCCACTTCTTCTGTACGCAGATAGCCGTACGATTTATGCGGACTCTTTGCGCCCTGATATTCGTATTCATTATGCACTTCAATATCGTTCGGTCCGACACCTTTTGCATTGGGCCTGAAATCATCCGCCAGGCTGTGGTTCATGGCCACCGGATCTTTTAAGTCAGAAAAATTATACCAGGCTTGTTCAATATTTTCAGGCGTGGGAAGTGTCTTTTCAGCCTTGAAATTTTTATTCATCTCAGTATAAATTTTCTTCATAATATTTGGCAAACCAAGCGGTGAACCCAGAGTGATGAGCGTGTGAATTTTGATCTTCGGCACCAGGTGGGTGAGCACATCATAGGCAACGATGGTCCCCATTGAGTGAGAAAGCAACAAGATCTCTTTCCTGCGATGTTTGCGCAGCACCCGGGCAAGTTCATTGCGGATAAGTTTGCGCACCTTGATGCCAACTTTATCAATTTCTACATTTTCCGGATGATAGTACATTGCCAGATCTGCGAATTTCTTACGGACGACATAATCGCTGACACGGTCGAAATTGAAGAATTGGTTTTCGGTCAGGAAGACCCAATCCATAACGACTTCAGCGACATTTAGCATGCGTTTACGCCACTTTCTTTTCCCACTTGAACTGCGTTTTTTTACCTCGGGCTCGTACGGAAATTCGACAAACAATGGGTTTTCAGAATCTGTGATGCCTACATCCTGAGCATCGGAATACAGAAACTGCGCCCAATAAACCAGGTCAAACGTCCAGCGCTCGGAACTTGCGCCAATTTGATCGAACCCCTCGCAAATGGCCCGCCGCCACCACTTTTGCAACAAAGGCTGCGGTGGTTTATTGCCAACGCCATGAATGCCGATAACAATCCGCTTCTTTCGTATCACAATTCAACCACCCGCTTTCTTCACACGAAATCCCTCTGCACTCAACAAACCAACGATTCGGTCACGAACTTCACCCTGAATAAGAATCTCGCCTCCCTTTACCGAACCACCTACACCGCACTTAGCCTTGAGCCTTTTCCCGAGATCTTTCAAGTCGGCTTCAGTGCCAACAAACCCGGTTATTAGCGTCACGATTTTGCCCTTGCGCTTTTTTCGATCCAACAACACCTTAAGAATTTGCTGCTCCGGTGGCAGTGTCGGAGCCTCCCCTGTCTGCTTTGGCTTTGTTTGGAAATCAGCAGCCGTTGAGTAAACAATTGCACTATTCTTATTACGATCTCTTGCCAAAAATCAACTCTCCGTAGAAATAAAAATCAATAACTGTTCAGCCATTATCGTGGCAAGCAACACTTTAGCGTTGCGATTTTCATTGCAACAAAGCAAAACTAAAACTTTGTTCCAAAGTTTCCCGCGCATGAATAACATTTCTCCACGGAATTTCTGCGCTAAATTTTAAAATGCTCAATTCAGGTAGCCTTAACATTTTTCAAAGTTAGATTATTTACAATTTTTTTCACAGAGCCATTCAAATATAATAATCGTTTACTCTAATGCAAGGAATTGACAATTTACATTCATCAAGCAGAACTTGCAGCAGTCCTTCGGCTGAAATTTTCACTTGCAAAAAAGCGTGTTATTGAGTAAAATAGCAGTATGAAAGGGACCAGGATACGAGAGAAAAAATACAAAGGTTACCTGATCAGACCTGCTGTAACCGGTTTTCGGGTCCACCGAAAAGAGTACTTTGTTGCAGAGTACCCAACTCTGCAAATTGCCATGGCTCGCATCGATCGAGTGGCGAAGAAAAAGGCCGATCTCGAAGAGACAGACGAACCAGTCTCCGAAAACAAAGGCCAGTTCGACCTGTTCTAAAACCCACGCATCAGGCAGACCTCTACCAGACCAATCTCACCAAAAATTAACTTTCATTTATAGAAAATTTTTCATACACTCACGACTGTATTTAAAATTTAAACAGCAGCAATAATAGACCTAAAATACATTTTTTCTAAAGAGTAGATTGGAGCATTTAATGAGCACAAAATACGTTTATTCGTTTGGCGATGGCAAAGCTGAAGGCCGCGCAGATATGAAAAACCTGCTGGGTGGCAAAGGAGCAAATCTGGCAGAAATGTCAAACCTGGGACTGCCGGTTCCTCCCGGGTTCTCAATCAGCACCGAAGTCTGTACCTATTATTACCAGAACGGAAGAAACTACCCGGAGACGCTGAAAGGGCAAACTCAGGAAGCGATTTCCCAAGTTGAAAAAATTCTCGGAAAAAGATTTGCTGACCCGGAAAATCCGCTTTTATTTTCTGTTCGTTCAGGTGCGCGCGTTTCCATGCCGGGCATGATGGAAACCGTTCTCAATGCCGGATTGACGACCAAAACAATTCCCGGTTTGATTGCAAAGACAAACAACGAGCGCTTTGTGCTCGACTCCTACCGCCGTCTCATCACCATGTACAGCGATGTGGTTATGGAAAAAGCAGCCGGCGTTGAGCCGAAAGAAGGCAAAGGAATCCGCCCACAACTGGAACACTTACTGCAAGCCGTCAAAAAGAAAAACGGATACACGGGCGACACGGATTTAACTGTTGAAGATTTACGCGAGTTAACCGAACAAATGAAGTTGAAGGTCAAAGAAGTGCTCGGCAGAGAGTTTCCAGACGATCCTTACGAGCAAGTTTGGGGTGGTATTTCGGCTGTTTTCCAATCATGGAATGGCAAGCGAGCGATTGCCTACAGAAGAATAGAAGGCATTCCCGAAGAGTGGGGAACAGCAGTAAATGTCCAGGCTATGGTGTTCGGAAATACAGGTAAAAACTCAGCTACCGGCGTTGCTTTTACCCGCGACCCGGCCACAGGTGAAAATTATTTTTACGGCGAATGGTTGGTGAATGCGCAGGGTGAAGACGTGGTTGCCGGCATCCGTACACCGAATGCCATTAATATCCGCTCAAAGCAGGACAGCAACAGGGAAATACCTTCCCTCGAAGAAATGCTTCCTGATACATACGAAGAGCTGGACGGCTACCGCACCAAGCTGGAGCAACATTACATTGACATGCAGGATTTGGAGTTCACCATTGAAAGTGGCCGACTCTGGATGTTACAAACCCGGGTGGGTAAACGCAACGGCATGGCGGCAGTGCGCATGGCCGTCGATATGGTCAAAGAGGGCCTGATAAGTAAAGAACAAGCTTTACTGCGTGTAAGACCATCGCAATTGGATGAGCTGCTTCACCCCATGGTTGATCCGCAAGTTGAACATACACACCAGGCTATTGCCAAAGGGTTGCCCGCCGGTCCGGGTGGCGCCCAGGGAAAAATGGTTTTCACTGCCGATCTCGCCGAAGAGCGCGGTAACAAAGGGGAGAGGGTGATTCTCGTGCGCGATGAAACGAGCCCTGAAGACGTGCACGGCATGAAACCGGCTCAAGCCATTTTAACGTCAAAAGGCGGAATGACCAGTCACGCTGCGCTCGTAGCACGCGGTTGGGGAAAATGCTGCATCGTTGGTTGCGGCGACCTGAGCATCGACTTCGCCAACAAAACTGCCACCTTTGGCGAAACTACTTTAAAAGAGGGCGACTGGATTACCCTGAATGGCACAAAGGGGTTGATTTATCAAGATAAAATGCCACTCATCGATGTTGACCCGGAGCATAATGAATACTACAAACAGCTTCTTTCCTGGGCAGATGAAACCCGCCGCATGAAAGTCAGAACCAATGCCGAAACCCCCGCCGACTCTAAAGCCGCAATTAAATTCGGCGCCGAAGGCATCGGACTGTGCCGTACCGAGCACATGTTTTTCGGTGATCGCATTTGGTCCATGCGCGAGATGATCATGGCTGAAGATTTGGCCGGGCGCAAAAAGGCCCTGGAAAAACTGTTGCCGATGCAACGTGAAGATTTTTACGGCATCCTGAAAGAGATGGGACATCGCCCGGTAACCATCAGGTTGCTGGATCCGCCGTTGCACGAGTTTGTGCCACATGAGGCAGAGGCGCAACAAGAAATGGCCACGCGACTCAACATCACGGTTGAAGATGTTAAACACAAAGTAGAGTCACTCAGCGAATTCAACCCGATGCTGGGCCATCGCGGTTGCCGTCTGGGAGTTACCTACCCTGAAATCACTGAAATGCAGTCGCGGGCCATCATTGAGGCGGCAGCGCAATGTACCCGGGAAGGCATTGAAGTTTTCCCTGAAATCATGATCCCGCTTACCGGCACAGACGCTGAATTTAATAATCAGAAAGTCATCGTTGAACGTGTCGCGCAGCAAGTTCAGGAAGAAAAAGGCGTGAAAGTAAATTATCTCATCGGCACCATGATTGAAATCCCACGCGCAGCTTTGATTGCCGACAAGATTGCCGAAACCGCAGAATTCTTCTCATTTGGTACCAACGATTTAACCCAAATGACTTTTGGTTACTCTCGCGATGACGCCGGTACCTTTCTGATGGAGTACATCGACAAAAAAATTCTGCCAGACGACCCCTTTCAGACAATTGACCAACAAGGTGTTGGTCAGCTAATCAAGTATGGCGTTGAACGCGGCCGCGCTACACGTCCCGACATAAAAATCGGTATCTGTGGTGAGCACGGCGGCGATCCGGAATCCGTAAAATTCTGCCATCGCACAGGCATGGATTATGTAAGTTGTTCCCCATTCCGTGTGCCAATTGCAAGATTGGCTGCTGCACAGGCTGTTCTTGAGGAAAACTAGAACCGGAAGATCACAACGGTTCGTTACAGCATCAACAATCGCCCGCTTATTTAAAGTGGGCGATTGTTGTTTTAGCAGGGTCAAAACCCGGCTTGTGCTCTTGCAGCCGGCGCCCAATAAATGGTGCTGCAAAAACCAAAAAGCATGACAATTATTTGAAATTTATAACCAAGAAGAATACAAAACCGATGACATACAAAGGTCAGGAACAGCCTGAAACAATGAAAGTGATTTGTGATTTTGATGGCACTACCGCCATAAACGACGTTGGCAACCTGCTCTTTCGTACGTTTGCCGATACGCGTTGTTATGATATTGTACAGAGCTGGAAAGATGGCCGGATCAATTCCAAACAGTGTTTGCAGCAGGAATGCAGCATTGCCCGTGTAAACCGGTCACAGTTGCAAGACTTCGCCGACACACAAAAACTCGATCCCACTTTTTCGGAGTTCGTAATTTTTTGTCAACAGCTTAATATCGAAGTCGAAATTGCCAGTGATGGTCTGGATTATTATATTAACCGAATCCTCGACAACCACTACCTGGGCAACAAAGTGGCTGCAAAAGCCAACGCACTTATTTTTGAAGAACCCGATTGCATTCGCCCGGAATTTCCCTATTTTGCCAAAGGCTGCCGTCAGTGCGGCAATTGCAAAGGTTACCACGTTAATGAAGCAAAAAAAACGCACGACAAAGTTGTGTACATCGGCGATGGCATGTCTGACAGATGCGGCGCCAGGGCTGCTGATGTGGTTTTTGCGAAGCGGGGCCGCGAGTTGATCGATTACTGCAAAGAACATGACATTGCCCATCGCGAATATGACGATTTCTCTGAAATCATGCATGAATTCAAAACGCTGTATATTTCACAATTTTAAACATTGACAACTGAAACTGAGGCGCGGCATGGTCGCGCGGTTTAAATGGTTTACATTCCACGAATTGACAAAAGTTATCGCAACCTTAAGCGCTACCGGCAAATTGTTGCTATCCTGATCAAATATGGATTTGCCGAAGCTGTAGACAGGATGAACCTGAAAGCTTATTGGCAGACTGGAAAAAACTTTTTCAGGAAAGGCACGGTCGATGTAAAACGCTTATCATACGCCGAACGCATTCGTCTTGCCCTGGAAGAACTCGGCCCGACATTCATAAAACTGGGCCAATTGCTTAGCACGCGCTCTTTTCTGCTTCCGGCCGAGTTATTGCGTGAATTAAGCAAATTGCAGGACGATGTCCCACCGATTCCGTTTGAAAAACTCAGAGTACATCTTGAGGATGAATACGGCGTTGCGGTAGAAGAAAAGTTCTCGGAGTTTAATACAGAATCCATTGCGTCTGCCTCAATCGCCCAGGTTTACCGGGCCCTAACCCTGGAGCAAGAAGAAGTAGTCGTGAAGGTTCAGCGGCCTGATGTTAGCAAAATCATGGCAACCGATCTGGATATTCTGGCTGACCTTGCGCGCTTGATGGACAAATATATCCCAGAGGTACAACAGTTCGATCCGCCTGGCATTGTCCGCGAACTGATGCAAAACAGCAAACGCGAATTGGATTTTATCAATGAAGGCCGGAACATTGAAATCTTTGCGAGAAATTTCAAAAACTTTGATTCGGTTTACGTGCCGAAAGTATTTTGGGACTATTCAACGGCAAAGATTCTGGTTATCGAATATGTCGATGGCATCAAAATTTCGGAAACGGAACGGCTGCTTGCAGCAGGCTGCGATTTGAAACGGTTGGCGAAAACCGGCGCAAATTTTATTCTCAAGCAAGTCTTTGAAGATGGCTTTTTTCACGCGGACCCGCACCCGGGTAATTTATTTGTGAAAGACGTGGAAACCATCGCCCCGGTAGATTTCGGCATGATGGGAAGATTGGAGCCTGCATTGATGGAAGAAGTTTCGGACCTGCTCATCGGAACCATTCAGCGCGATGCTGATCTCATCATCCGAGTTTTGATCAATCTTGGCTCGCTTGAAGAAAGCCAGGACGTGCGCAACTTGCGCTCAGACCTTGCAGCTTTCATCGACAGATACTATGGTGTGCCGATAAAGCGCATAAACATTCAAACCATTATCGCAGATGTTTTTGAGATGATGACACAACATCAATTACGCATGCCTTCAAACCTGCTGCTGCTCATGAAATCTTTGGGCACCTACGAAGATATAGCCCGCAAACTGGACCCGGAATTTGAAATTTTTACCCTGGCACAACCCTATGTGCGCAAACTGATGCTGCGCCGGCTCGACATGAAAAAAATCGTCTACGATGGCGTCAAGACTTTAAGAGATCTTTATGACTTACTCAAAATCGGTCCTCGAGAAATAGAACTTCTGCTACGAAAAATGAAACACGGCCAGTTTGCAATTGAGTTGAAAGATAGCGGCTTACAAAACCTAATGCTTGAAATTGACCGATCCTCAAACAGAATCGCATTCAGCCTCATTATTGCGGCCTTAATCGTGGGCTCATCCATGATACTAAAACTTGAAGCAGGTCCCCTGCTTTGGGGCTACCCTCTGTTCGGTCTGCTCGGCTTCATGTTTGCCGGAATTCTGGGAATATGGCTGGTTGTTGCAATCTTAAAATCGGGAAGACTTTAGTTTATGGCTGACAAGAACCAAATTGACTTAAACGCTTACCCCCTGCTTGCCCGAATTGGAGCAGTTGCTGATAAACAAAAAATCGAGGTGCACGCCGTTGGTGGATTTGTCCGCGATCATTTGCTCGGCCACCCCAGCAAAGACATTGACTTTGTGGTCATCGGAAACGGCCCGGCATTTGCCAAAGCCATCAGCCGGGATTTATCGGCCAAAAACATGGTCGTCTATGAAAAATTTGGCACCGCCCTGGTGGAAATAAGTGATTACAAATTAGAATTTGTCGGCGCTCGCAAGGAAAGTTACCGCAGTCACACCCGGAAGCCCGACGTGGAACCAGCAGATTTACCCACGGACCTTGCACGCCGCGACTTCACCATTAATGCCATGGCCGTATGCCTTAACTCACGGCAATTCGGCAAACTATCAGATCCCTTCGGAGGCAGGCATGATCTTAAGAATCAGATCATACGAACGCCAAAAGATCCGGTGGTGACATTTCAGGATGATCCGCTTAGAATTATGCGTGCAATCCGTTTCGCCACGCGTCTTGGCTTTAGCCTGGAAAAAACCACCAAAGCCGGCATGTGCGAAACGTCCACCCGTCTCAAAATTGTTTCCATGGAACGCATTTGTGATGAATTTTTGAAAATACTCAGCACTGTAAAACCCTCTGTTGGTTTTGTGCTCATGGACGAATGTGGAGTGCTGGATGTTATATTTCCTGAATTGCAGAAGCTAAAAGGCGTTGACCAGATAGATGGACACCACCACAAGGATGTGTTTTATCATTCATTGCAAGTGGTGGATAATCTCGCCGGAGTATCTGACAAACTTGCGCTGCGCTACACAGCCCTGGTACACGACATTGCCAAGCCGCGGACAAAACACTTCATTAAAGGCAAAGGCTGGAACTTTCACAATCACGAAGAAATCGGTGCACGTATGTTGCCGGCAATTGGCCGCAGACTACGCCTGCCTGCGGAAATGACACGGTACGCACAAAAACTCACTCGCCTGCACTTACGCCCTATCGCACTGACCGAGGAAGGCGTGACGGATTCGGCATATCGACGGTTACTGTTTCAGGCCGGCAATGAACTCGAAGATCTGTTGACTCTGTGCCGCGCCGACATCACTTCGAAGAACCAAAGGCGCGTCCAACGTCATCTGGAAAACTTTAACTTTGTGGTAAAACGTCTCGATGAAGTTGAGGCGAAAGACCGAATGCGGGCATTTCAATCGCCGGTTCGTGGAGAGGAAATTATGAAAATTTGTGATTTGCCACCCGGCCCTGCTATAGGAAAAATAAAGTCACAAATAGAAAACGCCATTCTCGATGGCGAAATTCCTAATGAATACGAAGCTGCCCACGCATACCTCCTGCAGATCAAGGATGATTTTACCGGTCAAACCGGAAAGTAGCGCCTAAAAATTGCACCACGGCAAAGCCGCTCCACAATGAGCTTCACCCTTTCCCGGAACAACTTTCTTTTCCCAACAGCATAAATATTTTTTAATTTTAATTTTCGTGATAGAATCCGGCCACTAACCACGTCTCTATATATAAGGAATATCTGCCCCCACAGACACGCTCTCTTCAAGCAACCCGAAGAGGTATTTATGCGACTTGCTCCCCCACCTAAACTGGTCACCAAACTCAAGAAGGAGGTTCGTCATGACCAGGAAAATTATGTTAATGCTAACAATGTCACTGGTTTGTCTGGCTATCGTTGCCTTAACTTATGGCGATTTGCTCACCCAGGGTTTGCAAAAAATGAGATTTGACGGCAAGCAAGACCACAGCATCAGCCTGGCGGAAGCTTGCAACATGGCCCGCAATTATCAGGCGAAAATAGCACCGGGTGAAGTCATTGGTGGATATTTTGGCGAAGATGCCATTGCAGCAATTCTGCTGCAGGAAGGGACAACCGGGCTGCGCTATTACTTTGGAGAGAACGACGATGGCAGCCGGCATATTATTCTTGTGGGTGTTGATGAACAAGGCGATGATCTTGTCGATGGTCTCCTGGCAGACAAATCAGGAGAGTGTCCACCATTTTGCAGCAAGGCCAATGTCTTAAACACACCACAAATGACTTACTCGGTCAACTTTTGAGTTGAAATACTGCCGCACGTTAGCAATAGCGGCTTTCTCTTTAACTTCACTACTTGAGGATTGTATTTTGAGAATCGCAAACCAATTTACCACCTCTGTTGCCATATCGCAGCCTTTCAGCAAGATTATTTCGATATGAACTCCGGCGTGCAAGGCCTTTGTATTGTGAGTAGTGGTAACGACAATGGCTTTGCACGTCACAGATCTATTCACCGTTAGGGTCACACTTTTTACAGCCATTTTCACTATTGGCTTGAGAATCCGAAGAAAAAAATGTATCTTGTTCACTCCGGTGAGTGGGTCTCTTTACAGGCTCAGAGAACAGCACTTTTGTTACAGCTAAAACGCGAAAGTGCATATTTTACTATAATGCCGGCTTGGGTAAATAATAAATTTAAATTACAACCCTCCACGGCAACTGCTCTACTATTCAGAGCTTCCGGCAAGCCGGGCCTGTAACTAACTGCCAGCCGACACTCAAAGCCTAGCGAACCCACCCGTTACCAGGGCTTGAATAAATGACTCCGATTGCGCTAACCGCCATCCTGACAGCACTTCTTCCTCTTGGAGTTGCATTATATGTCCGCACCCGACTGGATCCTGGATTAAAGTTCATTGTACTTGATCTGGCCTTTGGAATCGTTTTTGATTTTCTCACTATTTCTCTGCGTCACCTCGATTTCGCTCACCTTTGGGCTATGCATTTTTTTACGCTTTTGGAATTTACCTTACACAGTCTTGCTTTTTTTTTCTGGGCAGCAAGTGATGGAAAAAAGAAAACCATCAAATTGGCTGCAATTCTATTCGGTCTGATCTGGCTCGTTTCTAAATTTACCATTGAAGATATGAATAAGTGGGATAGTTACACCGCCCCACTTGCTTATTTATGGCTGACCATTCTTGCAGCCATGGCCTTGCTGGAATTCATTCAGAAAAATACTGAATCTGCACACATACACTCTCGATTCTGGGTGTTGATTGGGGTACTGCTTTACTACAGCGTAGCATCGATGCTCATGGCATTGGGATATACGGCCCTGTTTATAAAAACATTTCAGACCTTCCCAATACATTCAATTTTTCGCATAACGCAACATTTTTGTTTTACCGGAGCTTTTTTATGCCTGGTCTCGAAGCAGAATTAATTTGGTTGATACCAGCTATAATCATAACGATTGTCATTATGGTCGGTATTATCATTTTTTCTACATTGTTTTTGCAACGACGACTGCGTACCACCCATCGAGACAAAATCAAGAGCGAACTACAGTACAGTGAACTTTTCAACACCGTCACCGATATTGTTTTTGTGCACTCGCCTGAAGGCATTGTTTTGCAGGTAAATAACGCGATCACCCGCTGTTTGGGCTACCAACCGCATGAAATAATAAATCAATCACTGCGTAAACTCCTCTTGCCTGAAGATCAGGAAGATCTATTACTCTATTTAAACAAAATTGAGGAAAAAGAAGAATTCAAAGGTCAAATAACACTGCGCTGCAAAAACAACGAACCACGCATATTTGAATACAGCAACGCCACAGTAAAAAAAGATGGGAAATTCTCTGCTGTACGCGGCATTGCCCGTGATGTCACTGAAAAGTTTCAGATTGAGCACGAACTCAGACAGAGTGAAGAGCGCTATCGGCTGTTAACCGACTTTTCTCCTTTACCTGTAGTCGTACAGATTCGGTACAGAATAGTCTATATTAATGATGCCGGCTTAAAAATGCTTGGCGCTGTAACAGGCAAGAACGTCATTGGCAAGTACATTTATGCCTTCATAAAAAAGAAAAACAGAGACGCGTTCAAAAAAAATATACGTGAAGCCGCTCGCAAAGGCAAGGGCGCTTTTGTTTTCGAACAAACAATTTTTGGCCTTGACGGCAAAGTAAAAGAAGTTGAAGTCCTTGCCAGCCAGATTATTTACGATGGTCAAAATGCAGGCCAGGTCATTATCAGAGATATTACCGAACAGAAAGAATTGCACCAGAAACTGGCCCAGGCAGAGCGCCTGGAAACCGCAGGACAAATTGCCGGACAAATTGCACACGACTTTAATAGTCTTCTTGCACCCCTCACAGCTTATCCAACTCTTTTACGAAGCGATCTACCGGCTGGTCACAAGTCACTAGAGTTAATCCACGACATGGAAACCGCTGCCTCCAGAATTGCAGAAATCAATCAACAATTATTGTCACTGGGCAGGCGGGGCCATTATAGAATGGAGGCAATAGACCTGAATGAACTCATTCGAGAGCTGCCAAATTTGAAGGCCTTTCCCAAAGGCGTTAAAATAAAAACCTTTCTCTCCCCGGAAATCTCGCGAATTAAAGGGGGTACAGCTCAGCTAACCAGAGCACTCACCAACCTTGTCCAAAATGCCGTTGAGGCCATGCAAAACGTTGGGATCTTGCAAATCAGCACAAAAAATGTTTCCCTTGACTTAAAAAGTGGACTCCGGGAAACCACGCCCAAAGGGGAATACGTGAAGCTCGAAATTGCAGACACCGGGCCAGGTATCTCTTCGGCAATACAAAAAAAAATCTACGACCCTTTTTTCTCGACAAAAAAAATGGATAATATGCGCGGCTCAGGACTAGGACTGAGCATTGTTCACGGAATTGTCGAAGACCACGAAGGTCATATTTTTGTGGACAGCACACCAGGACAGGGCTCCCGATTTTCTCTCTATTTCCCGGTTTTCAAAACGAAGGTGAGTCGTGAGACGCCCAGCAGTGAAGTCCCTTCCGGCATTGGAGAAAAGCTACTCATAATCGACGACGACCCTGTTCAGCGCCGAGTGGCCGAACAACTGCTGAAACGGCTGGGATATCGGGTGACTTCCGTGCCAGGAGGAGAGGAGGGCGTAGAACTCCTTCAACAGCAACCGCAAGAACTGATTATTCTGGATATGAAAATGGGTGGAATTGATGGCACCGAAACCTTCAGGCAAATTCTGAAAATTAACCCGAGCCAGAAAGCCATCGTTATGTCTGGCTACCCACAGTCTAAACGCGTGCAGGAAGCACAAAAACTTGGTGTGGATGAATTTATTCATAAACCGATCGTGCCCAACTTACTGGCAAAAGCAATTCACAGAGTTCTTAAACAAAAAACCGCAATAAAAAAAACGACTCAAACATAACGCATTTCAGTTGGGTCGCGTTAGAAACTTCCGGCAAGCATATCCTCAAAAATCGATAAATGGAAGGGCTGAATCGCTGCCTGTCACGGTTCAAAACTTTTTTTGTCCTCTGCACTCAAATCTGCATTTTGTGCCAGATCCAGGGTGGATTTAAACTCAACGCTGTAAATTTCCAACATCGTCAGAAAAAATACGGCAATGACCGGGCCGATGATAAACCCCATAATGCCAAAAACGCCGATACCTCCCAGAGTTGAAAAAAAGATGATCAAATCATGCATACCGGCATCACGCCCGACCAGCCGGGGCCGCAACAAATTATCGATATTACTGATAACAATAATTGAAACAGCAATGATCGTTACCCCCTGCCAGACATTGCCCAAAGCCAGCTGCACGATTGCGGCGGGGTAAAGCACCAACCATGCCCCGACCAGTGGGATGACCGATAGAATGACCATCACGACACCCCAGAGAATAGCGGACTCTATGCCGCAAATCCACATAACAAGGGCACCCACCGAACCCTGAGCAAGGCCAATGAGCAGCGTGCCTTTAATCGTTGCTCGCGACACGGAGGCAAAGCGGTGTATGAGTCCCTCTTCATAAACATCATCAAGCGGACTCAAATATTTTATGCGCTTGGTCAATTGCTCGCCATCGCGGAAGAAATAGAACATTGTAAAAAGTGTGACAAACAAATCGGTGACTACATGAAATGTGCCTTTTGAAGTCTTGTTGATGACGGTCGTGAGTATTTGTCCAAGATTCTTAACGATATCCTGAAGGGATGACTGCCAGTCTATCTTGGCAAAATCCACCGCACGAATAAGCGGATAATTCTTAATGGCCCCCAGAATACCTTCATCTCCCTTCTGAAAAATTTCCTGGACTAGTGGCACCGCTGACCTGAACAAACTAACACCCTCCACCGAAACCAGGTGCGCCACTGAATAAATCGGAACAATCAAACCTATCAATAAAATGACACAACAAATGATAGAGCTTAATGCTTCCCTGCCACGAGTTAATGCGAGCAAACGTTCGTAAAGCGGGTAGAACAACGATGTAAAAACGGCTGCCAGCAAAATAGGAATAAAAAAAATACTTATAACATTAAAAAAAACAACTGCGACTAACAAGAGTATTAGCAGCATGTAATTCCGGCTGAACTTTTTTGCGTACAGAATTTGCCTTTTTTGTTCATTCTCTTTTTGCATAGGGACCCGCTTTTTCAAGTTCATGAACACAAATAACAAAGGGCCGTTCAAACACCACACAAGAACAGCCCTTTGCACATTTTTAAATTATAAAACCCAACTAGGCGATGGTCACATCTTCACTCAAAAAAACATCCTGAATGGCATTGAGCAGTTCAATGCCGTCCTTCATCGGCTTCTGAAAAGCCTTCCGACCGGAAATGATACCCACACCACCGGCACGTTTGTTGATCACGGCAGTCCTGACGGCCTGCTGAATATCATTTTCACCCGAAGCGCCACCGGAGTTCAGCAGACCGATACGGCCCATGTAACAATTGGCAACTTGATAGCGGCATAAATCGATGGGATTATCAGACGACAATTGTTCGTAAACCAGCGGATGCGTTTTGCCAAAATTGATGGCTGTGAAACCACCGTTGCACATAGGCTGCTTTTGTTTGACAATATCAGCCTGGATGGTCACCCCCATGTGGTTTGCCTGGCCCGTCAAATCCGCAGCATCATGATAATCCACGCCGTCTTTCTTGAACTCGGAATTTCTTAAATAGCACCAGAGCACCGTGTACATGCCCAACTGATGCGCCCGCTCAAAGGCTTCTGATATCTCCAGAATCTGACGGCGCGATTCCTGCGAACCAAAATAAATTGTCGCGCCAATTGCCACTGCTCCCATATCATATGCCTGCTCAACACTGGCATAGAGGTTTTGATCATAAACCGCCGGATGGGTCAGCAAGTCATTGTGGTTAATTTTAACGATAAAGGGAATTTTGTGGGCGTATTTTCTCGACACAAGCCCAAGCACACCAAGCGTTGAAGCAACCGCGTTGCAGCCCCCTTCAAGCGCCAATTTTACAATATTTTCAGGATCAAAATAAATTGGATTTGGTGCAAACGAAGCACCACCTGAGTGCTCAATTCCCTGATCCACGGGTAGAATGGAAACATAGCCTGTGCCGGCAAGCCTGCCATGATCAAAGGTGCTCTGGATACTTCTCAGAACCTGATTGGACCGATCCGAAAGCGAGTAAACCCGATCGACAAAATCGGGGCCGGGAATGTGAAGTTGCTCTTTCGGAATTGTGTTGCTTTTATGTTCAAGAAGGGCTTGATCTTCTTTGCTTAGAAGGTCTGTGACATGCTTATACTCGGCCATTTGGTACGTCTCCACTATATTTTATTTTAAGAGTATGGTATTCGCAGCATTCAGGCTGCTATGGATTGCCATGAAGTCAGTCAATAATTATAATAAATTTTGCTCTACCAAGCAAGTAAAATGACTGCAAAAAAAGAAAGAAACCAGGCTTAAATATGACCATTTCACCGCCTTCTGTTCTCAGCATCTATGCCCCATTGCGGATGCAACTGTAGCAATACTTTCTCGGGTGTCAGCGGCGAATTGAAGGGTAAGTCAGCCTTCGGGTTAAAGGCACGCATGGCATGCCGAATTGCAAAAAACAGGCCGATGCCATACATAAACGGAGGTTCTCCCACCGCTTTTGCGCCATAAGGCCCTGAGGCCCCAGGTGCAGTTTGTAAAAAGTTGATTTCCAGGTCATCCGGCATAAAAAATACGTCCGGCACCTTATAAGTCGCCAGCGAGTTCGAGAGAAAATGGCCCCTCTTGTCAAAAATCAACTCTTCAAGCGTCATCCAGCCAAGACCCTGGGCGAGCGCTCCTTCAACCTGTCCCCGGTCGATGAGTTCATTGAGCGGGCGTCCCAAGTCGTGCACAATTTTTGTGGAATCAATGTTATAAGTACCGCGCAAACAGTCCACCGTAACTTCAAGCAGGGCGGTTCCATAAACATGGTAGGCGAAAGGATGCCCCTTCTCTTTCTGTTTGTCAAAGCAAATACCCGGGGTTGCATAAAACCCATGGGCCGATAAATCTACACGATTCAAGTAAGCCGTTTGCACCAATTTTTTCCAGTCCCACCCGGTGTCCTTGCCTGCATAAAACAAACGTTCCTTTTTAAGGGAAAGCTTTTCTTTTTGCCCCAATCCAAGTTCAGAAACTGCTAATGATTTAAGCCGGTCGACAATTTCAGTGACCGCATTGATAGTGGCGTTGCCGTTTAAATCTGTGGTTGCGCTGGCAGCACTGGGCGACATATTAGCGACACGCGTTGTGTTGGCGCTTTCAACTTTGACCCGAACCTGGTTAATGCCGAATGCCTTTGCCGCTATCCTGGTAATGTTGGTGCTAAACCCTTGCCCCATTTCAACACCACCGGTAGAAACACTGACACTGCCATCCGTATAAACATGTACCAAAGCGCCGGCCTGATTAAGAAAATGGGTTGTGAATGAAATGCCAAAACAAATCGGCATCACAGCGTAACCCTTCTTTTTCTCAAAATTATTTTGATTGAATTGAGCAACGCGTTCCTTCAAGCCGGGAAGCGCAAAAGAGTTCTCCGCTTCAGCCCAGGTCTTTTCTGCCCGTGCCTCATGGGCATGTTGACCATATGGAAAAATATCATTTTCGCACAGCAAATTTCGTCTCTGAATTTCCTCACGCTGGATGTTTAATTGCTCCGCTGCTTTGGCAATGGCGCTTTCCATAACGAACATGCCTTGCGGTCCGCCAAAACCACGGAATGCTGTGTTAGGCGGCAAATTGGTTCGGCAGCAGGCGCCAAAGATACGGGTGTTTGGAATAAAATAGGCATTTGTGCTGTGAAACAGAGTGCGCTCCAAAACAGCGGTGGAAAGATCGGCTGCAGCGCCCGAGTTTTGATAATGCTTAACATCGTAAGCCAAAATTTTTCCTTGTGCACTCAAACCAATTTTAAAGTCGGAAGAGTACGGGTGGCGTTTGCCGGTCATCACCATGTCCTCATGTCGCGGCAGAACCAGTTCAACCGGCTTACCTGTTTTCCACGCGGCCAGCGCGGCCAGGCATGACCAGGCCGTGGCTTGATCTTCCTTACCGCCAAAACCGCCACCGAGTCGCTTTACATCAACTTCAATTTTGTGGTGCGGCAGCCCAAGGATACCGGCAACCGTTCGCTGCACGGCATAAGGACTTTGGGTCGACGCATACAGCCGCATTGCACCATTTTCCAAAGGCACAGCCCGGGCCCGTTGCGTTTCTAAATAGACATGTTCCTGGCCGCCCATATCACACCGGCCTTCTACGATTAGGTCACACTGCTTCCAGGCGTTTTCCACATCACCAAAAACAAACGTCCGCGGTGTACCGATAATTTGGCCGTTTGCGAAAGCCGCCCTCGGATCGGTTACGGCCGACAATTCCTCAATTTGAACCTGGATCTTATTTTTAGCCTGCAGCGCTTGCGCAAAATTTTCTGCCACAACAATGGCAACGGGTTCACCTACATAAAAAACCTCTTTTTCCGCGAGCAAGTGCTCATCCGGAATAATCGCACCGATTTGGTTTTCCCCGGGAATGTCTCCGGCAAGTACAATTGTGATAACACCATCGCATTGCAAAGCATCTTCTATTTCGATGGACAGAATTTTCCCATGGGCCAGAGGTGAGCCCAAAACCGCCACGTGCAACAAACCCAGAGGTTGCGGACTGTCATCAACATACTGCGACTCGCCCCGGGTGTGAGCTGCCGCATCAATGTGCTTCATAAAATGCCCTCACTTGAATTAGTTCCGGGAACAACTTAGTGAAATGGGCAATGAGCAACTGCCGGACGAGCAGCCGTTTGTATTCAGAGGACCCACGTACATCGCTAATGGGTGAAATCTCTGATTGAGCAATATCGTTAGCTTGTAAAATATACTCTGGCATAACGCGTTTATTGCGCAAAAAGTCACAGGTCTTTTTCAAGAAAAGTGGAATCGGGGCTACCCCACCCATGCTTAATTCTACCTTTCGAATCAAAGCGCCGTCTGCAACAATTTTAATGCCGCTATTGACCGTAGCGATGTCCAGAGTTTGGCGTTTCGAAACTTTTTCAAAGTTGATTTTTGAACCTGCGTCAGGTACCGGAAAAATGACATCGGTCAAAATCTCATCGGCTGCTTTGTCAAATAACTTATATCCGGTGAAAAACGATTTCAAAGCAACAGTGCGTTGTTTTCGACCTGCACGAAAAACCAGATCGCTTTCAAGCGCCAACAGCAACGCCGTCATATCACCGATGGGAGATGCATTGATGATATTGCCACCAATAGTAGCACGATTACGAACTTGCCATGAGGCATTATAATGACTGTATTTCTGAATATCCGGGATGCTCTGATTGATAATAGGGTGGCGGGCAAAGGCTTCGAATGTTGTCAAAGGGCCAATGTGGACGCGCTTTTCACTCAGCTTTATTTGCTTCAGGCCGGACTGCCGGCTCAATAAATGAACATTTAAATTGGCTAGCGCATCACCCTTTTGCACATAAAGATCGGTGCCACCGGCCACAAGGCAGTATGGCGTGGCTCTGTCACGTCTTTGTACTTTTGCAGGGATATTTTTTAACCGTGCGGGAATAGATTGAAAATAGGCAGGGAGAACTTGCTGCTCGATGAGCATTTGCACAGTTGCATTTTCTGAAAATTCGTTGGTGAAAATGTTGTTGCCGCCAATCTTTTGCAGCACCTGCCGGCCGGCACGTATTAAGGAAGCATAACCTGTGCAGCGGCACAAGTTTCCACCCAGAGCATTTTTGCAACCACGCGCATCCTTTCGAGTCTCAGGATCGAGTAAAAAACCGGTCAGAGACATCACAATACCGGGTGTGCAAAATCCACATTGGCTGCCACCCGTATCGACAATCGCTTGCTGAACCGGTGAAAGCGCGTGCCTGTTGAGACCCTCAATTGTCACCAGATGTTTACCGTGCAACTCACCAAGCGGTAAAAGACAGGATGTGACCGGGTGGTATTCAACCCCTCCTGCGAACAACTCGCCAACAAGCACAACACAGGCGCCGCAATCCCCCTCTTTACATCCTTCTTTTGTGCCAACCAAACGTTTGTCACGCCTCAGAAAATCAAGCGCGAGTGTGCCGGGGGCAACATCGGTAAGAACATCGCTATCATTGAGTAAAAAGCGAATCCCCCCTATCATGGCATGCTCCTGTTTATCTTGCGCTACATCAATCCTGGCAGTAATTATACATGGTAATGAACGAATATTTAAGCGCTGCCAAAATTCAGTTCAGCCGCGCTTGCTAATAATACTGCTTTACTTAGTCGTCACACTATCCCCACCGTCGGAATCCATATTTTTGCCAAGAAATTTTGTCAGTGTTTTTTCAAATTGCTCACCGCGCAACTCATCTTCAGTCGCCAGAATACTATTGCTGTTGCCATCGACCAGAATAGGTTTTGGAATGCCGACAACCTGAAATGTTTGTGCCAAATCACTATCAAAACCACCTTCGACAAAAGCATGAAGCCAGGGCATGTTCCACTTTTTCCCTCGGAATTTTCCAATGACCCCGGGTATGCCATCAAATGAGAGGCTGAGAATTTCAAAATTCTGATTTTTATATTTTTTGTAAAGCTCATGCAAACCAGGCATCTCTGCAATACATGGCCCACACCAGGTCGCCCAAAAATCCAGAAGATAAATTTTCCCCTTCATCTTCTCATTGCTGTAAATCACATCAGGGTGATCGAGCGATTTTATGGAAAATGCCGGTAGCTGTTTGCCCGATTGGGTTGCTCGATTTGGATTGAATCGCGTTTTTGCATACCGAGTCAATGGCGCATCCGCTGCTTCACGCATCATGCGCTCGTAAACCGTTTGCAACTGCTCTGCATCGCCATCCTGTTCTGCCCGGTTAAGCATGGCAAAGAAAATATTGGCCCGCACCTCACTGTCCGCATGGCCTTGCAACGCTTGCTCAAGGTATTCTGTGCCGTTCGCCTTGTCCTCAGCCCAATTTACAACTTCAAACATGAGATCCGGCGACAATGACCAGAGCGGTGAACGAGGCGAAATATCGGTCAATGCCTGCGCAACGAGTTTTTTATTCAATTCTTCCGCTGCACCGGTGCCGCCAATCTGCAGGTACTGCATCAGCAATACTTGCCGCAACGAGCGCTCTTTTTCGGTTGCGATTTTTTCAGGGATAGCCGTTAACGCTTCCGACCAATCATAGGTGAACCCAGACAAATCTTGACCATGTGCCGTGTAATAAGCTCGTCTGCTGCTCCTGTACTGATTCCGTTTCTGCATCCCTGCAAGCAGTTGTGCCTGCAACACATTTGCCGCATCAAACTGCACAACCGCCTCGCCCGCCTCTTCACTGTTGGGCAGTTTTTTCGGATCGAAAACGACTTTCACTTTGCCGGAAGCAACATTTACCACCGAGCGATAATCACCGCCATTGTCATACTCATAGCTATCGGCCTGGGTCCCATTTACGCTGTGCCCGACTGATTCGGCACCCATAATTTGGTAGGCAAATGTTTTACCTTCACAGTCATGTTCAAACACAAACGTGCCATCATCTTGCCGGGTCATGGGCACGGCTTTACGCATATTAAAGTCATTGAAATCGCCAATGATGCCAACATCATCAAAATTTTTGACATAGGCATATTGTTTTAACCGAACTTCTACTTTTATCTCAGCAGGCACTTCCAGCGAAACAGGCGCGAAGCTTTGATAGTGATTGATACCGGTAAAGCTGAGATAATAAACTCCTTTTTCCTGAACCGTAAGTTCAAAACGGCCGTCACCCTTTGTTTGCACCGTCTGCAACGGCTTGGATGATTGGGTCTTTTGCAAATGTACTTCCGATTTCACCATTGGCTTTCCGTCGGCCCCTAGCAATGTACCGGAAATAACCGTTGATTTCTGCGCATGAGATTGCGCGGCGAACAACATCAAAGCAGAGAGTACAATTATGATTTTTTTCATACTTCTCTTTCCTTCAAATTAGTGAAGACAATACTCGTATATTCCAAATATCCAAAAGAAGACCAAAACATCACCGACTGATGCCACTGTGCGGTTAGAACTCGAAGTGTAAAAGATAAAAATACTGTTATCTAAATGCAACAGAAACAGCGGAAAGTTAAATTGCATCTAAATGGTTATTTTTTATCTTAATAAGGCAGTCAATACGTTTATCCCGATTTTTCTTACGAATCGTCTTGAGTTTGAATTCGTTCATCTGTTGGGTGAATACTTCTGAGGCTATTTTTTTACTTACCGCAGAATCCGGGATTTATACTTAGCCTGCCTGATACCAGAAAGTTCTTTCTCACACATAAAACGCCATTGTTCATCACCATCGAAATTCATTCCGTTGCAAGCATAACAAATACCTTTCGGGTTTTCTTGCAAGTTTGAACAAATATATCAATACAACCCACCACCGGCGATGACCTGCTTTTAAATTAACCCACAGTCAATTGAATAACATAAGGAAAAAGGAGCGCAACATGGAATTCCTATTCAGGCGCACGAAAGTACTCGAAGGCCAAATCGATGACTTCCTGGATGCCGTGAGCCAGGGAGCATTGTTGTTTAAGCACACAATCAAAAATTATTTAAACCAGGAAGATGAAGCCTTTAATAGGAACATAGCCACCATCCGCAAGCTGGAAAAAGAAGCGGACCAACTGCGGCGCAGCGTCGAAAACTACCTCTACACGCATTCGCTTATCCCGGAGCACCGCGGCGACGTACTCGGCTTGTTGGAAAATATGGATAATGTCATTGACACTGCCAAAAGCTCTTTAAACTGTTTTTCCATTGAAACGCCTGACATTAAGCCTCAACTCGTCAACGACTTTCTTAGTTTAGCAGACAAAGCAGCCTTGGCAGCCGAAGCGGTGGTGATGGCCAGCCGGGATTTTTTTCGCGATGCCAACGCGGTCAAAGATCATCTGCACAAAGTTTACTTTTATGAAAAAGAGGCGGATAAAATCGCAGACTCACTAAGACGCCGGATTTTTCGACTGGAAATTGATTTAAGCCACAAAATTCATCTTGGTGCATTTGTTAAACATGTGGATCTACTTGCCGATCGCGCTGAAGAGGTCGCAGACAGACTGTCCATTTACACCATCAAACGGAGCGCATAAGGAATATGTCTCTTCTTTTTCTTTCAAGCGGACTGTTTCTGGGATGGTCGTTGGGCGCCAATGATGCAGCAAATGTGTTTGGGACTGCCGTGGGTTCACGGATGCTCAAATTCAGCACAGCCGCCCTGGTATGCAGCATTTTCGTCACACTCGGGGCTGTGCTCAGCGGCTCCGGTGCCAGCCACACACTGGGAAAATTAGGTGCTGTCGATGCCATTGCTGGCGCTTTTATGGTGGCCTTTTCCGCCGGGTTCACCGTCTTCTGGATGTCCAGACTAAAACTCCCTGTTTCCACATCTCAAGCAATAGTGGGGGCCATCATCGGTTGGAATTATTATGCCGGCGCCTTAACCGATTACAACGCATTGACTAAAATTGTATCGACCTGGGTATTGTGTCCCGTGCTCGCCGCAATATTTTCGATATTCTTTTTTACCTTGTTTCGAGTTTCAATACGCCGAACAAGAATTCATATGCTGAAACTCGACAAGATAATGCGGATGTCGCTCTTGCTGGCCGGCGCTTTTGGTGCGTACAATCTGGGTGCAAATAACATCGCCAATGTCATGGGCGTATTTGTGCCGGTAGCACCCTTCCAGGATTTTGTTTTTTTTGATGGTATGGTTTTCACCGGTACGCAACAGCTCTTTCTTATTGGCGGATTGGCAATTTCAGTCGGAGTGTACACCTATTCCCGCAAAGTTATGGAAACAGTTGGTAACAGCCTGTTCAGACTCTCACCCGAAGCAGCATTCGTGGTTGTTTTAGCCAATGCCTTTGTGCTCTTTGTTTTTTCATCCGTATGGCTGCAGCAAGCCATAACATCTGTCGGGCTACCGGCAATCCCGCTTGTACCGGTTTCCAGTACGCAAGCCGTGGTTGGCGCCGTGTTGGGAATTGGCCTGCTCAAACGTGCGCACGGTGTCAATTTTTCTATTCTCGGGCAGATCGCATCCGGCTGGGTTACAACGCCAATCATTTCCTGTCTCATCACTTTTGTGGCATTGTTTTTTCTGCAAAATGTGTTTAATCAAGAAGTTCACCGGGAACGGCGTTTTAAAGTTGCCCGGTCCGTTGTTCAACACTTACATTTGCAGGGTTTCCGGGACACCGCCTGGAACAGCATTGGAGATGTTATGTTCCACAGCGAGATGAGCCTGGATATGGCCCTGGCAGAAACCTGTAGTTTAACTGCAAGAGAACGAAAATCACTTATTCAGGCTTCTGAGATGGTAGAGATTTTTGTCGATCCAAAGATAGTTGCAAAAATGGACAGAGTGAGTCTTACTGATAATGAATGGCGCATGCTGAAAAAAATTAGTGGTAAGCGCTTCGACTATACCTGGCAATTTCAGCAGGCATTGGCGCCATGGACTGAGCTGGATCCGGGAGAAAACAAGGCCAGGCAGCAGGCCAAACTGGACCGCCTGATCGAAACATTTCAAAAGTGATGCGACACGCACAATAACCTAAGCGCCTATTCTTTTCGACTTTTAATGCAAACGCAACGCGCGGTAAATATTAAAACCGAGACGAAGTTCACCGTTACCAAAATCCAGATTACCGCCGCTCATAACCTGACTCGGAGTCAAGCCCAGCGAGTTGGTCGCATAGACATGAAAAACATGTCCACCAATACTATGTTCAAGGCCAAATGTAAAAGCATCATAAACTGTGGGTTGGCCATTTTTCCTGGCAACACCGCCGACAGGCAAGGCTGTGTTCGAGCCCGCGAGAATCGGCGCCAGTTCAATAAACAAGGATAACCGTCTCCCCAGTTTGAATTTTCCTGCGAGCCCAAGATTGAAAACCGGACTCTCGCTTGTTGTCGCAATGTTGCCATTCAGCAAAATTCCGGGACTGATTAAGAGCGCGATTCTATTTGACATTTGTCGCGAAAAAATTATCCGGCCATACCAGGCAAAACGTTCATTATTTGACCGACTGAGAAACTGTCCCGGCGCATTCAAGTCGTTGATTTGTTTGAGTGTTGCCCAGTCAACACCACCCAGGACTGCCAGAGAAAAAGGCGCAACCGTCTCCTTTAAAATACGCCACTTGCCATAAAACTCAAATGTTGCGTTTGTACCGGAGCGTCCCACAGTAAAAGTAAAATCGTTCGACATTGGAAATGAAAATTCAGTCAACATGTGCGCACCCTGATCCAGGCCGAAAAACTGTCCAAAACCGGTATCAATTCTGCCTTTCCAGCGGTGGGCGATACGGTAGGAAAAAGAACCCTTGCTCGCGGTCTGGGTTGTCTGCAGGCTGCCGGCTGAAAGACCCGAGAAGGAATGACTCCTTCTCTTCTTGCGTGTCGACGCTTTCGTATTTTTGGGCAGGGACTTAATCCAGCTTGCAATGATTCTTAATTCTTCTTTTGCAATCGGCTGCTCATGCTTCGGCATTTGCACTCCCCTGATGCCCGAAGTGCCAACAAGCTTCATGATTAAATAGCTTTTTAGAGGCTCGCCTGGTTTCACAAGCTGGAGATTTTCAAAATCAAGACTGGGTTGGTTAACCAATGAAGAATAAATAGTCTCTTCACTCAGGTCCAAACCGTTTCCAGACGCTCCACCGGCATGACAACCGGAAAACGCACACTTGTTTTCAAAAATTTCTATCACAGCATCAGGAATTTCTTCCTGTGAACAAGCGGTTTCGGGTAAAAGCAATGCAACCACTGTTACCGTTAGCAAAGAAGCGGTCATAACGGTTCCGACTTTTAATTTTGCCATTTTATTTCCCTTAAACCAGGACAGAAGAAATCCCTGATAAATGAATTCTAAGTAATTACAAACTCCAACGCATCAATATTGTCATTAGAGCTTATGACTTTGAAGCGAAGTGCTGACTTGCAGGTTACTTGCTTTCTGCCTTCCTTATCACCTCAGCGCGTCGACTTTTTGCAGTGAGATCTTGCACCCAAACTCTCTTTTTCCCGGCAAGTTCATGCGGCGGTTTCTTCATAGATTTTTGCGACTGCAAGGAATAGAGCCCGTCTTCTTTTAGTTTGAAAACGTCTGCAACATCATTACTATCAAACACGAAAAGGTAGCAATTGTCAACGACATCAAAATTCACCTGACTACCGGTAGCTATCAAATTGAGCCTTTGAAATTCGCCAAAGGCCTGCAGAAATGCCGGTGTATCCGTCATTTCAAGCAAGGCGGCTATGGGCTCGACAGTTTTATTGCTAGCATTTGTGAAACGGCCACGGAATTCCTTTTGCGCATAGAAAATGCCGCAAACAACAGCCACCAACACCAGGGCGCTTAAGACGGCCGCTGCCTTCTTCCCCAAAAGCGTCATCGTTTTGCACCTGACTTGTTTCAGTTGATTCAGGCAAACCCTTAAACTCGCAGCTCCCAATCGATATACGCTCGATTCAATATCTCGCAAATGGAACGACATATTGCGCGCTCTCGATTTTCTGACGGCAGGCCTGGCCAGGGCTTTTTCATATTTCGCATAAAATTTCTTTTCTTTTTTAAGGTCGTGCAAAAACCTGTCAATGTTTTGATAACGCGCATTGACATTCTTATTTAAAGCCTTGTCAATTACCTTTTGCAGGCTGGCAGTAACTTCATTATTGTGTTTTGTCAACAGTGCCGGTTTCTTTTGGAGAATAGCATAAATAAATTCTTCATCGGTATTGCCTTTGAATGGGCGTTGGCGAGCGATAAGTTCATACAAAATAACGCCCAGTGAAAAAATGTCAGCCCCGGGCCTTAGCGCTTCACCACGCAATTGTTCCGGAGAAGAATATGGCGCCGTACCCATTCTCGAACCCGTTCGGGTTATGTTGGTATTTTCCCGCAATTTTGCCAAGCCGAAATCGAGTATCTTTACCCAGCCTTCTTCATCAACCATGATATTTGCCGGTTTGATATCACGATGGATAACGCCGTCACTGTGTGCCTTCCGCAATCCCCGACAAATCTGAATAACAATAACCAAAGCTTGTTTAATGGTAATTGCCCTTTGCTCGGTGAATTCAAGCAAATTCACACCATCAATGTATTCCATGGCAATAAAAAGTCTGCCGTCTTGCTCAAATAATTCATAAACAGTGACAATGTTGGGGTGTTTCAATGCAGCCGCCGCACGGGCCTCCTGCTTGAACCGGCAAATTAAATCTTTGTTTTTCGCCAGATGGGCAGGAAGTTGTTTTAGAACAACCCGGCGATTGAGATACGTATCCTCCGCCAGGTAGATCACGCCCATACCACCTTCGTCTAATTTTTCCAGGATTCTAAAATGTGAAATCGTGCTGTTTATCATTTGCAATTACAGTGCTGCGAACGTTTCCTCAAAAAGGGGATTGAATAAACAAATGTCTGAAAAAGCAAATTCAATACCAGCTTTTATCACAAAAAACAAATACAACAAAACTATAAAACACAATCACTTAACGCTATCAACAAAAAGAACCGGCTGTATCAGTATGTTCTAAATCTACTTTTCCGTCATACGTTCTTGTTGCCGCAAGAATCAATGCCACCCAGACGACCGAATTTGCAAGCTTGAACGATGCTCTTTGTTCGGGTGAAATTTGTGACAAGTGGTGCAACTGTTCGAAACCTTCTCATCTGTATGGCATTCCCGGCAGGTAAACAGTTTTGGAATATTTTGTGTTTCAGCCCGGTCTGCCTTATAAGCGCGGCTAAACTTTCGCTTGAACGCATCGTAATTCTCCGTCGCAATTTTCATTGTCTGTTCAGCAATGGGAATTTCTGTATGGCAGTCAAGGCAGCGCTTTTCAAGAATATGCGCACGATGGTTGAATTCAGACTTTGTCAGCACTTCCTGAGCCGCAGACACGCGCAACACAGATGCATTGGCGACAATGTGACACTTCCGGCATTGCGGGCCATTTTCTGCAGTCAAATCAACAGCGAGTTGTAAAAATGTTGCACGCTGACTCTCAGAGAGAGCCCGGTTTGGCCTATTAAATGGAAACCGGAAAGGCGCTCTGCTGCGGGCAGACAAGGGCTGTTGCAACTGCTGCCGCGCCTTGTCTATGAATAAATTTACTTTCCCCAATTCCCCTTTTAGCTCGGTGCGATTTTGCAATTCATTTGCCTGGTTCTGCAATTTGCGGATTGCCTGGCTGTAAAGCGTATCCACATGTTGCTGTGTCGTTTTTCCTGACGTGTCCAGCAAATCAAAAAGGCCTGTGCCTGTGAAAAGTTTCTTGCGGATCTGTATTAGATTCTCCATAATCCAGGGGTCTTTATGATAAATGGGATTCTTAGACACTTCACCATCTTCCTGGGTGGTTAAATTTGGATTTGCAGAAAATGCCCAGGACAAACCGGGTCCGCCCCGCAACTGAAATTGCCGGATTGTTTCGACCCCTGCCTGCTCCGGCGCCAACGGACTAAACAACGGCAGACCTTGAACAATGGCATCTGCCTGCAGATGACATCTGGCGCAGTGCTTTTCAAAATTAATATTTTGAAAATTCTTGCCATCCGAATCAGGTGTGTGGCAATACAAACAGGCCTCTTCAAAAAAATGCGTAAAATCCATGGTTTCAATTTTGACGCTTTGAAAAAGCGCATCAATAGAAGAAATGCCCTTTATTTCTTTCAAAACAAATGCGGTGTGGCGAATATGCGTCATAAGTAATGTTGCGTCATCCCGGACACCCGGCCTTGCAAAACTAAATTCAGGGTGATTCTGATTAAAGGAACCAAATTCATGGCAGTTCAGGCATTTCTTATCGGAAACAAGACTGATTTTTGCGTCCTTGCCACTGTGCTCCGGATGGCAAGAACTGCATGGCATTTCCATGCCTGTGTGTTTACTCAACGCTTCTGGAGAGACGCGGCCGGCATCGTGAGATCTGTAAATATAATGAGCGTTGAAGCCGTAGATATCGTGAATACTGGTTTTTTCGTGGCAGCCACTACAGAGCGCATCTTCAACGCTGTGTCCCGGATTGTGGCAGGATTCACATTTTTTCTGCAGATTCGCGTGCCCGGATGAAAGCACCCCGGATGAAATGAAACTGTTCTTATGATAAGCGACATCGAAAAAAAAGTAAGCCAGAAACGCAACACCCAACATACAGCCGAAAAATACCATCCCTTTACGGGAAACCTGTGAGATATACCGCCGGCTAACCGGTAAACCCAATGGGGTGAAGACGCTTTTTGCGTCATTCTTTTTATTCATTTTTTTAAAATATCAGATACTGGTGAATCGCCTGAGACCAGCCGCTGTCTTCTTGTCGGCCATAGAAACCTGTGAAAGCACATCGCTCAGCACTATGACAAATTTCTCTCCTGAGAAACAGGCTCGAAATGACAATTCGGCCGATGCCGCTGAAGAAACCGGCCTTTGTGAATGATTCCAGCTAATAATAAAACACGGCATACAAATGAATCACCACCAAAACCACTATCAGAATCGATGGCGGTAAATGGACAAACAACCAGCAACGCAGAAGTTTTTGCAATGTGTAATGTGCGTCCATTTCCAGCTTGGATTTGTAAAGCAGTTCCAGCCGGCTCAACTTCCTTTGCTCCTCACTCGAAAGCACGCGCTTAAGAAACTCAAATTGTTTCAGTCTGCGCTGAATGCCACCGGTGATATCGACATAATAAATGGGCTTGGCCCTTGGCGCTTTGAGTGAACGAACAACTTTCTTGCGATAGAAATCCCGCACCGGCTCAGAGCAACCCGAAGCCAGTTTGTCCGCATCTTTTTTGATTTGCCGGATAAGCTCAGGAATTCTTTCGTAAACCACCTCGATAGACAACGCAGAGCTCAGCATGGCAGGCACCCATTTCTGGATCACCACGCCCAAAAGCCCGCTGATCGTCACCCAGATGGACAGGCCCCACAACCACAAATGCAGCACGCCGTCCGGCACGCCGAAACCGCTGTGCATGAAAACTAAAAGCATAAACAAGACGCCGCCATAAACATGAAATTGTACCCAGTGAAATGACCTTCCCAAATTAAGCTTTGACGCCAGATTGTTGCTTCTCCGGCGGACGCCGTACAAAGAAGCGCCAACCATGAGAGCCGTAGCAACCGAGCCATAAGTCAGTCCCCAGGCATTTCCAGCCTTCACTTCCGAGATTACCGCATTGAGAATAAAAGATAAAATGCTCAAAAATGTTGCAGATAGAAAAACATAAAACCAGGTGAATGACTGCACTATTTTCTCAATGCGAAAGCTCTGCCAACCTTTTCTATTTTTCTTGTTCCGAAACAGCAGCCGGGAAAAATTCTCTATGTTATTAACGCGTGTGGCACAGCCGTGTGGGCAATTATTGACGCAGGCGGGTTCCAGTCCAGCGCTGTGACACAAGTCACATTTGGTTGCCAGTTCCTGCATTTTCTCTTTGCCATTTTTCCCAACCGTGGCTTGCAGACCCATTTCATTTTCGGCTTCAACCATAGTGATGGCGTTGTAGGGACAGTTGTTAAAACAGACTTTGCAACCAATGCAAAGCTCAGCATCGATTTCTACGACATCGCCCACGCCCGCACGCCGAATCGAGCCGGTTGGGCACCCAACCAGACAAACCGGATCCTGGCAATGATAACACGCGCGTGTTATAAGAAAGTCATAGTATTTTTCCCCTTCACGCACAAATTTGGGCGCCCCAGCATGGGTGTCTGCGCAGCCGCGCACACAGTCGTCGCAGCGGGTGCAGGCGTCGAGGTCGATAACCAAAACGCTATTGCCTTCCACCAGTCCTGTTTCGAGCGCAGTATCGATGAACTCGGATTTGCTGATATTTTTTCGGTTCGAGCCAGAGGTTTTGATTCGCAAAGCTGCGGATTCCCACAATGGCTTTTGAGTCTCGGGATAACTGTCAATGATATTTTTAAAATCTTCCGGTTCAATTCTGACCAGTTCGGTGTTTTCAACAGAAATTGCCGTAAAAACCCAACTTTTGTGTTTGAGCAAAAATTCTATATCCCCGACCATCATTCCTTTAGAAAGGTAATTGACGACAAGCTCACCGTCACCGAATTTCTGCAATAATTTCACAAACCCGGAACGGAGCAAATAAACCGCGTCAACGATTTCACCTTCCTGAGTGATGACTTCGCCGCCTTTAAAGGATTCCAGCGTCACGGTTTTATTCAGTTCGCCAAGAAAACTGTCAGAACATCTTTTAAAGAACGGCGTGCTCTTAAGTTGACTGGACAAAGTTCGCTCGATGTATATTTTGTCAAGCTGGCTCTTGAAGGATTTCGAGCGCCGTTTCATTTTTTCCAGAGCAGGAATTCTTATTTGCACCAAAACACACTCTGAAATGGTTTGCGCGGTCACCGACTGTGGCCAACCAATGGAAGCGCCTATCTCACCAAAAATCTCACCCGCACCCAGATTTTGAACTTCCCCCCAGGGAAGATCAATTTCCATGGAGGTCAGGAATGTCAGATTTTGCCGCTTTTTTAGCTGCTGCACCTGAGATTGCAAGACGGTGTGGTTCGGCTGTTTTTTTCCCTGAAAACCGTTCGCTTCACTTTGGTCCACCATCTGCTTGTTATCAAAAATTGGCTGTACCGATGAATGTTGTTTCTGCTGATAGACATTGACAAAGCCTTTGACGATAAAAAAGGCTAAATCAATATAAGAGCCTTCCTCGAACAGAACTTTCTGTCGATCCCACACAGCCACTGAAATATCCGGACTGATTTTTTCTAGCAGGCGATCATCATACTCTTTGAAAATCTCGAATTGCCTTAACTGGCCGGCCGAAAGGCGTTTATAAAGCTTCAGGATGCCTGTGTGCTTGCCAAAGGCGGTCCAGCGATCTTCAAATTGTTCCTCCTGCTCCCGAACCTTGTCGTCAACTACTTTGTTCATTTCTGGTTTATGGTTTTGTGGATGTATTCAATGTATTTTTTTACCTCTAATAAAATAGAATCGATGGGCGCTGTTTCACTGAGTTGCGGGTCAAACGACTTTATTGAGATGGTACTTTTGGGATTCAGCCAAGGTGGCAATTCAGGATCAACGTAAATGACAACCGTGTCAGTGACCGTGCGTGTGGCGATATTTCGAACGGCCGTTGTCGTGGCGGAGGCAATTGAAAACTGCGGAACGGGCTTTTTTTGTACCGCGTTCATGTAGGGCTGTTCGTCCTGGTCGATTTGTCTCAATTGATAATCCCAATGCTTTGAAATAAAATTCTTGATCCCCTTAACATAGTCAAATCCCTCACCTGTGGGATGCCCGGCTTCAAGCAGCTTCTTTTCATTTATTTGATGGCACCGCACACAAGTTTCAGCTCGGACAGTCACATTTCTCAATTCCATCAAACCGACCCGCAGCGCTTTTTGGTAGCCCGAACGGCTGGTTGCCAAAGGATCTTTCGGGTTCGTACCTTCGGTATGTACATCTAAATACCCAACGCCCTTGGGGCCGGACGGGCCGTGACAATTCTCACAACTCACTCCGGTGTTCATATTTTTATTTTCACGCCCACTCACCACCTCGCCATGACAGCCGGCGCAACCCGTATTGCCTTTCAGATAATTGGCGGCAGACAGGCCGTAAGCCTGGGCCATTTGCATGGCGCGTTTCTTTTTTCTCTTCAGAGCATTCACAGTACTGAAATGCGGATCACCTTTCCACCACTGACCATCGGCCTGGTGACATATGCCTTGTTCTGTGCCGCAGCCCCGGTAACCTAAAGTAGTGTATTTTTTTGACTGCGCAGGGGCCGGTTGAGTTAACAATAAAATTGCGGCCAGGCCACTGACGAATATTAAGAATGACCCTGAGCAGAAAATCCGGAATTCAACGATCACAAATTTGAGAGAAGGCATTAAAAAATAAAACTTTACAAACACCTGCACGTTAACCTCACACAAAATAAATTAACCTGGCGCGCGCTTGCCTGGCATTCATCGTTGAAATGCAGCAAACCTGACAATTCTCTGTCCCTATTTTATAAATCGCTTCCAATAATCATCAGAAACTTTATAAACCCGGCCTTTATCATTCAGATAAAATGCCTTTTGCTCTTCGCGGTTAAACGGCCTGGAACCCAGTCGGCCAAACACACTGATTTGGTTACCACTTTCATCAACGCCGCGATCGCGGTCAAGCCCTTTTGAAATTGACAAAGCCACGCCACGGGTTTTGCGTGTTGCGATCAGCAGAGGCTTTACTTCGGGACTGAAGCCCAGGTGCCCGGGTGTTTGCGGAGAAGTTAATTGCAGCACGCGCAGGCCATTCTTGCCATCTGCAACATAGGCGAAAACACAATTGTTCGTTGAAGCAACCCTCACCCCGCGGGCGTCATTTATTCGGCCATTTGCGGTAACTTTCTGCTTTACAAAAATTGAATCAGGCCGTTCAATATCGATTATCAGCAGGCCATTTTTTCTAGCGGCAACGTAGGCATAAGTACGAGCGGCATAAATATCACTGGCGCCTTTCACCCGAACGATGCTGTCTTCGACCAACCGGGGCCTTTCCAGGTCCGTTATATCCAGCGTTTTCACACCCTCTTTATCGCAAACATAAGCGTAGCGAAACTGAATGGAAATGGCCAAAGGCCTCTTTAATTTCGGCGAACGAACCGAGCCGACTATTTTCGGTTTGCGCGGATTCTCAATGCTGACCACCACCAACCCTACTTTACACAAAACGTAAACATAGTTGCCTGCAATGGCCAAATTTACAGCGCCGCGCAATATCCCATTGGGGTTAAAAGTTACTGCGCGTTTCAGAAAGTTGTTGCGCGGATCGCCATCTACCAGGTTCATCACATCCACGATGATCAACCCCTCGTATCTGTCCGTGATGTAGGCATAGCTGAAAAGCGGGTGAATAGGCTGCTCTTCATTTTTCGGATCCTCAATTACTGATTTCCTTCTGGTGTCGATGCCGTTGTTTGTCGGTAGCACAACCGCGGTTGCAAACCGGCTCTTGACCTGAGTGTCCTGCCCCAATGGTGAAACCGGCGCGGAAACAATTCGCTCTGAAATCCCCTTGTTGTCGATATTAGCAACATCAAAAACCCGAAAACCATCTGCGCCGTTCGCGGTGAACAGATACTCGCCGCGCAATTGCAAACTGCGCACGTAAGAGCCGCCGTGATGAAATGCCGTCTGCAATTCTCTGTCCCCGGTGCGGTGTTTTTCGTAATAATCCGGATAAGCCAGTTTCTGTAAATTGCTGCCGATTACGGCCTGCGGCTCATCGGTTTCAGTGACTTTCACTGCCTCAAAACCTTCCCGTCCTTCAGCCACGTAAACATACTTTCCCATAAAATTAACCAGGTTCGTGCCCTGAAGCAGCATCTGAGCCATCCAGGCATTGTTGTCATTTTTTTCAGAAATATGACAATCGGAACAAGTCTTGGCTTCCGCTTTGCGCATGGTGTGTGAAAAATGCGGATTGAATGCCTGGCTGCTGAAACCCGGCGCAGAAATGGGTGTTTGTTGCATGTAAATTTGTTCGCGATTTGCATTTCTTGAACTCAAGAGCACATCAGCGCTGGGGCGAGCTGTTGTGATTTTATTGCCGGAAGTGCCGCCGCTAATGCACAACATAAAACCACCATCGCGCAAAACCTGTGGATTGTAAGTGATCGTGTTGCGGGTGGTTGTCCCCTCAAAGTGATTCATGCTCTTTTTCCAGTTGGCTTTTTGCGGCAAGTGGCAACCGAAACAGTTGGTTGTCCAGGCGGTATGGCAGGCCTGGCATTCAATTTTGTTGCTGGAATGCGCCAACAAATTATCATTCATAACAGCACCGGGCTCAAATTCTCCACCACCTTTGGCCACAAGTTTGGCGGCCCGTGATTTAGGATTATAATCGCTGGAATTTGGCTCTATCGAGGCTTTTACCTGGCTAATTTCCCAAACCAGAGTATCCGCAAGCATGGAGCGTTGAATTCTGATATTGCCATCCACTTCAAACCTGGGCTCTCCAAACGGCGTATTCAGCAAAGTCAAATCCGTGCCACCTTCCGGCGCAGCCACTCCGGAAGTACGCAGTTTGGCGTAGTAATTAACATCACCGTGGCAATCGACGCATTTTATTTCTACTGCATTCTGAAATTCGTCATGCAGTTTTCCTGAGCCATGCACATCCTGCTCAAAATGGCAGTCCACGCAGTGCATGCCCTTTTCCAAATGAATGTCTTTTAAATGCACCGCCTTTTGCGTATTGCGACACGATTCGTCGCAATAGAGTTCTTGCCCGACAATAGGAACCACGCCATGGAACTTATGCTCTGACTCCCACGGAATGTTTTTACTGTTTTCATCCAGCAGGTTGCCTTTGCGATCTTTGTGAAACACAGCCCGGAATATCCAGCCGTGACCGTGGTAATCGGCAAATTGTGTTTTTTTTAATTGCGGATTCAGCTTGCTGACATTGGTGAGAAATTTTTTGTCCCCCCATTTCCCTCGCAACACGGCTTCTTCAGGATTGGCATCCAGCAAGGCAAAGGTTTCTTCATCAGACAAATATTTTTGCTTTTTTGGATACATCATTTCACCGTCTGTTTCATAATCCCACCACTGAAAACCATAGTAAGTATTTAAAAACCCATTGGGCTGGTGCATGTGACACACCATGCACTGGCTGGAAGGAATGCTGGTGGTAAACTCATGTTTCAGCGGATGACCTTCCTCTTTTTTGGAAATGGTTTTGTCGCGGGTCTGACTCTTGCCAAGATGGCCATATTTGGCATAAGGCCCGGAATGAAACGCCGACCGATCATTGGCATAAACCACGTGGCAGGCCGTACAGCCGCTAGAGCGATAATCTCCGGGTTGTTCGTTGGTGCCCAAAAAATATAAATGCGGGTCATTCAATCGGGTTTTGTGCAAACCAAGCACCGGTGAACTGATACTCAGTTGTGTGCCCAAACCCCTATCGCTTAATTTGATGTCCGGCTTCCCCGGCTCTGCTTCCGGATCCGGACTGCCAATGTTGGATGGGTTTATGCGCGAAACCTTTCCCCCGCGCTCAAACGCCCGGAACAAGTTGCCGGGCTGTGTGATTTCCCACCGGGGCAAAGGTGCGACAAACGGCAACACGCCTTTGTTTTTCATTTCATCAACAGTAGGCGCCGGCACGTTCATAATGATTTGTGGCACACCATCACGACTGTAACTTTCACCGAAAATAGATCTTTTGGTGGAAACAATACCATTGTTGTAAGCAGCTTCCCCCCAAAATAAAGCGGAAGTCGCCATCATGCTCTTTTTTGAATTCAGGACCTCCCGGGGGTGACAGGAGCCGCAGGTTTCATCCGCGATGCGCAAGTCTCCGGGATTGACAAATTTTATAAATTCAGGATCCTCTTTGTTCAATAGCGTAAATGAACGCACAGGATTGGCTGAAGTCTTCCACTTCTCAGGATACCTTGGTTTAACGTGTGCCGCCGCAACGGTTCTGGCCCGGGGGTTGCCGCCATGGCAATCGGCACAACCCAATTTGACCACCGAAGACCGGTGCATATTTTCAATGCCTTTGTGGCAGGTCAAACATCCCTTACTTTTTCGATTGGCAGACTCCGTTGTTTGCCGAATACGGCGAACACCTTTGCCTTTCACATTCTTTTTTTCGTTATTTTGCCCCGACAATTGACAGCAAAATAAAAGCGACAGACAACAGGAATAAAATACAATTCTTTTCACTTGAAAAACCTCTGTTCGGTATTCAATAGTAAATCCGGTTCAATATTTTTTGTATTCTTTACAAATCAAAACGTAAAATTCATGGATGTTAAAACAGAAAACTGTGTTCCGGGTGAGTCAAACAAATCATTAAATCCAGCCAAAGGCGTTAATGCCGTAACACCGAACTTAAACCGGACATTGTTGTTCAAAAATGGCCTGTACAGGATGCCAAGGCCGTAATCCAGCCCAATGTTTTTTCGAATTCTTTGATTCGCGAAAAAAGTAAAAGGCATGGTGCTGGCAAAGCGCAAAAAATTGGCATTCACAACCAGCTTCATTTTGGGCGTCAATTGGGCTTCATATCCGGCATTGGCCAGCAGCAGGCCAGGATTAACAAAATTCGCCTGGCCTTCAATTTTGCTACTGCGCAGGTTGGGGACGAGGCTTTGTCTGCTCGTCAGGCCGACGCCGAAAATTCGAATGGCTTGACTGTTCCAATAGCTGAACGGGCCACCGGCAAAAAACGGCAAATCCAGAATCGTATCAAAGCCACGGCCGCTAGCGTCAAACGGGTTGCTATCGCCCGAAGAAAAGAAGCCCGACAGACGAAACCGCTGCCAATCCTTATCGAAAGTAAGCTCCAAAGCTGCCATTTGCGCGTTGATGTTGATCCGCCGCCCGGCCAGTGAGTTGAAGCTGTCCGCGCCCAGAACCTGATAAAAAGCGTGCGTGATGTTGAGTCGTCCAATGTGGCCATCTCCAGCCCAGCCAAGATAAAATGCCTTGATATCGTGCGGTTGACTGGCACCAATAATGGCCGGCCGAACTGGGATGCCGTTATTATCGACATAAGAACTCGGCTTGTCGTGATTATAATGCAGACTCAACTGGGTCGTGTACCCCAATGTGAGGAAGTCCTGTTTGTACAAATTGGCAATCAGCACTTCCTGGTCGCGATTTCCAAATAGAGTATTCAAACCGCTGTTCGTGTCTTTCTCCAGCATATAAAAATATGCAAGATTGTACTGATAGCGGTTGGATGCAGCATTGCCAAACAGCCGGGCGCCGAGATTAAAATCCTCAAAAATAAAACCACGAAAATCGCTGTTGAATTTTTGAATTCCGCCCTTAAGCGAGACAAAATCGTAGTAGTCGCTTATGTTGAATAAATGTTTTTCTAAAAACAGTTCCTGAAACCCGAAATTGTCGTCGTAGCGGCTTGTTCCCTGCCTTTCATCGAGGTTGACCACGCTGATTTCACTGGCAGTAACATAGTTCATATTGACTGCGGCAGTAACCTTGAACTCGAAATCACGCGGCCGGTATGCGGTATTTCCTTCATACAATTCCAGGGACAATGCGATATTTTCGCTGAAAGAAAAGCTGTCGCCATTGCCAAAGAATTGCGGGTTTTGCGGATTTCGTGTGCTGATGGCCGTCATGGTTGGAGCACGTGAGACTTCAGCAAGATTATTGGCACCGGCAGTCAGGACTAAGAAAACATTCTGACCGATAATCGGATAGTCACCCTTCAGCAGATTCTGGTTGTACGGATCGTAAATATGCCCCTGAACATTCAATTGGTAAGGCGGTGACTTAATAGCGCGCCAGCGGTCCGTGACGGGCACAAAGTGGACAACGTCTTTTTTCACAGCCTGGATGGAATCTGCCGGGTTGGTATTTGATTCTAGCAGAGAAGTCCCACTAACTGGGCCAGACGACAGCAAAATAAAGCTGAGCAAAAGCAATTTCAAACATGAATAATGGCTGTGTTGTATGGCTTTAGTTAACGTAAACATTGCGCTCGAAAGTAACATAAGGCAACCTGACTCCCTGGTAGAAAAATTGGTCAGCCTGAATTTGCACCGGCGCCTGAAAACCGAAGGCACCTGCAAATGCAACCATATCGTCGGGGCGGACGCCATCACCACTAACGCCAATGCCGCCAACCAATTGCCCATTTTTATAAAGCGGCACGCCGCCGCCAAACAGCGTCAAGCCGTTCCCGAACGGATCCAACTGCAAATTTTGTTGAAAACGATTATAGTTGGCCGGAACCACCGGATCCAAAACATACAAAGGACCGGGCGAAACAGAGGCGCCGCCACCAGGTTGTCCTTTTCCAGGGGGAAAAAACGGACCTGCCAAAAACCCAACTGCCCGGGTTGAAACAGCAAAAGGTTGGCCGGCCGGAAGCCCCATAACCGCTCTGATTTGACTGCCGTATGCCATATTTGGATCGCTGTAAACAACAGCGGTTCTGGCTTTTTGCACGCTTACATCCGTGCTGAATACCGGGGCATCGGCCATGCGGTAAAGCGCGAGCACGCTGCCATCCAAATCGGTCACGGCAATGGTAAAGCGAGCGGTCAGCCCAATGGGTCTGCGCAAGGTTGAACGAATTCTATTTGCCTCAGCAATGGCCTGATCAACCATTATTTGCACTTCAGCGGCGGTCAAATTGCTACCGCTTCGCGGCTGAAAGCCGTTGACAAATCCCTGCACAGGGATGTTCGCATTTCCCGACAAGGGATAGTTTGGAAGAAAACTTCCCATGTTGGCCAGATCGGCGGGCGCTAAGGTAAAATTCGCTGCCGCAGGAGTTGTTGCGGCAAAAGCCAATTGGATTCCATCGAGAAAAATGTTATTTGCCAGTTTATCTGACGATGCAGAGTAGCCGTTGACAGCGCCCAGCGCGATACTTTCATCCGGGAAAGTTCCCCCGCACGTAACCAAAAAATTCGCCGACAAGCCGGCCGCATTGGAAAACGTACTGATTCCCAATCCCCCGGCCAGCAGATTGTTTTTATATACCGGCACGCCTCCGGGAACACCTGTAAGTCCGGGCTGCCCCGTCGTTGTTTGCCCCGGCAGCGTCGTATTGTAAATATCACTGCCGCTGAGACTTGAAAACCCAACGCCGAATAAAGGGCCCTGTAACAAGGTGTTGGGTTGATTCGGCGGAAAAGTCGCCCGCGTTATCCAGCACGCGGTCAGGCTTGTCAAAGCGGAGTAGTTTGTGCTGAGCATGGCAGCAGTCCTCGCCTTGGCAATGGCGCCAAAATTCGGATCGATGTCCGAGCCGGCGCTGCCGGTCATAACAAAGACCGACAGCGGATTTCCCCAGCGATCTGCAACGGCAATGACAGCATTTTGCCCACTCTGTCGCGCCATGTCAACCCCCTGGGTGATCAGTGTTTGCACATCGTTTTGGGTTAACTGTGGTGTATCGTCGATTGCAGTATAATTCAAGGAAGTGTCAGCGTCACAATGCAAGAACATAACGCCAAGACAGCCCATAATTAAATAAGATAGCCTGGTCCATACAATTCTGAACATTCTAATTTCTCCTAATCCGAACAAGCCGGCGTTAAGCGCAATGTCTTTGATCGGGGAAAACCAAAATCCCCAATACATTCCAAATGTTAATTGCCAAGGCGCCTAATTATTTAAAGCGCCGGCGTTGATCCAGCTTTGGATGGTTTGAATTTGCGCACTGGTTAAACTATTTCCAGTTGCCAGAGGCGGCATTTGCGGTGTTGGCGCATCGCCGTTTCCTTGCACCAACCTGACCAGATAACTCAAATCTGACCGGCCCGGCACGACCCGAATCGAGTCAGCCTTGACGCTGCGCAGAGATCTGGCGTTAACGAGATTGGCATGAGTTGAATTGACATTTTGTAACGAAAAGGGTGCGCCATTAGGTCGTGGCGTCGCCTCGGTATGACAGCCGGTGCAGTTTGGCGTAAATAGGGTAGCTTGAAGCTGATTCAGAGTAGCACCGGCGCCGGCGGCAGAAGGCGCATCGTTTTTAGCGCCAAGCAAAATCCAGGCTCTAATCGTGTCCATTTGCGATTGAGTCAGACTACCGCCCGGAGGCATGGCACCACCGAAACCGTTGCCACCGGTAACCTTCTGATACATGACGCTATTGGCCGGGTCACCAGCTCTTACGCGCAGGTTGGGAGCATAACCGGCAGTCACGGCCCCAACCAAATTGTTGTACGCAAGCCCGTTCTCGAATGACGGCAGCCCACCGCCTTGCACGTGACAACCGGACACTGCGCACTTCGGAGTTAAAATATTGCTTTGGATGCTGGCGAAATTAGCGCCTAAAGGAAGCGGCCCCATATTACTATTGCCGGGGCCCATGCTGTTTTGGGTTCTGGCACAGGCCAATCCGAGCATGATACAAATAGCCAATAAAAGGATCTGCCGTGAAGTCTGGTTGTCATTTTTCATGAATCTTTCCCTGATGTGGTTCAAGACGATTGCTTAAAGATTTTTTAAAGAGGTGGCGCCCCCCAATGTTACACCCGGCAGGTGCCTCGCCTGGTTTGATATCGTGGCGAGCTCTCTGACATAACACATGTGCTTGACGGCAAGTTATGTGCCAGAAATAGAATCCAGTGATATTCCGTGGAGCGTTTGCGATTCTAAAACCGGTGAACTGGCTCGCACAATCGAAGACAGATTTTCAAACCGAAAACATTTGAGGCATGCCTTTTTCCAGGCTATCATGCGGAGAATTGCTTACCACTTTCAGGACATTGTGAAACTTCATTTTGCAAAAATGTGTATTGCAATCTTGCAGAACAAACAAGGTTTGCAATTGACAATCCAATTGCTGATTCCGTTGACAATTCATCAAAAAATTCAAAACTGAATGACAGAATTGAAGGCAACAAGGCTTTTAATAGCTGCAGAATCACTATTTCTTCAGCTATCTGGGCACCTTATGTTTGGTACCATAATTGCAAAGGTGGGTCGCGAAAATCTATTTTCAGCACCATGTCAAATACAGGGCAAGGGGCCCGATCAAATAAAACAAGGTTAATCTGCAATAAAAATGCTGCATAGCGGTGGTATTCATTTTCAGGAGATTTCAGGATGAAAGCCAGGTTAATTGGTAAGACCGGCAATCTGGCCGGCAAAGAGTTTTCAATAGAAAAAGAAGTGACAATCGGCAAGGGCTCTGAAAATTCAATTGTGCTATCGCACAGATTTGTTTCGAGGCGACATGCGCGTCTTTATTATGATGGAATGCGAAAATGCTACTATCTCGAAGATTTAAAGAGCCAAAACGGAACCAGGATAGATGGCGAAAGAGTGCGGAAAAAAGAGCGTCTGTCGAACATTCATTTAATTACATTCGGCAACAGGCTCGATTTCTTTTTTGTCGTTCAGAAAGACTCAGCAACGAAACACTCGAATCACCAATACAGAGAGGCACTGGATGAATCTGCAGTGAATTCGTCAAAAAACAAGCAAGAGCAGAGCCGAAAAATTACGGTCATAGTCGATTCACAAAATAAATCAAAATCAAACCCTGTCACAAAAACCCTATATCAAACACCCGCTCCTCCTCAAAAGAAAGCCACTACGCCACCCGGCTATATCCTGGACTTCAAAGACCTCAAGAAAAAAGTCGTGTTGGCAGAAGGTCTCAATGTAGTAGGACGGACATCCGAGTGTGATGTTGTAATAGACAATCATACAATCTCCCGGCAACACGCCTGTATCTCAATCCGTCAGGGAATCGTTCAAGTCAATGATTTGGAAAGCAAGAACCGCACATTTGTCAACAACCGGGTTATCAAATCAAATGCCGATGTTCAGCCTGATTCTCAGATAAAATTTGGTAGTGTGATGGCCAACCTGACGAGCAATTTGTGAGTGCTGCTGGTTTGGGCAAGCGGGCGTCTGAACGTTCAAAAAGAATAGCCAGGTGCCGCCAATATAGTGCCCATTGGCAAGTGCCCGTTTTCTCTGCTTGATTCTCAAACTTAGCGTTTTTTATCCGACGCTGACTTTATACATAAATGTGCATTGAAAGCAGCACAAACTCTCTTTTTTTTTAATTGCCATTTTGGTATATTTCACTAATTCCAGGCGGCAATTTGCAAGGCCAATCAAATTATAGAGCAACACCCTGGAAATAATAACCGAACACAATGAATATAGGGAGGGACACCTAATGAAAACTACCTTGCTTTGGTGTATGACCGCAGTGGCGCTCAACTCAACACTACTTGCACAATCACTGGTTATCAACGAATTTATGGCAGACAACCAGTCGACTGTCATTGATATTACCGACAACAATTTCGAGGACTGGGTTGAAATTTATAATGGTGGTGGCGCGGCTCTGACACTCAACGGTTACTATTTAACCGATGATGCGGGTACACCCGGAATGTGGCCATTTCCAACTGTGACCATTCCGGCGGGTGGTTTTTTACTGGTATGGACGGACAAAGACAGTGGTGAGGTTGGCTTGCACACCAATTTTTCTCTGGGTAAAAACGGCGAATTTGTTGGGCTCTATTTCAAGACCGGCGGTGGGTTTACCGCAATTGACACTCTCACTTTCGGGCAACAAAGCTCCGACATTTCTTACGGAAGAATCACTGACGGCAGTCAAAGCTTCAAGCATTTTGGCAATGCGACTCCCGGAAAATCGAACCAGACAAGTGTGGCGCTACCAAACTTATTGATCAACGAGTTCATGGCAGACAATGCAACTACCATTGTCGATCCGTCGGATGGTGGTTTCGATGATTGGGTAGAGCTTTACAACGGAATGACTTTCGACCTGGACCTCACCAATTATTACTTGACAGACGATCCGGCAAACCCGACCATGTGGCCGTTTCCCGACAGCCTCATTGAGTCGCGCGGGTACAAACTGGTTTGGGCGGATAAAGACAGCGGTGTAGGTGGCATGCACACCAACTTTTCACTTAGTAAGAGTGGCGAGTTTATTGGTTTGTACTTTGATACCGGCAGTGACACAGTGCTGGTGGATGCGCGCTTTTTCGGTTCCCAGACCTCGGATGTTTCATCCGGCAGAAACCCGGATGGTGGCAGCAGTTTCGTTTTCTACTCACCAGCCACACCAGCCGCAACAAATACCGGTCGCACAATCATCATTGGTGCCAGGCTGTCCATCAACGAACTAATGGCTGATAACGCCCAAACCATTGCCGATCCGTCTGATGGTGGCTTCGATGATTGGATAGAGTTGTACAATGACGGGTTCGATCCTGTCAACCTGGCGGGTTACTATATGACAGATGATGCCGCAGAGCCAACCGCGTGGGCGTTGCCCGACTCGATTCTTGGCTCAGGTGAATTTATGCTGATTTGGGCTGACAATGACGGCAACGTTCCCGGCATTCACGCGAATTTCAAACTGGGAAAGTCCGGCGAGTTTCTCGGCCTTTTTTTTGACTCCGGCACGGACACGGTCGCAATCGACACATTCACTTTCGGCGTACAAACGCCGGACACTTCCTACGGCCGCACCCCGGATGGTGGCGTTGATCTGGTTTATTACGCAACATCCACACCGGGACAGTCGAATAACAGCGGTGTTATCGTGTCTGTTGAAAAACTGTCAGATACGTCAATTGAAACATTTACACTTGAACAAAATTTCCCGAACCCGTTTAATCCGGAAACCACACTGACCTACTCGCTGCCGACGGACGCAGATGTCAGCCTGATTGTTTTCAACATGCGCGGACAAAAAGTGGCCACATTGGTGCAAGAGAAGCAAATTCAGGGAAGCTACCGCGTGAACTGGAATGGCCACAGTGATGCTGGTGAAGTGGTTTCCAGCGGATTTTACGTTTACAAACTGGAGGCAGGCGCTGTTTCGCAAACGCGCAAGATGCTCCTGCTGAGATAAACCAGCTTAAGTCAGTCCAGACCCATTGGTGTGCAAGGCGAAGGTTTTGCACGCCAATTGAAGATTTCCTGCCAACGCCACTCTACCTTTTAACACAACAAATTATCTTTCCTTTCAGGCACGCAATTAGCCACTGCTTTCAAAAACAGCCTTTCAGCACCAATAAACTGTTAACATTACAGCTCTTTTGCACGATATTAGAAAACAGTGTACAATATCAATTCCAGTTGAGAAATTGAGAAGAAATATCCCTTGGAAGCATCGAAACGTTGATGCAAAAATTTACTAACGACCCTCAACTCTGAGGGCCGAAGTGAGCTTGGTTTATGAAATATCTGTCTGCTAAAAATAAAATGTGGTCTATGTTCACTGCCGTGCTGCTTACAGTCGCGCTGAGTGAGGTTATTGTGATGCAACTTCTACCGGCAGTGCTTTTACCGCCAATGCCTGTTGTGACTTTACAACAGACAACGTTAAAATTGATACTGATGCATCAGGGAGCGATGCAAAAAAAACATAAGAGAATTAATATAATGTGTAGATGAAGACAACCCGGACTTCTTAGTCGAGTTGTTTGAGGAATGCATGAATCACGCTGAATTTGGTTTCAAATCAATAAATCAGGCAATTCAAACCGGTAAATCTTGCAATTATTAACGCGGAGTAGAAAAATGAAGGGCATTGTATTCACTGAATTTATTGAGCTTGTAGAGGCAAAGTTTGGTTTTGAAACGGCAGATGAAATAATGACAAATTCTGATCTTCCATCTGGAGGTGCTTATACTGCCGTTGGAACTTATGATCATCAAGAGATGGTACAGCTTCTGGCTGCTCTTAATAAGAAAACCAATATTCCTGTTTCGGACTTACTTTTCACATTCGGGGAACATCTTTTCACTAAATTTGCAGAAGAGTACCCTCAATTTTTTCAAGGTGTAAATTCCTGTTTTGATTTTCTGCAAAGTATTGAAAATTGCATTCATGTTGAAGTTAGAAAGCTGTATTCTGATGCAGAACTTCCACACTTTGAATGTGAACAAAATAACGGATCTCTGACCATGATATATCGATCCGAACGCGGACTTGGGGATTTTGCCCATGGTTTGATTCATGGTTGCATTAACCATTTCAATGAAAAAATTGCAGTAGTAAAACTTGACATGGGAGAAAAACCCGGTTCGTACGTGCGGTTTGAATTAACCAAAATATAAGGTTTGAAAATGGATACGGTCGATTTTAAGAGATATTTTGAACGGGAAAGGAAAGCCCGAAAGGCCGCTGAGCAGCTTCTTGAGCAAAAAAGTCGGGAACTTTACCTTGCCAATCAAGAACTAGAGCAGGCCAGAGATGAGGCCTTGGCCGGCAGTGAAGCCAAGAGCGAATTCCTCGCCAATATGAGCCATGAAATCCGCACGCCCATGAACGGCGTCATCGGCATGACCGGTATTCTTCTCGAAACCGACCTGTCGAAAGAACAGCGTGAATATGCAGAAACAGTGCGCAA